>CALZKB010000004.1 GCA_945787575.1 Thermoanaerobaculia bacterium | reverse complement strand
AGATTACCGAGCGGAACGAGCAGCTTGCCGTCGATGGTCTCGATCAGCTGGAGGACGCTCGAGGCGACCGCCAGCAGGTTCGGGTCGGCGTTGCGGTCGATGAGAGGCAATCCGTCGGTGTCGATGACGAATGCCGACTGGGCTCCCGAGCAGTCGCACAGCCAGCCGACGAAGCCCTTGAGCCGATCGCGGAGCGGCCCTGCGGCAGGGACGAATTCCGCGACCTCATCGGGCTCGCCAACCGCGGCCCCGGCCTCCCGCTCCGCCTCTCGGGAGGCGGAGGCTGCTTCCTCGGCAGTGTCCAAGTCGACGATGATCTCGGCGGTCGTCCACGGCTCGTCGACGCGCGCTGCGCGCCTGTCCAGCGGCTGAAGCTCGCCGGGTGCCGAGGCTCTCGGGCGGGCTTTGCGAACGCCCATGCGGGCGAGCGTCACAGCCAGACCTTCGGGTTCAATCCAAGAGATGGACAAGGTCATCGTCGTCCTCCGTTTGGAGTCCGATCCGAGGCTCGAGCTCCGCTGCGATGCTGTCGAAGACCGCCGCGACGGCGGGTGGGCGCCGACGGCTGAGCAAGCTCACGGGGACGCCGTGAGCGCTCGCTCGCAAGAAGGCGGGATCGCGGGGGACGAATCCCTCGAGCACGAACTCGGCCGGCAGCAGGTTCCAGACCTCCTGCACCGTCTCCAGGGAGATGTCGTCTCGCGACTGGACCATCGTGAGAACGATTCCCGCAAGCTCGAGACCGGTCTGGTCGTGGACCTCGGCGATCGTCTCGAGCACCCCTTGGAGAGTTCGAACCGATAGCGGTTCGGCCTGCATCGGAACGACCGCGTAGTCCGCGATCCTCAGCACCCTGTGGGTGCGGCCGCGGAGCCCCGAGGCGGTGTCGATCATCATCAGGTCGAACTGTTCCGACGCCTGGTCGACGAGCTTGGCCAGTACCGATTCGGCGATCTCGACCTTGGAAGGACGATGGTCCTTGATGCCGCCGACCGGCAGGAAGGCGAGCTCCGGGATTCGGGTGGGTAGGAGGACATCGCGAAGGGTCTTGTGCCCCTCGGCGTACTCGGTCAACCCCAGCGCGACCTTCAGCTCCTTCTTGAGCGACAGCGAGATCGCGCCTTGGGGGTCCGCATCGACGACGAGGGTTCTCCAGCCCCGGCGAGCCAGCGCCAAGCTGGCGTTGAGGGCGAGGGTCGTCTTCCCGACACCACCCTTCTGGCTGACAACGGCGACCGTCTTCAAGATTCCTTCCCCGGCCTGCCGGCCACAAAGATCCTCCGATGGCCGGGAGTCTACACGATCGATCCCCTCCGAGCCGCAGCGCCTCGATGTCGGCCCCCGCTCTTCAAGGCGGCGTTCGAGCTCGCGGTGAGTCCGAGATCGAGAACGACATCACGGGGGAGACCTACGCCGCCTTCGAGCCGGCGCTCGACTACACCGTAGTCAAGGTGCCGCGGTGGCCGTTCGAGAAGTCCCCCTCCCCCCTTCCCCCCCTCCCGACTCCCCCCGCGCCGCCAGGCCCGAAGGCGCTCCGACCGACTGAGCGGGAAATCGTGCCGCCTTTCGGCGCGGGGCGCTTGCCGACGAGTACTCTGGTAGCTTCGCCCCATAGACCGCTTCGCCCCGCGGCGAAGTCCAGCTAGGAGTTATTTGAGATGAGCGATACGAGAATCGAGAAGGACAGCCTGGGTGAGATCGAGGTGCCGCGCGGTGCTTACTACGGAGCCCAGACCGAGCGAGCGCGCCGGAATTTCCCAGTCAGCGGATTGACCTTTCCGCGACGTTTCATCGCCGCGATGGGGATGATCAAGTCGGAAGCGGCGAGGGTCAACGGAGAGATGGGCATCGTCGACTCGGAGCTCGCGATGACCATCCGGCAGGCCGCCGACGAAGTCGTCGCCGGCCTCCATGACGATCAGTTCCCCCTCGACATATTCCAGACGGGCTCCGGCACCTCGACCAACATGAACGCCAACGAGGTGGTGTCGAATCGAGCGATCGAGATCCTGGGTGGCGAGATGGGATCGAAGAGCCCGGTCCATCCGAACGACCACGTGAACGCCGGGCAGTCTTCGAACGACGCCATTCCCACGGCGATTCACCTCTCGGCCTACGACGCCGTCGTCGGCGAGCTCGAGCCGGCACTCGAGCAGCTCGAGACCTCCCTGGCGGGCAAGGCCGAGGAGTTCGACGACGTGGTCAAGATCGGCCGGACCCACCTCCAAGACGCCGTTCCGGTTCGTCTCGGACAGGAGTTCTCCGGCTACGCGCAGCAGATCCGCAACGCCCGGAAGCGGGTGGCCGCAGCTATGCCGCGGCTCGCCGAGCTCGCCCTCGGGGGGACTGCCGTCGGTACCGGCCTCAACGCCCCCGCCGGCTTCGCCGACCGGGTGATCGAAGGGCTTGCCCTGCGCACCGGGCAACCGTTCGTCCCGGCCCCCAACAAGTTCGAGGCGCTCGCCTCGAAGGACGCGGCGGTCGAGTTGTCCGCCGCCATCCGCGGAACCGCCGTTTCGCTGACCAAGATCGCCAACGACATCCGCTGGCTAGGCTCCGGTCCGCGTTGCGGGATCGGCGAGATCCGGCTTCCGAGCTTGCAGCCGGGCAGCTCGATCATGCCCGGCAAGGTCAATCCGGTGATTCCCGAGGCGGTGCTGATGGTGGCGGCTCAGGTCGCCGGCAACGACCTGGCGGTGGCGTGGGGCGGGGCCGCCGGCAACTTCGAGCTCAACGTCATGATGCCCGTGATCGCCTACAACCTGTTGCAGTCGATCGAGATCACGGCTGCCGCGGCGAGTCTCCTCGCCGAGCGCTGCATCGACGGACTTGAGGCCAACGTCGAGCGCAATCGGGAGATGATCGAGAAGTCGCTGGCGATGGTCACCGCGCTGGCGCCGAAGATCGGCTATGACCGGGCGGCGGCGATCGCCAAGGAGTCGGTCGAGTCCGGGCGCACGGTCAGAGAGATCGCCGTCGCGCAGCAGGTCCTTCCACCGGAAGAGCTCGAGCGCGCCCTCGATCCGAGGGGGCAGACCGAAGGCGGGATCCAGGAGTAGCAGGACCCCCGTCCGGCGACCCGTCGAGCAGCCGCAGGAGAAGCTGCGGCTCCTCAGCCCGTCGAGGCGAAGAGAGCCCTCTCCTCGCCGGTCCCCGACGAGAACTCAGAAGCAACTTGACGTAGCTCGGGCCGGCCTGCGGTATCCTGCGCGCCAATCGACTGGATGGAGGCGCTCTTGATCTCGTACAACGCCTACAAGGTTGTTCATCTGCTTTCGATAATCCTCACCTTCAGCATCCTGGGCGGTCTCGCCCTCCACGCCGCCAACGGCGGGTCGCGGGACACCAACCGGGCGCGCAAGCTCACCGGCATCCTGCACGGCGCCGGCTTGCTGCTGATCCTCGTGTCCGGCTTCGGTGTCCTCGCAAGGCTCGCCCTACCCGGAGGCTTTCCCGGTTGGGTGATGGCCAAGCTCGTTCTTTGGCTCCTCGTCGGCGCCTCGGCGGTGCTGTTCAAGCGCGGCCCGGGGGTAGGCAAGAACCTGATCTGGCTCCTGCCGCTCCTCGGCGGAGTCGGAGCGTGGCTTGCCGTCGTCAAGCCTTTCTGATGGGTGGGAGTGTCGTGACGCGATCGAGACTCTGGCTGGTGGCGGCGCTCGTCCCGACTCTCGCTTGGGCGGACGAGCCGCTCGACTGGGACGCGATCAACCGCATCCGTGACGAGGGCTTCAACCGCTCGGAGGTCATGGGGACACTACGGACCCTGACCGACGAGCTCGGCCCCAGGCTCACGGGCTCGCCCCGGGGGCAGGCCGCCAGCCGCTGGACCAAGGCCCGGCTGGCCGAATGGAGCCTCGAGGAAGCACGTCTCGAGGCCTGGGGCCCGTTCGGTCGCGGGTGGTCCTTCTCTCGCGCTGCGGTGCACATGATCTTGCCTCGCGAGACGCCGCTGATGGCGCTGCCCAAGGCGTGGACGCCGGGAACGAAGAAGCCGGTTCGCGGACCGGTGATGAAGGTGGAGATCGAGTCGCCGGAGGAGCTCGAAGAGTACACCGGGAAGCTCGAGGGCAAGATCCTGTTGATTGCCGAGGATCGCCAGCTGGCCGCGGCCGACGAGGCGGCGTTCCAGCGTCGCACGAAGGAGGAGCTCGAGGAGCTGCGTGTCTTCTCGGTGCCAGGCGAGCCTTCCGACTGGCAGGAGCGGATGCGGAAGCGCTGGGAGCTGCGCAGGGAGCTCAACGAGTTCCTCGTGAAGGAGAAGGCGCTGGCCACGGTGGACCTGAGCTCCCGGGACGGCGGCACGCTACGCCTCGGCAGCGGAGGCTCGCGTGAGCCTGAGGAGAGCGTGGGCGTGCCGGCCTTGGCGATGGCGCTCGAGCACTACAACTGGATCCTGCGCCTGCTGGAAGAGGACGGGGAGGTCGAGCTCGAGATCGACGTCCGCGCCGAGTTCCACGACGAGGACCTGATGGCTTACAACACAGTGGCGGAGATTCCCGGGTCGGACCTGGCCCACGAGGTAGTCATGCTTGGCGGTCATCTCGACTCCTGGCACGCCGGCACCGGGTCCAACGACAACGCCGCAGGGTGCGCCGTCATGATGGAGGCGGTGAGGATTATCAGGGCTCTCGAGCTCCAGCCGCGGCGCACGATACGGATCGCGCTGTGGACGGGCGAGGAGCAGGGGCTCCTCGGCTCGCGCGCCTACGTCGCCGAGCATCTCGCCTCGCGCCCCGCGGTCGAGGATCCGGAGCAGCTCGAGCTGCCCGAGTTCTTGCGCGAGCGCACCTGGCCGGTCGAGCCGAAGCCAGACCACGAGCACTTCTCGGCCTACTTCAACCTCGACAACGGCAGCGGCAAGATCCGCGGCGTCTACGCCCAGAGCAACGCGGCCGTCGTTCCGATCTTCGAGCGCTGGCTCGAGCCCTTTCACGACCTGGGCGCCGAGAGCGTCGTGACCCGCGACTCCGGCGGCACGGACCATCTCGCCTTCGACGCGGTCGGTCTTCCCGGGTTCCAGTTCATCCAAGATCCGCTCGACTACTCGACGCAGACTCACCACAGCAACCTCGACACGTTCGATCACGCGGTGGCCGACGACCTCAAGCAGGCTTCCGTCATCGTAGCCTCGTTCGTCTACCATGCGGCTATGCGCGACGAGAGGCTGCCGCGCAAGCCCCTGCCGCAAGAGCCGCCGGAGAAGCCGAAGAAGGCGGACGACGAAGAGGCCTCCGACTGAGGACGGGAGAACGCGATGCGCTGGTACCGAAGGCTCCACTGGCAGACGCTGATCGCCATGATCGTGGGCGCGCTTACGGGTCTCGTATTCGGCGAGCCCGCCGCGAGCGCGTTCGGCTGGATCGGCGACCTGTTCATGAAGCTCCTGCGGATGATCATCGTCCCGCTGGTGTTTACCTCCATCATCTCCGGCGTGGCCTCGGTCGGAGGGGGCAAGGCGCTCGGTCGTCTCTTCAGCAAGACACTCGGATACTACGTGCTCTCCAGCCTCCTGGCGGTGATGGTCGGATTGCTGATGGTCAACCTCATCCAGCCGGGCGTGGGAGCGAATATGACGGGGACGGTCCAGGCGGATCTTCCCGAATTGGACACGGCCACCTCTCCCGTTCAACTGCTGCTCGACCTCGTACCGAAGAACGTGGTCGCGGCGGCGGCCTCGGCCGACATGCTGGCGCTCATCTTCTTCTGCATCGTCTTCGGCGCGGCCGTGACCACGCTCCCCGACGGAACTCGTGAAGTCGTCACCAAGCTCTTCGATGCGCTTTTCCGCGCGATGATGCGGCTCACCTCGGGCATCATCAAGTTCCTCCCGATCGGCGTGTTCGCTCTGATCACGAAGATGGTGGCCACGACAGGTTTCGACGCGTTCAAGGCGCTGGCTCTGTATGCGGTCACGATCGCTTCCGGGTTGACCATCCACCTCGTGGTCACGCTCCCGGTTCTGCTGATCGTGCTGGGTCGGATCGCGCCACGCATTCACTTCGCCAATATGCGGGAACCTCTCCTGATCGCGTTCTCGACGAGCTCCTCGGGCGCGACCCTGCCGGTCACGCTGAACACGGTCGAAAAGAACGTGGGCGTCTCGAACAAGGTGGCATCGTTCGTGCTCCCGATGGGAGCGACGGTGAACATGGACGGAACCGCGATTTTCGAATGCGTGGGCGCCCTGTTCATCGCTCAGGTCCTCGGCTTCGAACTCACGATCATGCAGCAGGTTGTGGTCATCATCACCGCCTTGCTGGCCTCCATCGGGGCGGCCGCGGTTCCATCTGCCGGCTTGGTGGTGATCTTCATAGTCCTCGAGGCGATCGGGCTCAGGGGTCCGGAGGTCAACTTGATCGTGGGATCCATGCTCGCGATCGACCGCCCGCTGGACATGTACCGGACCGCCGTGAACGTGTTCAGCGACTCGTGCGGAGCGGCGATCATCGCGCGCTCGGAAGGAGAGGCGGAGGTCGACACGGTCATCCGGTAGTCGACCTGCCGGCATCGCGCCGATCAGCGGCGGCCCTCTGCGAGGTCGTCAGGCGGGAACGAGGGCGCGGCCCGCGAGGAACTCGTCGGCCAGCGACCACAGCCGCGGCAGCCGGTCGATGAGGCGGTGGTCGCCGTCCGCGAAGAGGTGGAGCTCGATCTCTCCTCCCGCTGCTTTTGTAGTGAAGTCGACGACGGTGCGCCAGGGGACGCTCGTGTCGTGCTTGCCCTGGAAGATGAGCGTGGGCGTCTTATAGCCGGTGGTGAGCTCGGCGAAGTGGTGCCGGCGGAGGTCTTCGACGAAGCTCCAGCCCAGCTCCCAGGCGCCGAGCTCGTGCTCGATCTCGAGCCGACCGTCGCGCTGCCAGCGGGCCATCTTTCGGGGCCCGAGGCTGGTAGAGAAGCTCTGCTCCAGGCCGAGGGCCGGCGCGAGATGGATGGCGGCGGTAATCCGCTCGGGGTGTCGATGGGCGTGCCAGAGGCCGGTGAGGCCGCCCATCGAGGAGCCGAAGAGGATGACGCGCGAGTAGCCGCGCCGCTCGAGCTCGGCGTGGACGGCCGCGGCGTCGCCGAGATTGCGCGACAGGCTCAGATCCAGCATGCAGCCGCCCGACGCGCCGTGGCCCTGGAAGTCGAACGAGCAGAACGCGAGGCCGCGCGCGACGCACCTCTCGCGGAACAAGTCGGCCTTGTCGCCGCTTTGGCTCGAGCCGAAACCGTGCATGTAGAGCATCACGGCGCCGTCGCCGGCCGCCGGCTCGGGCCCGTCGAGGCGGACGGCCAGCGCGCTCTCGCCGGAGAGAGGCAGTGCGAACCGCAACTTCGTCGCGCCTATCCGTCGAGATGAACGGCGAAGAACTTCAGGGTGCGATGCCAGGCCTGGGTGGCCGCCGCTTCGTCGAAGCGGGTGCCGGACGGGTTGGCGAACGCGTGATCCGCCCCTTCGTAGACGTGGACCGTGACCTCCTTGCCGAGATCCTGCATCCGGGCTTCGAAGGCGCGCACGCCCTCGAGCGGGATGCCGCCGTCCTCGCTTCCGAAGTGGCCGAGGACGGCCGCCTCGATGGTCGCCAGCTGATCGTCGGTGACGACCCGCCCGTAGTAGATGACCGCGGCGTCCAAGTCCCCTCCGAGCATGATGGCGGCGTTGAGCGACCAGCCGCCGCCGAAGCACCAGCCGATGGTGCCGACGCTTCCGGCTCCCGCCGCAGCGAGCCAGGCGTGCGCCGCCCGCAGGTTGTCCTTCAGACGGTCGGCGTTCTCCATCGCCGCCGTGACCAGGGCCCGCGCCTCGTCGCGGTTGGTGGCGACCTCGCCCTCGTACAGGTCCACGGCCAGCGCCAGGTAGCCCTCGGCGGCCAGTCGCCGGGCCATCGTGCGGATGTTGTCGTTGAGCCCCCACCATTCCTGGATGACGAGAATCCCGCCGCGGACCTCACTCGAGGAAGGGCGCGCCAGGTAGCCCTCGACGGCGTTGTCGGGCCAGTAGGCGATCGACTCGGCGGTCACGTCGTCGACGGCGGAGTCGCCCGAGGCTGCTCCCGCGACCGGGCTGTCGCCGGCATGCTCTCGAGCCATTCTTTGCAGGTAGTCGTCGTCCTGGGCGCAGGCGGCGCCAGCGAGGACGGTCAGGGCGGTCGCGAACGACGCGGCCGCGAACGGAATGCGATTCATGTCTTGCCTCCGAGTGAGATGTTGGTCCGGATCCGCCCGGAACACTAGCATCCGTCTCCTTGGGGTAGGGTTCGACAATGGCGTCTCCGACCGACAAGCCGTGCTTGCTCGAGCTCGACGGTGGGCGGTTGGCCGCGCGTTTGGAGGAGCTTGCGCAGCCCGCCTTTCGCGCGCGGCAGATCGAGCGATGGGTGTACGAGTGTCACGCTCACGATTTTCGAGCGATGACCGACCTCCCGAGGACGCTGCGGGAGAAGCTCGATCTCGGGTTCGACATCTGGCAGGGAGAGCTGGTCGAGAGAAGAGTCGGCACCGGCGGCACGACCAAGCTGCTCCTGCGTTGGCGGGACGGCGCCACCACGGAGACCGTCATGATCCCGGCCGACGCCGGCGGTCGAGCGCGGCGAACCGTCTGCCTCAGCACTCAGGTCGGCTGCGATGTCGGCTGCCGTTTCTGTGCGAGCGGGATCGGCGGAATGGTACGCAATCTGACGGTGGGCGAGGTAGTGGAGCAGGCGCTGCGAGTCGCTGCCGGGCTCGATGCCGCGGGCGAGCGCCTCAGCCACGTCGTCTTCATGGGTATGGGGGAGCCTCTCGCCAACTACCGGGTGACGGTGGAGGCGGTCCGTCGTATCTCGCGGCGGCTCGGAATCGGTCGGCGGCGGATCACCGTCAGCACCGTCGGCCTGCCCAAGCAGATCTTGGCGCTCGCCGAAGAGGAGCTACAAGCGACCCTCGCGCTCAGTCTCCACGCTCCGACCGCCGAGCTGCGCCGACGTCTCATCCCGTGGGCGGAGGCGATCGACCTCGACGGTGTGCTGGCGGCCTGCCGCGAGTACTTTCGGCGGACGGGTCGCGAAGTGACTCTCGAGTACTGCCTGCTGGCGGGAGTGAACGATCACCCGGAGCACGCCGACGAGCTCGCGAGGATCGCCAAGCAGCTGCGCGCCCACGTCAATCTGATGATGTACAACCCGGTGCTCGAGCTGCCGTTCGAACGCCCGAGCCGCGGTGCAGCGGTCGGTTTCCTGGAGCGGCTCCGGGCTGCGGGGGCCAACGCCCACCTGCGCCACAGCCGAGGGCTCGATGCCGACGCCGCCTGTGGCCAGTTGCGGCGGCGCCTTCAGTCGACGACGACTCCGTCGAGGTCTTCCGGGTCCGGGTAGCTCATCTCGAGCGCCTCCAGTCGCTCGACGAGGATGCGGGAGATGACGAGATTGCGGTACCACTTGCGGTCGGCGGGGATCGCATACCAGGGCGCCCAAGGCTTGCTGGTCTTGGACAACGCCACCTCGTAGGCTTCGACATAGGCGTCCCAGTGCGCTCGCTCGGCGAGGTCTCCTCTCGAAAACTTCCACTGCTTGTGGGGGGTGTCGAGCCTCGCTTGGAGCCGCTCCTTCTGCTCTTCCTTCGAGATGTGGAGGAAGAACTTGAGAATCACCGTGCCCTCCTCGGCAAGGAGTCTCTCGAACTCGACGATGTGCCGATAGCGCTTGCCCCACACCTCGGGGGAGACGAGGCCGTGAACGCGAACGACGAGAACGTCCTCGTAGTGGCTGCGATTGAAGATCGTGATCTCGCCGCGCCCCGGAGTGTGCCGGTGGACACGCCAGAGATAGTCGTGGGCGAGCTCCTTCGGAGTCGGCTTCTTGAAGCTCGCGACCTTGACGCCCTGCGGGTTGGTCCCCTCGAAGACGTGGCGGATGGTGCCGTCCTTGCCGCCCGTGTCCATCGCCTGCAGGACGATCAGGATCTTGTGTCTACCCTCCGCGTAGAGGGTCTCCTGCAGCGTCTCGAGGCGCCCGTTGAGCGCCCTGATCTGGTCCCGCCCCTCGCGCTTTCCGCCGGCGAAAAGCCGTCGGTCTCGGGGATCGCGCCCGGCGAGGTCGAGGGTGCGGTCGGGAGAAACCAGGTAGGGATGTTCGGTCATCGCAAGTCTCCTGTACGGTGCTCTGTCGTCGCGAGCCCGGTCGTCACCAGCTCCCGGAGGCGCCGCCGCCGCCGAAGCCGCCGCCGCCGCTCGAGAACCCGCCACCGCCCGAGAAGCCGCCGCCGCCCGAGAAGCCGCCGCCACCCCAACCGCTCGAAGACGACCAGCCGGAGCCTCCTCGGCCCCGTTTGCGAGAGAACAGAAGGTGGAAGATCGGGAAGCCGACGAGCCAGGCGACGAGACAGATCAAGCCGGCTCGAGGGCTGAGCAGGGCGGCCGGGCCGCCGAACCAGACTGGAGCCAGAATCGCGTACAGCATCCAGCTTCCGCAGCCGCGCGTCGTCACGGCTCCGAGAGCCAAGGGGAAGATGACGACGAGGAAGAACAGGAAGCCGCCCAACTCGACGCGTCGGGGCAAGCCTCTCGAGACATTCTCGGGGGGAGGCAGTAGATCGTCGCCCTCGATCACGCCGGCGATCACCTCGACCGCCCGCTCCACGCCGCCGTCGAAGTCCCCGGCGCGGAACCTTGGGCGGAGGATCTCGTCGAGAATCCGGCGGGAGTAGGCATCGGTCAGCGCCCCCTCGAGTCCGTAGCCGACCTCGATCCGCATCTTGCGGTCGTCCCTGGAGATGAGCAGCAGGATGCCGTCGTCCTCGGCCTCGCGGCCGAGCTCCCAGGTGTCGACGACTCGGATCGAGTACTCCTCGAGATTCTCTCCCTCGAGGCTGGGGATCGTCAGGATCGCCAGCTGGGCACCTTCGTTCGTCTCGATCGCCGCCAGGCGGGTCTCCAGTCGCGCCTCGGCTTCGGCCGAGAGCATTCCGGCAACGTCGTTGACTCGCGCCGCCAGATAGGGCACCTCGAGAGCCGCCAGGGGAGTCGACATGACGGCGAGGACGAACCCGAAGGCGGCCGCTGTCGCCGTTTCACGCATCCGGGAGTCTCGGCTCGTCGCTGAGCTCGTTGACGTCGTCGGCCGCTTTCGCGACGCCGTGCTCTTCCAGGAGATCGCCGCAGGCCCGGACCGCCGCCACCAGCGCCTCTCCGGCGCGATCGTCTCGGATGCCCGCCGCCAGCTCCCGCGCGATCCACTGCCACGCCTCGTCCGGCACCGTGCGCCGGATTCCCTCGTCGGAGAGGATCTCCACTCGGCGCTCGAAGAGCGAGACGAAGATCAGGATGCCCGTGCGCTCCCGCGTGTTGAAGATCTCCTCTTCGACGAACGCCGCCGCCGCCCGTTGGTGCACCCGCTCCTGGAGAGTCGCGAAACCTGCCAGCTCACGCCGTACGGCCGGCACCGCCGAGGCGAGCAGCCAGCCCCCGGCGCTGGTGGCGAAGGGGATGAGACCGATCCAGACGAAGAGCGACGGCTGCCACGACTCGACCGCGTAGATCCCGTAAGCGATCAACAGAGTGCCGAGGAGAGCGCCGAGCGTCGCCGCCAGCCATTTCGCCTCCTCGTAGCCGTCCGATCGATCGACGATCACGCACACCAACTCTCCCGACGTGCGGCCTTCCGCCTCACGGGTCGCGTCGCGAACGGCTTCGAGCTCCGCCTCGCGAAAGTAATCTCGGACTGCCACGGGCTACTGGAAGTCGACGACCGGAGGCGTCTCGGCCCCCTCGACAGCCTCGAAATACGGCTTCTCCTCGAAACCGAAGATCTTGGAGGTGATGATCGTCGGGAACTGCCGGCGAACCGTGTTGAAGTCGCGAGTCGCCTCGTTGAACCGTCCGCGCTCGACGGTGATCCGATTCTCGGTTCCCTCGAGCTGAGCCTGGAGGTCGCGGAAAGCGTCGGTCGCTCGGAGCTCCGGATAGCGCTCGACGACGACGAGGAGTCGGGAGAGCGCGGACGACAGCCCGTCCTGGGCCTGCTGGAACTCCTGAAGCTGTTCCGCCGTGGGCGCGTTCTCGAAGTTGATCTGCGAGACCTTCGATCGCGCTTCGATGACCTGAGTCAGCGTCTCCTTCTCGAAGTCGGCGGCACCCTTGACGGTCGCCACGAGATTGGGGATGAGATCGGCGCGACGCTGATAGACGTTCTCGACTTGGCTCCAGGCGCCCTCGACGGCTTCTTGGAGGGCCACCAGTCGGTTGTAGCCACAGCCTGGGAGAGCGACGACCAGGACGCCGGCGAGGGCGAGACGACGAATGGCGAGCCGTGAAAACATCGAATCCTCCTTGAGAGCCAGACGGAACGCGGGGCATCCCGGATTAGAGATCACAGAGTATCAATGCCAGCAACGACCGACAGCGAGTCGCCGCCGATTCGGCGGATCCTGCATTGCGACATGGACTGTTTCTACGCCGCCGTGCACATGCGGGACGACCCGGCGCTCCGCGGCAAGCCAGTGGTCATCGGCGGATCGCCCGAGGGTCGAGGGGTGGTCGCCGCCGCCAGCTACGAGGCGCGGGCGTTCGGCGTCCGCTCGGCGTTGCCGGCGGCGCGGGCCGTCAGACTGTGCCCCGGAGCCGTGTTCCTGAAGCCCGACTTCCCCCGCTACCGGCGCGAGTCCGCCGAGGTCTTCGCCATCTTCCGGGAGTTCACTCCGACCGTGCAGGTCGTTTCGATCGACGAGGCCTACCTCGACGTCACCGAACATCTCGGTAGATGGGGTAGCGCCACGGGCGTGGCTCGGGAGATCCGTCGCCGGGTCCGCGCCGACCGAGGGCTGACCGTGAGTGTCGGTGTCGGTCCATCCAAGCTGGTCGCCAAGATCGCGTCCGACGCCGACAAGCCGGACGGGCTGGCCGTGATCAGCCCCCGCAAGGTGCGAGCTTTTCTCGATCCTCTGCCGGTGCGGGCTCTGCCGGGGGTCGGCCCCGCGACCGAGGCACGGCTCAAGAAGCACGGATTCGAGAGGGTCGCCCAGCTCCGAGCCGTCGACCCGTTGCGCCTCGAGGCCCTGCTCGGGAGTTACGGCCGGCGGCTCGCCCGATTCGCGGCCGGTGTCGACGATCGTCCGGTTCGCACCGACCGCGAGCGCAAGAGCCTGTCGAGCGAGCGGACCTACGAGCGAGACCTGGAGGATCCGGCGCGGATCCTCGGTGAGCTGGACCGACTCGCAGAGCAGGTCGCCACCGGGCTGGCGAAGCGCGAGATCGCGGCGTGCACGGTGGTGGTCAAGGTCCGCTACTCCGACTTCACCACCGTCACCCGTTCGCAGACGCTACCCGCACCGACGGCCGACCGGGAGACCCTTCGCCGGGTCGCCCGCCTCCTCCTGGCCAAGACGGCGGCTGGCTCGCGGCCGGTTCGGCTGCTCGGCGTCGGTGGCTCGACTCTGGTCCCCGGCAAGGTCGAGCAGCTCGCCCTCTTCTAGCTGCCACGAGCAGCTGGCGGGCTCAAGAAGAACGCCAGCGATCGAGCTCACGCCGCTGCTTCTTGGTCGGCCGTCCGAGGCCGGGCTCGCGCTGCGCCGCGGGCCGCCGCCGGAGGCGGGCGATCGGATCGACGGGCGGTCGAGGGGGACCGACCTCATCGTAGACTCTCGGTGCCTCGGTCTTGGGCAACGGGCGGTCGGCGAGCTCGCGCACGACGAGGATCCTCACCCAGTCGCCCCTCTCGACCTCCACGCGGTCGCCGATCGCCAGCGGTCGATGCGCCTTGGCCGATGCGCCGTTGACCCGTACGCGATTGAGCTGACACGCCTTGGTCGCCTGGCTACGGGTCTTGAACATGCGGGCGACCTGGAGCCACTTGTCGAGCCGGACCGCCATGGCCAAAGGGTAGCAGCTGCTCGTGGCGGTCGCCGCGAGGCGCCAGGGAGGTCGAGGCGGTGAGCGTCCACGGGGGACTCGCTCGAGCGGACATGGCGCCCGACAGGTCGCGGGAGGCATCCCCACGAGACAGGACCGGTACAATCCCGGCGATGGTCAAGAGCCAGCAGCGCTTGCTGATCCTCATCGTCGCGGTTCCCGTGCTCATCGTGCTGGTCGCTGCCCTTTACATGCTCGGGATGCAGTACCTCGAGGGCACGCCACGTGGCTTCTGGAGGAGTCTCGGATGGGCGGCGGAGACCCTGTCGACGACTGGCTACGGCGCAGACTCGACCTGGACTCACCCCGCGATGGCGATCTTCGTCATCCTCTGGCAGTTCGCCGGCGTCTGCATCATCTTTCTGATCTTCCCGATCTACCTGATTCCCTTCCTGGAGGAGCGCTTCGAGTCGAAGGTGCCGACCGAGGCCAGACCGATGAGGGACCACCTCGTGATCTACCGGTCGGGACCGGCGGTGGCGACGCTCCTCGGAGAGATCGAGCGCGCCGGAATCGAGAGCCTCGTGATCGAGCCCGACGAAGGGCTTGCGAGAAGCCTGCTCAAAGCCGGGCGACGGGTGATCTCAGGCCGTCTCGAGGACGGCGTCCTCGAACGGGCATCGATCCAGGAGGCTCGGACCCTGATCGCCAACGGGCAGGACCACGAGAACGCAGCCGTGATCTTGAGTGCGCGCCAGCTTGCCTGTCGCGGTGAGGTCATCGCCCTCGTCGAGGAACCGGTCCACCGCCAGCCGATGATGCTCGCCGGAGCGACCGCCGCCTACTCCCCCCGCCACGTCTTGGGGGCAGCTCTCGCCGCGCAAGCGCGCCGTCGCCTGGGTGCGGTCGTCTCCGGGACTCAGCAGCTCGGGCGCCACCTCCACATCCGCGAGGTGCGCGTCGGACCGGCGAGCTTGCTTGCCGGAATGACACCGAAATCGGCGGACATCGGTCGGCGCACCGGCGTCACCGTGCTCGGTCAGTGGATCGGTGGACGGCTGGCGCCGACAACCTCGGGAGATGCCACGATCGAGCCCAACGGAATCCTGGTCCTGGCGGGGGAAGCCGCGAACCTGGACGCCTTTGTCAGCGAGTGCTCGGGGGGGGAGAGGGAGGCGGCGACGCCGGTGGTGGTGGCGGGTCACGGCGAAGTCGGCCGGAAGGTCTCACAGCTGTTGCGCGACGCCGGAGAGCCTGTCCGGATTGTCGACAAGTCGGCGCCGGATGCCGATGTCGTCGGCGACGTGCTCGATCCGAGCGTGCTCGAACGGGCGGAGGTGCGAACCGCGCAGGCCGTGGTGTTGGCGCTCGACTCCGACCCGGCGACACTGTTCGCCACGGTGATCGTGCGCCATCTCGCGCCCCGAGTTCCGATCATCGCCCGGGTCAACAGTCCCAAGAACGTAGAGCGGATTCACGCTGCCGGTGCCGACTTCGCGCTGTCGATCAGCCAAGTCGCCGGGCAGTTGCTGGCTCGTCGCCTCTTGGGTGAGGAGGCGATCGCCCTCGACGAGGAGCTGAGAGTCCTCAAGGTCTTCCCGGGCCGCCTCGTCGGTCATCATCCGGCCGATCTCGGGATCCGCGCGAAGACGGGAAGCTCGGTCGTCGCGGTCGAGCGCGGGGACGAGATCCTCGTCGAGTTTGGTCCCGACTTCCGCTTCGCGCAAGCCGACTCCGTCTTCATCGCGGGTGGCGAGGCGGCGACGGCGGCATTTGTCGAGCGATTTGGGAAATGACGATCGGAGCTCGTTTTGGGTTTTTCGAGCAGCTGTCGGAGTTGAAATAGAGGTATAGTGATGTCTGCTCACTATGAAATACTTCACAGCGTTTGATGGATTTCGTATAATGCTCGTTCTGAATAGAGGGGAACGCTCACAACAACTTAGAGTCGTTCGTTTCGAACGTCTCTGGCGAGGAGGTTGATATGGCCCGTATGCGTCGTCCGATCCAGCTACTGGTGACGCTGAGTTTGGCTCTACTTGTGGTCGTCTGGATGGTGCCAGACACAGTCCAGGGGCAGGGTTCCTTCGGGACCCAGATCAAGGGTGCGACCGAGACCGACAGTGACAGCGGCTCGGACAGTGACAGCGGCTCCGACAGCGACAGCGATTCGGGCTGCGACGGTTCGGACAGCGACTCGGGCAGCGACAGCGACTCGGGCAGCGACAGCTTCCGAAACGGCGGTACCACCGAGACCGACAGTGATTCCAGCAGCGACAGCGACAGCGGATCGGACGGCGACAGCGACTCTGACAGCGGCAGCGACTCGGACAGCGACTCCGACTCGGACAGCGACTCCGACTCCGATTGTGACGAGCCGGAGCCGGCCATCGACATCCGCAAGCAGGAAGAAGGTGACGACTCGCGGACGCTGCCCGCAGGCGACGTTCCGTTCGAGATCGTCGTCACCAACATCGGCAGCACGGATCTCTCCGACGTCGTGGTCACTGATGTTCTCGTTCCGGACTGCGACCAGCTGATCGGCGATCTTGCCGCCGGCGACGGGTTTGCTTACGTCTGCGTCGCGCCGGGGGTGACGGAGAGCTTCATCAACGAGGCCTGTGTCGTCGGATTCTCAGGAGGTCCGGCTGGAGGTTTCTGTCCACGAACGCCCGGCTACTGGAAGAATCACGAGTCCGACTGGCCGGTCCACGAGTTGGAGATCGGAGGCGTCCTCTACGACATGAGCGAGCTGCTCGCCTTCCTGAACTACGGTGGCTCGGACGCCACGCTGAAGCTCGCCCGTCACTTGACCGCCACCAAGCTCAACCTGGCGTCCGGGTCAGACCCGTCGATTCAGCCGGTCGTGGACGAAGCGGATGCCTTTCTAGCCCTGTATCCGCCCGGAAGCGACCCAAGCGGTGCGACCAGGCAGGAAGCCCTGGCGATCAAGGACGAGCTGGACGAGTACAACAACAGCGAGGACTGCGACGACGAGGACAGCGGCAGCTTCCAAAGCGGTGGCGCGACCGGAAGCTACTCTTCTGGCGCGAGGGGGGGGGACAGCGACAGCGGTTCCGACAGCGATAGTGGTTCCGACAGCGACAGCGGCTCGGACTCCGGCAGCGACAGCGACTCCGATTCGGAATGCTCCTGCGACGGCGATTCGGACAGCGGTTCAGACAGCGACAGCGGTTCAGACAGCGACAGCGGTTCAGATAGCGACAGCGGCTCGGACAGCGACAGCGGTTCGGACAGCGATTCGGGGAGCGACAGCTTCCGAAGCGGCGGCACGACCGAGTCGGGCGACAGCGATTCCGGCAGCGACAGCGATTCCGGCAGCGACAGCGATTCCGGCAGCGACAGCGGCTCGGACAGTGACAGCGGCTCGGACAGCGACAGCGGTTCGGACAGCGACAGCGGGTCCGACAGTGATTCGGACAGCGATTGCGTCTGCGACCCGGTCATGGTGATGGACTGCGATCCCTCGGAGGTGATCATCGAGGCCGGCGATCCCGCGATCGACATCCGCAAGCAGGAGGAGGGACCCGATTTCCGTGAGGAGGATCCCTTCGGCCCCGTCGACTTCGAGATCGCGGTCTCCAACATCGGTGACGTCGACCTGATCAACGTGACGGTCAGCGACCCGCTGCTTCCCGACTGCGATCGGTTCTTCGCGATCCTCCCGGTCGGCGGCGTCGAGGTCTACATCTGCACGGTGCAGCCGGTTTGGGAGGCTTTCAACAACGAGGCGTGCGTGGAGGGCGAAGGCGGCGGCATGATCGTTCAGGACTGCGACACCTCGGAGCTCTTCCCCCAGCGTTGATCGACCGAGCCATCCACGACACCGGCCCGGGCGCTTTGCGCCCGGGTCTTTTCACGTCCGCTCGCGGGCCAAGGCGCCTAGGGACTTCGAGAAGGACGCCCGGCGTGGGGGCGATGGGTCTCGGCGCCTACTGCTCGCTCGCGCAGCGCACGGATCACGCGCTGCCGCAGCTCGCTTGGTGAGAAGGGCTTGTGAAGAAGATCTACGCCGTCGACCAGAACACCCTGGCTCACCACGTCCCGAGTGGCGTAGCCTGTCATGAAGAGAGTGCACATCTCGGGGCGATCTGCCGTAACGAGCTGGGCCACCTCGCAGCCGTTCATTCCTGGCATGACGACATCGGTAAGCAGCAGGTCGATGGGCTGCGGGTAGCTACGGCTCAGCGCCAGGGCGGTCTCGCCGTCCGCGGCCGCGAGCACCGTGTAGCCCGCCAACTCGAGCGTGGTAACGGCGAGATTCTTGACCGTCGGTTGATCTTCGACCACCAAGACCGTTGCCGATGATCGAGCTTCGGCCCTTGGCTCGCCGCACGGGTCAGGGCCATCTGCGAGTCCAACCGGAGGACTGTCTTGGTGAGCGGTGTCCAAAGCTACCGCTGGAAGGCACACGGTGAAAGTGGTGCCCTCACCGACCATGCTATCCACCACAATCTCACCGCCGCTCTGCTTGACGATGCCGAACACGGTCGATAGCCCGAGTCCCGTGCCCTTGCCTGCGGCTTTGGTCGAGAAGAAGGGCTCGAAGATTTTCTCCTGAGTCTCGGCGTCCATGCCGCAGCCCGTGTCGCGGACCGAGAGCTTCACGCAGCGGCCGTTCGTCTCCCCGGACCTGGCCGGTGACAGGCCCGAGGTGCGCTCTCCCATCGAGGTCGAGATCTCGATCGTGCCACCTGTCGACATCGCATCGCGGGCATTGACGACGAGATTGAGCAAGACCTGTTCGATCTGCGACAGGTCGGCTCGTAGCATGCCGAGATCGGGCGAGAGGTCGAACTTGAAGACGGTATCCTCGCCGATGAGTCTCTCCATAATGTCTCGCAGTTTGGTCACGCACCCGTTGAGGTCAATGATCTCGGGGTCGAGAATCTGTTTCCGCGAGAAAGCCAGCAGCTGCTTGGTCAAGTCCGCCGCTCGGACTCCCGCGGCATTGATCTGTCGGGCTTGAAGTCTGAGCTCTTCGCTCTGGTTCGGACCTTCGAGGATCAGATCGCTGTAGCCCAGGACCGCCGTCATCAGGTTGTTGAAATCGTGAGCGATGCCGCCGGCGAGAAGACCGATCGCTTCCATCTTCTGGGCTTGGCGGAGAGCTTCCTCGCTCTCTTGGAGCGCCTCTTCGGCGCGTTCACGTTCGGCGATCTCGCGATTCAGTTCCTTGACCTGGCGCTCGAGCTCGATCTGGGTGTCCACGAGGGCCACGTCGCGTGCCTTGATCTCTCGCACCATGCGATTGAAGGTCCGCGCGAGAGAGCCCATCTCGTCGTTGGCCCGTGCCGGGACCTGCACGTCGTAGTCCTTCTGGGCGATCGCTTGTGCCGCGCCCGCCAATTCCAGAATGGGCCGTGACAGGACTCTCTGGAAAACCATCGACAGTAGGAAGGTTGCAGCGATCGCCGCCAGTAGCACGAAGCCGGTCACCTTCAGGCCGCGACGCAGGTGTGCGTTGAGCTCATCGGTGCCGGCGACCAAGCACAGGCGCCCGATCGGTTCCTCGAGCCAAACGATGTCCCGACTGATCGAGAGAATACTGCGCTCGGCATCTTCCCCGGAGCCTGGGCTGCGACAGCTGTCGGAGAGGCGCGTCGCCGATTCCTCCTTGAAATAGGTGGCGGAGGCCACTTGGTCACGTGAGTAGAGGATGGCCACGAGCACTCGCGGCTCCGCGGCGAGGGACTCGAGCACCTCTGCCGCGGCTTTCTCGTCGTCGAAGAGGAGAGCGACTTCGCTGTTCGTGGCCACGATGTCGGCGAGGGTGGAGATCTGCCGTGTGAACGCCGTTCGGAATGAGCGAGCGTCCTGCAGGAGCAGCCCGGCAGCCACCGCGATGAGGGCGATTCCGCTCACCAGAGTGATCAATCCGGCGAGCTTCCAACGAATGGAGATGTCGCGCAGGGGTGCGAGGCCTCTCATCGGCTCCCCTCGTTGGGAAGGCCGACGACCTCGGCCACTCGGAGCAGCTTCGAGCTGACCGTCAAGCCGGATCTGCCGGCGGACTCGAGGTTGATCTCGAAGCGGACTCGGCTTTCGACGATCTTGAGACGGATGATGCCTCCCATCGCGGAGAACGATTCCGCCTCTCCGACCGTGAGGATTGGCAAGTCTCGAACGGCAGCCAAGATCGTGGCCAGCTGTTTCGGCGCGGAAGCCGGTATGAAGAGAATCTGGCAGTCCGTCAGAGCTTCTACGTCGTCCATCACCCGGACCTCGATCGGCCGCCCGTCGACTTGCTTCCCGCTGATGACGCGAGCCACCTGGCGGCTGCGCTCTTTGTCGGACCAGACGCCGACGCGCAAGCTCTCGCCTCGCTGCTGTGCGCTGTCCGAAGGCCACTCGACGAGCTGGGCGAAGTTGTAGAGAAACGCCGCCTTCACAGCGTGCTCGGGAGCCTCACGGACATCCTCGGGATCCGGTAATGCGATCGCCGGGGAGTGGCTCGCGGCACAGAGGAGCAACGTGGCGAGCAGCTTGGTGCCGATCGGCCTTCTGTGGCTGGGGCCCTCAGTTTGCATGATCCCATGCATCGCGTCTCTTCGCAGTCGTCCTCCAGGATCGGGCGCGAACTCAGAACCTCCAAGAGAGCTCGAGCCACCAGCTCCGGCCGTTCTGAGGGATCATTCGCTGCTCATGCTCTTCCGACCCAGGGTCGCCGAAGCTCTCATCGAACAGGTTGAAGAGGCCCATGGTGACCCGCCCGCGTTCGTCCCACAGGTCGCTCGCGAGGGTGAAGTTGGTGACGAGGTGATCGTCAACGATGGTGCCGTCAAGGGCTCGCCTCGTCGACATGTAGTCGAGCTGAGCACCGACCCTGATCCGCTCGCTCGAGATCGGTCGAGTGAGCAGAACCTTGGCCAGGTGCTCGGGAGTGTTGGAGAGCGTCTCACCGCTGACTCCGTCCTTGACACGCTGGCGGCTGTAGCTGAATCGCCCCCCTATCCCTCCTCGGAGCGTGCCGGCCAACTCGACCTCGACGCCGTTGGCCTCCGCTCGGTTCAGGTTGGAGAACACGAGGAGCTCGTCAGCCGGGTCGGTCGTGTAGTTGATCAGGTCTCTGAGATCGTAGTCGTAGAGCGACGCCGCGAGCTTCCAACCGCTCGCCAGCTCCCGCTCCCAGACCAGTTCCAGGGTCTCGATGGTCTCGCTTTCGAGGCTGGTCGGTGCCTTGCTCGTATATTCACCGTCGTGGTAGTAGCGCTCGTAGGCGCTCGGAGCTCGGAATGCGGTTCCAGCCAAGAGCTTCCAGCTGGACGACTCCGACGATCGGTAGATGAGCGCCAACCGGGGGCTCAACCGGCTGTCTAGGTCCTGATAGTTGTCGTAGCGCAGCCCGCCGTTGACTCGCAGCTTCTGGCCGAGAAGGAACTCTCCTTGAGCATAGGCTCCCCAAGTGACGGTCGAGTTCCTTTCGTCCAGGTAGATCTCCTCGTCGAAATTCGACTGGTTCTGACGAAAGTTGTCGCGCAGCTCGGTTCCCAGGAGCACCGTGTGGCCGGCTGGTAGCCTTCGCTTCAGCTGTAGCTCACCACCCCACCACTCGCCAAGCGCGTCGTCTCGATTGACGACGACGTACGGCTCATCTTCCTCACCGTAGTCGAAGGCGTAGTCGCCGACATAGGCGTAGCGGTTGTAGCTGGCCCGTGCGAGCAGCCCCCAGGCTCGGTCTCCAGAGCGGTCGAACGTGAGGGTCAACCGGTCCTGATCGTCGAAACTCCGGGTCCGGGGGTCGGCGAACTCGGTCTCCCAAGACGCCGTGGGGATGCCCTTTTCCCGCCGGCTCGAGAAGGCCTCGAACTCGAGGTCTCTGTACGAACTGGAAACGAAGAACGACGTGATCTTCTCGTCATCGATGTCGGCAATGCCGTCATCAGATTCCGGGCTGTCGAACTCGCTGAAGTAGAGTCGCTGGCCGCCGCTGTCGAGAATCGAGGCTGACGCCAGGAGCTCCACGCCGTTGTCGGAGACCATTCCGTATCGTAGGTCGGCGCTCTGGGTGTCGAAGCTCCCGGTGCCGATCGAGACTTCCAGACCGTCGACGCTCTCACCGGTCCTCGTCACGACGTTGACGACTCCGAACAGTGCGCTCGTCCCGTAGATCGACGAGCTCGGGCCGCGAACGATCTCCACTCGCTCGATCAGATCGATGTCGACAGGGAAGTCACCCCCGATCCCTGCCGACTCGTAGATGTTGTCGTTTAGCCGAGCCCCGTCGACCAACAGGAGCAGGCGGCTGTTGTAGTCGCCGGGCCTGCCGAAGCCGCGAATGCCCGCGTAGTGGTAGGTGCGGTCGTAGGTCGTGAAGATCCCTCGGGTTGCCCCCAAGATCTCGGCGAGAGTCCTGTAGCCGTGAGCTTCGATCTCTTCTCGGGTGACGATGCTCACCGAGGCCGGGGCGTCGAGCGGATGCTGCTCGTACTTCGAGGCCGAGAAGACCACCTCGACGCCGAGGAGCTCGTCGAGCGACAGGTCGGTGAGTTCTGGAGCGCCGTGCGCGGCGACGGCAACCGTGCTGAGGAGCATGGCGGCCATTGTCCAGTACGGCCAGACTCCCGTGGCCCTCCACCAAGGGAGGCTTCCCGCAGGTCGCTGATGTTTGGATTTCGTCATCGCTTCTCTCCTGTCGTGGTCGCGCCCGAACACTCCGGCTGCAACCGTGATACGCAACGGCCGTGCCGCCCTCGGAGGGCCCGAGCGGCCTGATTTCGTGGTGTCCCGGCGGGGCGCTCCCCGGGCGTTGACCGAGCGGACCCAAAGGCACCGCCCTAGAACTCCCTTGGGGGAGAAATGTCGCCCTCGGCCTCGGTGGGTTCTTTCGTGCCGCTCGGAAACGAAGGACTACCAGCCACCGGAGGCAGTAGTATCGGGGGTCCTAGAGCGGCTTGAGACGCGCTCCCAAGTTGTGCTCGGCCCCCTGGACCGCGAAGTCGATCGCCTCGTCCAGGTCGTCGGTCAGCATCAGGGGCAGATACTCGTCCTCGTTGATCGTCCCCTCGGCCAGCATGCTGCTCCGGATGAAATCAAAGAGCGGCTGCCAGTAATCGGTACCGAGCAGAACCATCGGGAAAGCCGCGATCTTGCCGGTCTGGACAAGAGTGGCGGTTTCGAACACCTCGTCCATCGTCCCGAAGCCTCCGGGCATCCCGAAGAACGCGTAGGAGTACTTGATCAGCATCACCTTGCGCACGAAGAAGTAGCGAAACTCGACCCAGCGGTCGAGGTAGGCGTTGTGCTGCTCTTCGCGAGGCAGCTCGATGTTGCAGCCGACCGACATGCCGCCGGCCTCCTTGGCGCCGCGGTTGGCGGCCTCCATGACCCCGGGGCCGCCGCCGGTCATCACCACGAAACCGGCTCGCGCCAGCCGCTGGCCCAAATCTCGGGTGAGCTTGTAGTAGCGGTGCTCTTCCTTGAATCTCGCGGAACCGTAGACGGTGGCGCAGGGCCCTATGGTGTGGAAGGCGCGAAAACCGCGGATGAACTCGCGGAAGATGCGAAACGCTCGCCGCCGTTCGCGGAGGAACGGGTTGTGGCCCTCCGTGAGATGACGGTCGTAGGGGTAGCGGGGGGTACCCCAGCGAGCAGCAGCCTCGAGTTCCGATTCGTCCATGTCGTCTCCTAGCAGCCCGTGGCGCAGGTCCTGACCGTTGTTGCGAGCACGGGTCCGGTTGCGAAGGCGCGACCTCAGGAGAGGTCGACCGTCTCGCGGTAGTCAGGCACGTAGACCCGATGTCCCAATCGCTCTTCGATTCGCTGGCGCAGGATGTCGGCGGGCAGCGGCTCACCGTGCACGAGGAAGACCTGGCGTGGACGGCTTTCGGCGGCGCCGAGCCAGGTCAGCAGCTCTTCCTGATCCGCATGGGCCGAGAAGAGATCGACCTGTTCGACCTCCGCCTCGACCGCGAAGTGGCGACCGTGGATCTTGACCGAGTCGGCGCCCGCCGCGAGCGCTGCGCCGCGGGTTCCCGGCGCCTGGAAGCCGGGGAGCACGACGGTGTTGCGGGCGTCGCTTACGAAGGCCTTGAGGTGATGGAGGATCCTGCCGGCGGTGGCCATGCCGCTCGCCGAGATGATGATCTTGGTGTCGTGATTGGCGCTCAGGTTCTTCGACTCGTTGACGGAAGAGACGAACTGAGCAATCCCGAACGCGTCCTTGATCTCCTTCGAGCTCAACTTGTGGTCGTACTTGTGGCGGCGGTAGACCCGGGTGACGTCGGTCGTCATCGGGCTGTCCACGAAGACCGGGACCTTGGGTGTGCCGCGATCCCGGAACAGGCGGTAGAGGCAGTACAACATCGTCTGCGCGCGCCCGACGGCAAACGACGGAATCAGCACGACGCCTCGTTTCCGGAGCGCGCGTTCGATGATCACCTCGAACGCCTCGATCGGATCGCGGCGGTCGTGGATTCGATCCCCGTAGGTCGACTCCATGACGATCCAGTCGGCCTTCGCCGGAGGCTCGGGAGGTGCGAGCAGCAGATCGTTCTGGCGGCCGATGTCGCCCGAGAAGAGCAGGTGCCGCCCCTCGGCGCCGACCTGAACGTTGGCGGCGCCCAGAATGTGACCGGCGTGACGATAGCGGAGCTCGGCGTCGCCGACGGTGAAGGGCTGGTCGAACTGAACCGGCTGGAGAAGCTCGAGGGCGCGCTTGGCGTGCGCTTCCGTGTACAGCGGCTCGGCCGGCTCGTGACTCGAGTAGCCCTTGCGGTTCGCGTAGCGCGCGTCCTCCTCGTGGATTCGGCCGCTGTCCGGGAGGAGGATCGCCGCCAGGTCCGCGGTTGGGGGAGTGCAGTAGATCGGCCCGTCGAATCCCTCGCGAACGAAGACGGGAAGGAAGCCGCTGTGGTCGAGGTGGGCGTGGGTCAAGACGACGGCGTCGAGGGTCGCCGGATCGACGGCGGGCGGCCGCCAGTTGCGCTCTCGGATCTTCTTGATCCCTTGAAACAGTCCGCAGTCGAAGAGGATCTTCTTGCCGCTCCGCTCGAGGAGGAACTTGGATCCGGTGACCGTGCCGGCGGCGCCCAGGAAACTCAACTTCATGATCTGCCCCTCCTCGAGCTCCCGCGATCGCCGAGGTAGGCGACGAAGTCCTTGAGCCGCGCCGAGTAGCCCCACTCGTTGTCGTACCAGGAGAGGATCTTGACGACGCGACCGTCGAGCACCAGGGTGCTCTCGGCGTCCACGATCGACGAATGGGGGTCACCCACAATGTCCCTCGACACCAGCGCTTCGTCAGTGACTCGGAGAATCCCCCGGAGCGCTTCGGTTTCGGACGCGCGCTCCAGTGCGGCGTTGACTTCTTCACGCGTCGTCCGGCGCTCGAGGGTCGCCACGATGTCGGTCACGGAGCCATCGGGGATGGGGACTCGCATCGCCATTCCGTCCATCTTGCCTGCGAGCTGGGGGAGCACCCTGCCGGTGGCCTGAGTCGCACCTGTCGTCGTCGGAATGATCGAGACCGCCGCGGCGCGGCCCCTTCGCCGCTTGCGTCTCGGGGCGTCCATGAGCGTCTGGCTTGCGGTGTAGGCGTGAACGGTCGTGATCATCAAGTGCTCGATACCGAACTCGGCGTCGAGCACCATCGCGACCGGCGCGAGGCAGTTGGTCGTGCAGGACGCCATCGAGACGACATGGTGGGTTTCAGGGTCGTAGTCCTCGTGATTCACGCCCAGGACGAACATGCCGTCCGCGTCGTCCGAAGGGGCGGAGATGATGACTTTCCTGGCTCCCGCTTCGAGGTGACCGGCCGCCTTTGCGCGGGCGCGGAAGGCGCCCGTGGACTCGATCACGATGTCGGCAGCCCACTCGCCCCAGTGGAGCCGGGCCGGCTGGGGCTCGGCGGTGACGGCGATGGTCGCGTCGCCAACCTTCAGGGTGTGGTCACCCTCGCGTGAGACCTTGTTCGAGTACCAGCCGTGTACGGAGTCGTACTTCAGAAGGTACGCGAGATCTCCCAGGTCGTCGAGGTCGTTGATGCCGACGACCTCGAAACGGTCGTCTGCGACGAGCTGCTTGAAGACGCATCGGCCGATGCGACCGAACCCGTTGATCCCCACTCGGATCCTGCTCACTTCGAGCTCCTTGCTCGGATGGTTGATTTCGTGAACACGGCGCAATCGGTCACGGCGCCCCGCCGACCACTACCTACCGCCCAGCTCGTGGACGGCTCTCGCAACGTCGAGGCCTTCGCCCCCGGTTCGAAGCGGACGGTTCGCGGACCCGGCTTCTCCTCGCGGACGACGGCGCCGACGGCACCGCTCACGTCGAGCGCGAGGTCGAGCGTGACCATGAGGATCGCGGTCATAGGTTGGGCAGGCTAACACCTCCTCGCCGGCGGCGCCTCGGGGTGTCAAGCTGGCGCGCGGCCGGTCAAACTTACGCAGTCGAGAGGCACTCGAAGGCCGTGTCGTGGCCTACCTAAGCGGCATACGTTTTGCTTCCTTGAAGCGTGCACCTACCCGCGGCCGGCTCTCAATCCGGTTGGCTGTCCGGCTCGAAGGATCGGTTTGCTCGGAGGAGGCGAGGATGATCGAAGCTGAAGATCTCACCCGCAGGTACGGCGACCTGACGGCCGTCGACGGCGTCTCGTTCACCGTCGGCGACGGCGAGATCGTCGGTATGCTGGGTCCCAACGGAGCGGGGAAGACGACGGCGATCCGGGTCATCACCGGATTTCTTCCTCCGAGCTCCGGGAGGGTCCGAGTGGCGGGACACGATCTCTTCGAGGATCCGGTCTCGGCTCGCCGGAAGATCGGTTACCTGCCGGAGAACGTGGCGCTCTATCCCGAGATGAGGGTGTCGGAGTATCTGTCGTATCGGGCTCGCCTCGAGGGGATGAGATCGACCGAGGCCAAGAAGGCCATTCGCGGAGCGCTCGCGGACTGTCTGATCGAGCAGGTGTCCGGGAAGGTGATCGGTACTCTCTCGAAGGGCTTCAAGCAACGGGTCGGCCTGGCGGCGACGATCCTCCATCAGCCCGAGGTCCTGGTCCTCGACGAGCCTACCATCGGCCTCGATCCCAAGCAGATCATCGCCATTCGCGAGCTCATCCGAAAGCTCGGAGGTCAGAGGACCTTGCTGCTGTCGACCCATATTCTGCCCGAGGTCGAGCTGCTGTGCGATCGAGTGATCATCATCGATCGCGGCCGGATCGTGGCCGAGGGGACGCCGGAGAGCTTGCGGCAGAGCTGGCAGGGCGAAGCGGTCGTGGCGCTCGAGCTCAAGGGCGCGGCGAGCGATCGCGCCGAGACGCTCGAGTCGCTGCCGGGAGTCGCCGGCGTCGATCGGGTTGGCGAAAGCCGATTCGAACTGCGCTGCCGCCCGGGTAGCGACCCACGTGAGGAGGTGTTCCGCCTGGCGGTCGAGAGAGGGTGGACGCTGCTCGAGCTGACCCTCCGCAGCGCCTCGCTCGAGGACATTTTCGTCAGGCTCACGACCGACGATCGGGCGGCATCACCATCGACCGAGGAGGTGGCGTCGTGAACGGCATCTGGGCCACTATCTCGCGCGAGCTTCGCGCCTACTTCTTCTCGCCTCTCGCCTACATCGTGGCGGCGCTCGTCCTCGTCGTGAACGGCCTTACCTTCGGCGTGATTTTGAGCTTCCTCAACGATCCGCGCGCCGGAATCGGAGCGCCGCTCGAGTACTTCTTCGGGCAGACGGTCTACTTCTGGCTCGTGCTGCTGTTCATCACGCCGGTGATCACCATGCGGCTGATCAGCGAAGAGCGTCGGTCGGGGACGATCGAGACCCTGATGACCGCCCCGGTGACCGAGGCGCAAGTGATCGTCGGCAAGTTCCTGGCGGCGCTGGCGTTCTACGTGTTCCTGTGGCTGCCGACGGTGATCTACGCGGTGATCGTCGCCCGTCACCATCAGGTCGACTGGGGGCCGGTCGCCTCCGGTTACCTCGGCGTGCTCGGAATCGGCGCTCTCTTCCTCTCGATCGGCATGCTGGCCACCGCCTTGACTCGCAGCCAGCTTGTGGCGGCGATCCTGACCTTCGCGATGCTGATTCCGGTCTTCACTTTTGGGCTGCTCGAAATGCTCAGCAACAACGAGGGTCTCAAGACCGTGTTCGGCTACCTCAACCTTTGGCAGCACATGGAGGAGTTCTCACGGGGGATCGTCGACACCCGAAGGTTGGTCTACTACGCGTCCACGACCGCGTTCTTCCTGTTTCTTGCCACCCGTGCGCTGGCGGTGAGGAAATGGAGGTAGCGTCATGACCGATCGGCAGACGAGAACGAAGAAGGCGATGACCGAGGCGTCGACTCTCGGGGTCGGCGTGGTGCTGGTGGCGGCGTTGCTGGCGTTGGTGAACTACTTCGGCTGGAAGTACCACAAGCGGATGGACTGGACGGCGAGCGAGATCTACAGCCTGTCCGAGAAGTCCGAGAACGTGCTGAAGGAGCTTGCGCAGGACGTCGACGTCGTGGTCTACATGGAGCCGACCGGAGAGCTCTACGGACCGGTCATGGAGCTCCTTGCGCGCTACGAGGCGGCTTCGCCGAGGCTCATCCTGCGGGAGGTCGATCCCGGGAGAAACTTGGCCGAGGCCCAGGAACTCGTCGACCGCTACCGGATCGACTCCGACAACGTGATCGTCTTCGACAGCGCCGGGGAGCGTCGCTTCGTGGAAGCCAACGACCTGGCCGAGTACGACTACTCCGGCGTGCAGTTTGGACAGGGGCCGAGAATGGTCGGCTTCGCCGGCGAGCAGCAGTTCACCAGCGCCCTGCTCGAGCTGACTCAGAGCGAGCGACCGAAAGTCGTCTTCACGAGCGGGCACGGCGAGCTCCAGCTCTCGGATTTCTCTCCCACCGGGCTCTCCGCTGCCCGAGAGCTGCTCGAGCGGGACAACTTCGAGGTCGAGTCGTGGGAGTCGCTCGGCGCGTCGTCCGTCCCCGAGGGCGTCGAGCTCATCGCCATCGTGGGACCGGTCGGCAACTTCGTGCAGCCCGAGATCGATCTCCTCGAGTCGTTCCTCCAGGCGGGGGGTCGGCTCCTGGTCCTGCTCGACCCGACTCTCAGTCCGGCTGGAGGACTGGTGACGACCGGACTCGAGAGCCTGCTGGGGCGCTACGGGATCGAAGTCGGCAACGACATCGTCGTCGATCCGGCCAACCCGCTGCCGTTCTTCGGGGCGGACACGATTTACGTAACGAGCTACGGGAGTCACCCGATCACCCGCTCGCTCGCCCAGGCGCAGCTGCCGACGATCCTGTCGCTGGCGCGGTCGGTGACCCCCGCCGAGAGCATCGAGGGATACGCGATAACCGAGCTCGTGGAGACGAGCGCCGAGGGCTGGGGCGAGTCCGATCTCGACAACCTCGGATCCATCCAGCTCGACGAAGGAGATCTCGCGGGTCCGGTCTCGATCGGGGTGGCGTTGGCGGCCACGGGCGACGATGGGGCCGCGGGCGGAGATGCGTCCGGCGAATTGCCCGATGAGACGACGGAAGCGGTCGACATCGACTCTCCCGAGTCGGATGGCGGGTCGGAGCAGAACCGGGGCGAGCGTATCGTCGTGTTGGGCGACGCGACTTTTGCGACCAACGCCCAGCTCCAGAACGTCGGGAACCTGACGCTGCTCTCCAACACCCTGAACTGGCTGGCCGAGCGCGAGGCGCTGGTGGCGATCGCGCCCAAGACGCCGGAGAGCATCCGCTTGAGCCTGACCTCCTCGGAGATGCGGCGGATCTTCTGGTTCGTCGTCCTCGGCCTCCCGCTGGCGGTGATCGCGGTCGGCGTCGCGATCCACCAGCGGCGCAAGAGGTAGCGGTGCAGTGAGACCCCGTACGCTAATCGTCCTCCTCGCCCTGGTCCTCGCGCTCGGAGCCTTCGTCTGGTTCTTCGAGCGAGACCTGCCGGGAAGCGAGGACCGCGCCGAGCAGGCCAAGCGAGTGCTCCGAGGAGAGGCGGAAGAAGTCACCGCGGTCGACTGGACCCGCGACGGAGTGGGGATCCGGCTCGAACGGAGCGACGACGACGTCTGGCGGCTGTCGAAACCGCTCGAGGCTCGCGCCGCCGCCGCCGCCGCGGAGCGGCTTGCCGAGCTGTTGGTCGGGCTCATCAAGGAGCGTACGCTCGAGGACGCGACCGCGACGGAGGTCGGTCTCGACGAGCCGGAAGCCGAGGTCAGCGTCGAGTTCGGTGACCGGCGTGAGCGACTTCTCGTCGGCCCTCGCCTTCCGGCGTCGGACTCGAGGATCGCCTCCGCCGGTGAGGAGGGGCCGATCTGGATCGTCGCGAACGAGTTCTGGGCCGAGCTCGAGAGGCCCCTCGACGACTGGCGGAGCCGCGACGTCTGGACGGGGACGGCCGACCGGGTCGAGCGAGTGGTGTTCGAGCCCGGTGCCGAGTCCGTGGTGCTGGGGCGGCGGGATGGGGACTTCTGGCTCGAGGCGCCGATCGAGGACCGCGCGGATCCGGGGACCGTCTCTCGCTTTCTGGGCTCCCTCGCCTCGCTCGAAGTGAGCGAGTTCGTCGATCGGCCGGCAGGCGAGCTCGACGCTCTCGGTCTCGCCGAGCCGCGCGCCACCGTCGAGCTGATCGACGACACCGGCGCTCTCTGGCGGCTCGAGATCGGCGATCGAGTGCCCCAGGACAAAGCTCCTTCGCCGATCGAGGATGACGATGCGTCGAGGGTCTACGCTCGGGCGGAGGACCAGATCTACGTCCTGTCGGACCCGCTCTCCGAAGCGGTGGAGCGCTCGGTCGAGGAGTGGCGCTCCTACGAATGGGCGACGCGTCAGGTGTTCGAGATCGAACGGCTGATCGCGACGGACGAGAGCGGGGAGATCGATCTGGTCCGTGATTCGGGTGACTGGCTTCGCGACGGGGAGGCGATCGAGTTCGCTGTCGTGAGCGACCTGCTCTACGCCATCACTTCCTCGAAAGCCGAGGCGCTCGATGCTCCAGCTCCGGCCGGCGAGCCGCTCCTGGCGTTCACCATCAATCCCGGCGAGGAGGAGGAGCGCCTGGAGATCTTCGCGCCCACCGCGGACCGTCATCCCGCTCGGACAGGTGGCCGAGAGGCGCTTCTCTGGTTGGGCGGCGATCGAGTACGCGACCTTCGCTCGAAGCTCGAAGCCGTGCGCACGGCGGTTGCGCAGGAGGCCCAAGGAGCGGCCGACGAGAGCGGCGATCCGAACGGCTCCGAGGAGTGAGGCGCTCGTTCCCAAGCAGCTGATTCTGGCTTCTCGACATGGTATCGGGAAAAGTCGAAGCGGCGGCGGTCCCTCACTTCTCGAATCGGCGGCCCGAATGGCTAACTGTGCATGACCAAAGGGTAATCTCGATCTCAGTTGAACCCTACATATTGTGTGGTTCGCTTGACAAACCACATCATGTGGGGCATCGTTGGTCTTCCTCAAAAGTCGTGATTTGGCACGGTCCGAAGGCGAACGCGGCGAGAGCTCTGTGTTTTCCTGGTCTTTTGGAGGTAGCGAGGCATGACGATGGAGCCGACCCCGAAGAGCAGTGTCGAGTCCACGGGCAAAGCCGTAACGGCAAGCAACGACGCAAAGACCCGCCGGGCGGACGGGAAGGCGGTCCGGGGGCTGCGCTTCGAGCGCTACTACACACGAACCGGTGTCGATCCGTTCGAGGTCGTCGATTGGGAGACGCGGGACGCCGTCATCACCAACGAGAAGGGGGAGAGGGTCTTCGAGCAGCTCGGCGTCGAGATCCCGAAGTTCTGGAGCCAGACCGCCACCAACGTGGTCGTGAGCAAGTACTTCCGCGGCCAGTTGGGCTCGCCGGAGCGCGAATCGAGTGTCCGCCAGCTGATCGGTCGGGTGGCGGATCGGATGACCGATTGGGGACGCGCCGGCTACTACTTCGCATCGGAAGAGGACGCTGACACCTTTCACGGCGAGCTCACCTACATGCTCCTCCACCAGATGGTCTGCTTCAACTCACCCGTCTGGTTCAACGTGGGGATCGAGGAGCGTCCTCAGTGCTCGGCCTGCTTCATCAACTCGGTCGAAGACACGATGCCGTCGATCCTGAAGCTCGCGAAGACCGAGGGGATGCTCTTCAAGTTCGGCTCCGGTACGGGGAGCAACCTGTCGACGATCCGCTCGTCGAAGGAGATGCTCGCCGGCGGCGGTACGGCCTCCGGACCGGTCTCGTTCATGAAGGGGTTCGATTCCTTTGCGGGTGTCATCAAGAGCGGAGGCAAGACCCGGCGCGCCGCGAAGATGGTGATCCTCAATGTCGACCATCCCGACATCGTGGAGTTCATCAACTGCAAGGAGGTCGAAGAGCGCAAGGCGTGGGCGTTGATCGACGCCGGGTACGAAGGCGGCTTCAACGTGCCGGGCGGAGCGTACGACTCGGTGTTCTATCAGAACGCCAACCACTCCGTGCGGGTGACCGACGAGTTCATGCAGGCGGTCGTCGATGACGGCGACTGGACGACCCACGCGGTCACAAACCGCGAGCCGGTCGAGACGTTCAGGGCCCGTGATCTCATGCAGCAGATTGCAGACTCGACCTGGCTGTGCGGTGACCCTGGTCTGCAGTACGACACCGCGATCAACGATTGGCACACCTGCGCAGCCACCGATCGGATTCACGCCAGCAACCCGTGCAGCGAGTACATGTTCCTGGATGATACGGCCTGCAACCTGGCCTCGATCAACCTCATGAGCTACTACGACTCGGGTAGCGAGCACTTCGACGTGGACAGCTTTCGTCACACCTGCGAGGTGTTGATCACCGCCCAGGAGATCATCGTCGACTTCGCGAGCTATCCGACTCCGAAGATCGAGGAGAACTCGCACCGGTTCCGTCCGCTGGGCATCGGATTCGCCAACCTGGGGGCGCTCCTGATGGCTCGCGGTCTGCCCTACGACTCGGACGCGGGGCGCGACTACGCGGCGGCGATCACCTCGCTGATGTCGGGCGCCTCCTACGCGCAGTCGGCTCGGATCGCGGAGAAGCTCGGTCCCTTCGCCGGGTTCGAGCAAAACGCGGAGCCGGCGCTCCGGGTAATGCGCAAGCACGGCGAGGCGGTCCAAAAACTCGACCCCGCGCACGTTCCGCTCGAGCTCCTACAGGCCGGCAAGGGCTCGTGGGAGGAGGTCGTGCGGCTCGGCAGCGAGCACGGCTTGCGCAACAGCCAGATCTCGGTCGTGGCGCCGACCGGAACCATCGCCTTCATGATGGACTGCGACACGACCGGCATCGAACCGGACATCGCGCTCGTCAAGTACAAGAAGCTCGTCGGCGGGGGCCTCATCAAGATCGTCAACAACACCGTGCCGACGGCCCTCAAGCGGCTCGGCTACGACAAGAGCGAGATTCAGGAAATCGTCGAGTTCATCGACGAGCAAGAGACGATCGAAGGAGCTCCTCACCTGAAGGACGAGCATCTAGCGGTATTCGACTGCTCCTTCCGGCCGGCCAACGGCGTGCGCTCGATCCACCACACGGGGCATCTCAGGATGCTCGGCGCCGTACAGCCCTTCATCTCCGGCGCCATCAGCAAGACGATCAACATGCCCGAAGAGTCGACCCCGGAAGAGGTGATGGACGCCTACATCGAGGGGTGGAAGCTCGGTCTCAAGGCGGTGGCGATCTACCGGGACAACTGCAAGCGCAGCCAGCCGCTGTCGACGAGTCGCCGGAGAAAGAGCGGGCAGACGGAGGCCGACCGCAAACCGGTACGGACCAAGCTCCCCGACGAGCGCCAGGCGCTGACTCACAAGTTCACGGTCAACGGCAACGAAGGCTACCTGACGGTCGGTCTTTTCGAGGACGGGATGCCGGGTGAGATCTTCATCGTGATGGCCAAGGAGGGTTCGACGATCTCGGGCCTCATGGACTCCTTCGCGACGGCGATCTCGATCGCGCTGCAGTACGGAGTGCCGCTTCAGACCCTGGTCGACAAGTTCACCCACACTCGATTCGAACCTTCCGGATTCACCAACAACCCCGAGATTCCGATGGCGAAGTCGGTGATGGACTACCTGTTCCGCTGGCTCGCTTCCAAGTTCCTGAGCCGGGAGAGCCAGGAGGCCGCCGGCGTCGTCCTTCGCGATTCTCCCGAGCGCGAGGAGACTCCCGTGGAGAGTGAGGCGGTCGAGCGTGGCAGCTCGGCGGGCGGTGAGGGAGGCCGGAGCAAGGTGACGTTCCTGTTTCAGCAGGACGCTCCGAGCTGCCACGATTGTGGCGCGATCATGATTCGCAACGGCAGCTGCTACAAGTGCCTCGAGTGCGGATCGACGAGCGGCTGTAGCTGACCCCGGGGTCCATCAGCCCTGCCACGTCGGCTATGCTCACCGGATGAGCGGGAATCGGTCCGAGCCGACTTCGATTCGGCCGTGGGTGATCGTGTTGGTGGCTGTCGTCGCGATCGCCTTCGGCTACGGGCTGCGCAAGGCGACGTCGCCGATGCCCGCAACCTACGAGATCTTCGGCGGAGAGGCTCGACTCGAGTTCGAGCTCGAAAGACTGGAGGGGGGCACGGTCGCTGCCGCCGATTTCGAGGGTCGGGTCGTGGTCGTCGACTTCTGGGCGACCTGGTGCGGTCCGTGCCGCTTGCAGGCTGAGATCTTTCACGAGCTCGCCGCCGAGTACGGCGGGGAGCGGGTCTCCTTCCTGGCGATCAACGTCGGCGAGCCCGAAGAGGTGGTGCGCGAATTCGTCGCCAGCGATCCTTTCGCCTACCCGGTGTTGCTGGATCCCGGGGAGATCCTCAACGCCCGCTACGGCATCTACGCCCTCCCCACGGTGCTGGTCACCGACCCCTCGCTCGGGATCACCTATCAGCACATGGGGATCTCGAGCGAGCAGTCGGTCCGGAGGGCGATCGACGAGGCGCTCGCCTCCGGATAGCCGACCCGCGCCCCTACTTGAGGACGATCAGCGACACCCGCCGGTTCTGCGCGCGACCCTCCCGGCTGCCGTTGTCCGCGATCGGTGCCTTCTCGCCGTAGGAGATCACGGCCATCCGGTGCAGTGCGAAGCCGTGCGCCTCGCTCAGGTACCGGCGCGCCGCCTCGGCACGCTGCTCTCCGAGGCTCATGTTGTAGGCGTCCGATCCGGTCGAATCCGTGTGGCCTTGGATCTCGATGAAGACGTTCTCGTTCTTGGCCTTGGTCTCGTCGGCGAACTCGTCGAGCGCGGCTTGCGCCTCCGCACTCAGATCGCTGCGATCGACGGCGAAACGGAAACGATCCGAGGACAGGATCGTCTCGTAGAGGAACTTGCCTTCGGCGAGAGCTCCGGCCGCCACCGCTCGGTCGTAAGCATCGCGGGCGGTCTCGGAGGCAGCGGCGAGTCGCTCCTCGTTCTCCCGAATCGCCGACTGGTTCTCCTCGACTTGGGTCTCGATGTTGTCCACTCGCTCGGCGACCCGGGTCTCGACGACCCCCATCTCGGTCTGAACGTACTTCTTGGTGGCACAACCGGTAGTCGCGACTGCGACGATCGCCAGCGCAACGGTCATTCGATAGGTGCTCTTGCCCGACATTCCTGGAGCCTCCTTCAGCGTATCTCGGTCTACCGCGGTCAGCGTATTGGAACGATTGTAGTGGGTAGGGTGCCCTGATAGCTATGCCGGAACCGGATGTCGAGGTTCGTCCTCCTGCCGGCGAGAGCAACCTCGATGTCACGCTTCGCGATCGGTCCCTCGGTCGCGGTCGAGAAACCCAAGACGTATTGATGCCGCAGACTCTCGACGATCGCCATACACGCCCCCTCTACGTCGTCGCCGCTCTCGACGGGATGGTAGCCACCACCCGTCGCCCAGCCGATGAGATTGAGCGTGTCGGCCAGACGATGCAGCTTCTCGCCGTCCGGCGCGAGCCGGAACGGGCTGCCGGTCTCGAGTCCGATCACGTGAACCGGCACCTCGGCCTGCCGGATCATGTCGCGCGCCTTGGCGGGCCTGATCAGGCTGGCGTTGTCGACTCCGTCGGTCACCAGGAGGACGGCACGCCGCGGTGAGGCTCGAGAGTGCACGAGGTCGGGTAGCCAGGCTACGGCGTCGTGCAGCGCGGTGCGTCCGTAGCCCTCCCAACCGGCGAGGAGCTCGCGAATCGCCTCCTCCGAACCGGGGAACGGCACTTCGACGAAGAGCCGTTGGTTGCTGAAGCTGGCGACCGCGAACTCGTCTCCCGGCCGCTGTCGTCGAAGGACGCACTCGACGAGGGCGCGGCTGCGCTCGAGCTTGGGTCCGATTCCCATGCTCCCCGAGAGGTCTTGGAGAAAGAGAATGCCGATCGGAGCCAGAGAGCCGCTCTCGAAGCTGTCGATCGCGATCACCTCGCCGTCCACCCGCAGCGTGAAGTCGTCCGGCTCGAGCTTGTCGCTGAAACCGCCGGGGCCGCGGACCACGACCGGAACGAGCACGTACCCGACCGAGATCTCGTCGCCGAAGCCGGTCTCGGAGAAAGTCGCCTCGTCGTCGCTCGCAGCGCCGATCGAAGACGGACAAAGAGCGGCGAGCGCGGCCGTGAGGGCAAGGATCTTTGCTAGCCTCGTCGGCATGGAGATTCCAGAGGGGACGACCCCGGTCAACATCCGCAACTTCTCGGTGAAGTGTGGCCGGTGCGACACGTACCAGACTCTAAGTCACTTCGAGCGGCAAGGGGAATGGAACGTGTATGTCTACCTGTGCGACAGCCAGATCTGCGATCCCGAAGCGACGAAGACACTCATCGAGGTGCCGTTCGAGATCGACGAGTTCGCCGATCGGGATCCGACCTGGAGGGGCGGTGGACGTCACGGCGAAGAGGGGGGTGCGTGAGCCGCCTGTGTTAATCTCGCCCGCGTAGGAGACGCCCGTCTTGGCGACTTCGCGCGGGCGGCGAGCGCTGAGCACGACCCGCCGGGAGGGCTCGAAGCCCAGGTCTCCGAGTTCACGGGATCCAACAACCTCATCGCGTTGCAGGCGGTCGGGGACGAGCCGGCGGCGGGGCCGCGCGCGACGCGAGCAGCGGACAGGACCAACTCTCAAATGAAACGAATCGTTCACATCGTGGGAACCGGAACGATCGGCGAGCCGCTGATCGGTCTGCTCACCGACTTCCGAGACAGGTTCGGCATCGACGAGGTGACGTTCCACAAGAGGACACCCCTCGAGTCGGACAAGTCGAGAATCCGGCACCTCATGGAGCGTGGTGCCCACCTCGTCACCGAGCCCGAAGCGGTCACGGCGTTCGAAGGCATGGGACAGAAGGTGAGCTACGAGGCCCAGGAGGCGCTCGAGCAGGCCACGGTGATCATCGACTGCACCCCGGCCGGCAACGAGAACAAGGAACGGCTCTACTCGAAGCTCTCCGGACCACGAGGGTTCCTCGCCCAGGGAAGTGAGTTCGGTTTCGGCAAGCCCTACGCCCGAGGCGTGAACGACGAAGCGATGGTCGCCGAAGAGGACCGGTTCATCCAGATCGTCTCCTGCAACACTCACAACATCACGACCCTCATCAAGACCCTCGCCGACGACGGCGCGGACGGGATGGCGCTCGAACGAGGCAGTTTCGTTTGCATGCGACGGGCCAACGACGTGACGCAGGCGAGCTCTTTCATCCCGGCGCCGACGGTCGGCAAACACGGTGACCCGGAGTTCGGGACCCACCACGCTCGGGATGCCTACCATCTCTTCGAGACGCTCGACACTCGTCTCGACCTCTTTTCGAGCGCCGTGAAGCTCAACACCCAGTACATGCACTCGATCTGGTTCCAGCTCGTGCTCAACCGGGACACGACGCTCGGAGAGGTCACCGGACGCCTGCACGACAACCATCGGGTAGCCGTGACGAGCAAGTCGCAGGCGAACCTCATTTTCAGCTTCGGTCGTGATCACGGGTACTACGGGAGGATCCTGTCGCAGACGGTCGTCGTCCTTCCCACGGTCCTGGTCCGTCGGAACCGGGAGATCATCGGTTTCTGTTTCACCCCGCAGGACGGCAACTCGCTACTCTCCTCGGTGGCCGCGACTCTGTGGCGGATGAACCCCGAGTGGGACGATGTCGCGCAGCGCCTCGAGCCGATCCGTCGCTGGCTGTATCAGGAGATCTAGCGCAGGCTCGGATGCGACTGACCTTCGGCGATCTGAGCCTCGAAGGGGAGTCTCGGGGCGGAGATCGAACCTGGTTTCGAGTCCATCCTCCCGGTCTCGCCTTCGATGTCGGGCGCGGTGCATTGAAGCTCGTGGGAGCCGAGGATCTGTTCGTCACTCACGGACATCTCGACCACTGCCTCGGGGTCCCGTTCGTCCTCTCGAATCGAAGTCGCCACGGCGAGGGGACGACCCGAGTGCTCTGCCCCCGAGCCATTCGAGACCGCCTGCGTGGGCTCATCGATAGCGCTTCCCGACTGGAAGAGCACGATTACAGCTACGAGCTCGTCGGCTTGGAGCCCGGCGACAGCGTCGAGGTCGGTCGGTCGATGCGAGTCGAGGCGTTCGCGACGGATCATGTCGTGCCGAGTCTCGGCTACCATCTGGTTCGATCGAAACGCGAGCTGGCCGGCGCCTACCGAGGGCTTTCCAGCGAAGAGCTGGTGAGCCTCAAGAGGAGGGGCGAGACGATCGAGAAGACGACCGAGGAAGATTGGCTCTCCTACTGCGGTGACACCCGAGCGACGGTTTTCGACGAAGAGCCCAGGCTCACGAACAGCAGAGTGCTCGTCGTCGAGTGTACTTTCCTCGACCCGACTCACCGGGATCGTGCCGAGCTCTACGGTCACCTACATCTCGACGACCTGGCCGAGCGCCGCGACCGATTCGAGAACGAGACGATCGTGCTCTGTCACCTCAGTGGGAGGCACACCGTGGCCGAACTGCGAACCGCAGTGGACACCCGGCTCGGAAGTCTCGCGGACCGGGTCGAGATCGCCGCCTCATGAGCGCACCCGACGGCTCCCCAACCGGCTCTCGGCCCGCTTCGCAGCACCGGGTCGGGGACGAGGCAGAGCTCGCGATCGACAAGCTGGTGGCCGGCGGGGATGGCCTCGGGCGACTCGACGGTCGGCCGGTCTTCGTAGCGCGAAGCGCTCCTGGGGACCGGCTACGGGTGCGGATCGTCGAGGATAAACCGGCTTACGCGCGCGCCGAGATCCTCGATCTCCTCGAACCGGGGCCGGGACGTCGTACCCCCCCGTGCCATCACTTCGGACGCTGCGGTGGATGCGATCTGCAGCACCTGGAGGATGACCGGCAGCTCGAGCTGAAGGTGGAGGCGACGATCGAGACGTTGGCCCGGATGAGTCGCGTCACCTTGCCGCCGCCCGACGTCGTGGGCGGAGCTCCTTGGGGTTACCGGCGTCGCACTCAACTACATACACGGGGATCGGGTACCAATGTCGAGGTCGGGTACCACGAGCGTCGCAGCCATCGGATCGTCGCCGTTCGGGAGTGCCCCGTTCTCGTGCCGGAGCTGGAGATCGAGGTGCGCCGACTTCCGGCATTGCTCGAGGGCGACCCGCCCCGTCGACTCGACCTCGCCATCGGCGACGACGGCTCGCTCGCGTGCGCTCCCGTCGTGCCGGGATTTCCACGCGGCGAGCTCACCACCCGGGTGGGGGAGTTCGACTACGGATTCGATGCCGGCTGCTTCATTCAGGGGCACCTCGGTTTGACCAAGCGACTGGTGACGACCGTCGTCGGCGATTTCGACGGTGACCTGGCCGCCGATCTCTATGCGGGCGTCGGTCTCTTCTCGCTGCCGCTCGCCCGTCGCTACTCGAAGGTCGTGGCGGTCGAAGGACAGCGTTCGGCGGCGCGCTTCGCGCGCAAGAACGCCGGTCGCAACCGACTCGCCAACGTCGAGGTCGTGCATCAGGCCGTGGAGAGTTGGGTGACGAGGTGGCCACGAGGGTGTGACCGGGTGGTCGTCGATCCCCCTCGCAGCGGGCTGTCGAAGTCGACGATCCATCGGCTTCTCGACGGTCGGCCGTCTCGGCTGACCTACGTCTCCTGCCATCCGGCGGCGCTGGCCCGTGATCTGACTCGTCTGGCCGGCGTCTACGAGGTCGAGGCGCTGACGCTCTTGGATCTCTTCCCGCAAACCGGCCACATCGAGGTCGTAGCCCAGCTCCGAGCCGATCCAACGTCTTGAAGATCACGAGCCCGGTTGCTTGAATCGAGCCGGCCGCGAACGGGTAGCCGGACGCCTAAGAGACGATGTCGAAAGGCATCGTCTGGTTCCCACGTCCTGGCATGGCTCGTGCGTCGACGGAGAAGCAGAGTACCAGTCGGCCCGGCTGGTCCTTGGGGCTCGGTCAGCCGATCACCGCCCCGGTTCGGTCCGCTCGGGGGATCGGACTTGGCCCACCGGGTCGGCTGTTTTCGTGAAGACCGCTCGGCTCGCGCCGACCCGACCTTCGCCGATCGGCTCTGGCCAGAGGGCTCTCGTCGAATCGGGGCCTTCGGCGATCAGGCGCTGAGCCTGGCAGCGAGCAGGCGTTCGGTTTCGCCGCTGTCGGGAAAGCGCGCTTCGGCGTGCTTCGAGAAGATCAACTCGCCATCGAGGCGGACGTCGAACACGCCCCGTTCGCCTTTGAGGAGCCGCGCCTTCACGTCAAGCTGTCGCTCGATCTCGTCCGCCAAACTGGCGGCTCGGGGCTTGTAGTTTCAAACGACGCAGTATTCGATGGTGACCTCAGGCATGATTCTCCTGACAGGTTGGCGGTAGGGCAGGTGGGTGGGGCTCAGAACCTTGCGGCGGGATCGTATCTCGGTTGACAAGGAGGGGCCAGCGCCCTCTCCGTGACCTCCCTCCTCCCGCAGCACCTGGGCCTTCCAGGCCTTGGTTTCGGGGGCTGCTAGACTGCCGGCCGGATTGAGACTTGGAGAACCGACCGATGACCGAGCCCGCAACCACCGAGCCGCTTTCTAAGGCCGACTTCGACCCCACGCGGGTCGATCCCGCGCAGCTGACCGAGATTGCAAAGCACATTCGCGCGATCATCGAGATTCTCGGCCTCGACACGAGCGACCCCAATTTGGCGAGGACCGACGAGAGGGTCGCCGAGATGTACCTCGAAATGTTCAACGGGCTGCGCTCCGGCGCCGAGCCTCGGGTGACCACCTTCCCCAACGAGGAGGGGTACGAGCACATGATCATGGAGCGGGATATTCCGTTCTACTCGATGTGCTCCCATCATTTCGTGCCGTTCTATGGGCACGCCCACATCGCGTATGTCCCGGGCGACAAGATCATCGGCCTCTCCAAGTTCTCGCGGATTCTCGAGTTCTATGCCAAGCGCCCGCAACTTCAGGAACGGATGACCGAGCAGGTCGTCGATTACCTCGTCGACAAGCTCGACGCCCAGGGAGCGATGGTCGTCATCGAGGCGCGCCACCTCTGCGTCGAGATGCGAGGCGTCAAGAAGTCGGGAGCCCTGACCGTGACTTCGGCGATTCGCGGCCTCTTTCACAACCGGCCTCTCCGCGAGGAGTTTCTCGATCTCTTGAGGCGTTGAAAGAAGACAGGATTCCTTGGCACAGCTAGCTACATTCTCGACCTTGCCGATCGGGCTGATTCTCGCCGTGGCGCTATCCGCCCCGCTCGTGGCCAAGACCAAGGCCGAGCAGCTGGACGCCGTCGACCTGACGAATTTCGAGCTTGGCCCCCGACATGCTCAGTGGCTGGCCGGACCGATCGCCCGGATCGCGACCGAGCAGGAGCGCACGGCGTATCTCGCCCTCACCGACGATGCCGCGGCGGAGAGGTTCGTCGAGGCGTTCTGGAAGCGGCGCGGTCCCAATCGGACATTGCCGCCGAGCGGGCCAAAACACACCTTCGACGAGCGGGCCGAGGAGGCCGATCGGCGCTTCTCGGAGGCCGCGACCCTCGGGCGGAGTAGCGACCGTGGGACGATCTTCGTCGTCTACGGACCGCCGACGACCATCGAGTACGCCTCTTCGCCGACGCCCGGGGGCGAGCCGATCGAGATCTGGAACTACACGAAGAGGTCGGCACCCGGTCTCGACGGCAAGCGGCCGGAGTCGCGCTACGGCTTTCGCAAGCAGAGCGACGTGACGGAGTTCTTCTCTCTCTCCGCCGCTCGTCGGCTGCGTAGAACCCCGACCCTTGGTCGGCGTCCCCCTGGATCATGAACCCGCGCGCACTTCTTCGCGGCACGGGAATCGCCATTCCGTCGAACGAGATCGACAACTCGATGCTCTCGCGGGTGATGGAGACCAGCGACGAGTGGATTCGTGAGCGCAGCGGTGTCGTCACCCGCTACTACGTCGAGCCGGGAGTCGGAACGTCCGATCTCGGTGCCGAGGCGGCTCAGGCGGCGCTCGACGATGCCGGCATCGAAGCCGAGTCGGTCGACTACATCATCTGCGCGACGATGACGCCCGATCACTACTTCCCGGGGGCGGGAACGATGATCCAGGACAAGCTGGGGATCGGCGCTCTACCGGCGCTCGACATCCGCCAGCAGTGCGCCGGCTTCGCCTACGGTCTTCAGCTGGTCGATGCGCTGATCGCGAGTCGCCAGGCGCGCACGGTCTTGCTCGTAGGCAGCGAAGTTCATACGGCACTGATCCCTTTCTCCCGAGAATCGTGGCGAGCGCTCTACGATCCGTCGGTCGCGATCTCGGCGGAGGACCATGCCTGGAACAGCCGCTTTCGCCACCTGATCGTTCTCTTCGGCGATGGCGCCGGGGCGATGGTCTTTCAGGCTCACGAGAGTGACGACGGCCGCGGAATCCTCGCGTCGGTGCTCTATGGAGACGGCGGGCATCGAGAGATCTTGGCGGTGCCTGGCGCCGGCTCCTCCCGGCGTCCTTGGGTCGATGCCGAGATGCTCGCCTCCGGCGACACCGTGCCCGTGATGGACGGCCGCAAAGTGTTCAAGCTCGCCGTCACGTCGATGCCGAGAGTGACCAAACAGGTACTCGAGGCAGCTGGGTACGATCTCGACGATCTCGACCTGCTAGTCATGCACCAGGCCAACCTACGAATCAACGAGGCGGCTCAACGCGTCCTGAGGTTGCCCGACGAGCGAGTGCACAACAACATCCAGAAATACGGCAACACCACCGCCGGAACCCTCCCGATCTGCTTCCACGAGGCGAGGGCCGAGGGGAAGGCCCCCGAGGGCGCTCTCGTCGCCTTCACGGCGCTCGGCGCCGGGCTCCACTGGGGCTCGGTTCTGATCCGGGTCTAGGGTGGGCGGCGCCTGCGAGGACGAGAGGAGAGCCGATGACGTTCCCGAGTGCCGCCGGCCTATCGATGGTACTCGTCTTAGTGACCGGCTCAGCGGCGGGATTCGCCCAACAGCTCGACCAACGGCCACGGGCGCGGGAAGCCGGCCTCATCGTCGGCATCTTCCCCACCGGGCCGCTGAACGCGATCACCGATGTCGCCGGTGTCAAGGTCGGCCACGAGACCGTCATCCGTGGCGAGGATGTGCGCACCGGGGTCACGGCCATCATCCCGGCTCCGGGCAACCTCTACGCCCGTCCGGTGCCCGCCTGGATCCACGTCGGCAACGGCTACGGCAAGTTGATCGGCGAAACGCAGGTGCGGGAGTTCGGCGAGATCGAAACGCCGATCCTTCTCACCTGCACCCTCTGCGTCTGGAGCGCCGCCAACGCGCTCAAGGAGTGGATGTACGAGCAACCGGGGATGGGGGAGCACACCCTCAACCCGGTAGTCGGCGAGACCAACGATTCGAGGGTCAACGACATGTGGGCCGACCCGATCCGCAGAGACGAGGTCTTCGCCGCGCTCGACGGTGCCAGCGACGGTCCGGTCGCCGAAGGCAGCGTCGGCGCCGGAACCGGTACCCAGGCTTTTTTCTGGAAAGGTGGCATCGGCACCAGCTCGCGAGTGCTGCCCGCTGCCCTGGGCGGCTACACGATCGGCGTCCTGGTGCAGACCAACTTCGGCGGCACGTTGACGATGAACGGTGCCCCAGTCGGCCGCGAGCTCGACGCTTACGCCTACAGTCGTGAGCTCGAGACCGAGGCACGAAGCGACGATAGCGAAGACGGCTCGATCATGATCGTCGTGGCGACCGACGCGCCGCTCGAAGCGCGCAGCCTCGATCGCCTAGCGCGGCGCAGCATGCTCGGCTTGGCTCGCACCGGATCGTTCGCGCACAACGGCTCCGGCGATTACGCCATCGCGTTCTCGACCGATCCACGAGTTCGCCGGCCGCGTAGCAGCCCGGAGCCGGTCAGCGCCCCGACGCTGGTCAACGAATCGATGTCGCCGCTTTTCGCGGCGACTGTCGAGGCCACCGAAGAGGCGATCTACAACGCCATCTTCAAAGCGACGAGCGTCTCCAGCTCGCGAGGTGCGCTCGAAGCGATCCCGCTCGAGCCGCTGCGCAAGGTCCTCGAGGATTACCGCGTCCTCGACTGGGACCAGCACCTGCCGCCGGCGCTTGCTGACGACGACTAGCTGTGCATTTCTCACCCCGTTCCGGCTGCACCGGCGGATCTGCCCGCGCCTTCTGGGTTGCGCTCGGCCTCGCAGGCACAGGCAGCTCCACCGTTTCGCTCGAAGCGGGGTGAGAAATGCAGGCTAGCCTTCCCTCAAGCCCGCGCCTCCGGCTTGGTTTTCGGGCTGGCACCCGACAGGGTGCGGCTCCGGCCGAGCAGCGCGGCGCCGACGATCGTCAGGCCGATGGCCACCCACTGGGCCTCGGTGAGCCCTGCCCCGACGACCGGCGTGACCCGCCAGAACTCGATGAGGAACCGGGCGATGGATGTCAGCACGAGGCTGGCGCCGAGCAGGGCGCCCGGCGGGGTCCGCCGGCGTACCCCCCAGAGCAATAGGAAGACGGCCGTGTACGCCCCGGTCTCGTAGAGTGGAGTCGGGTGCACGGCGACACCTGGAGGATGCGGCCAGCCCGCAATGGCGCGCTCGTAGGCGACTCCCCAGGGCATTTCGGTCACCCGCCCCCAGTCGCCGTCGCCGGCGAGATGGCAACCGATGCGGCCGATCGCGTGACCCAGCGGCAGGCCCATCCCGGCGCTGTCGAGCACGTCGAAGGCGTCGAGCTCGAAACGTCGGACCAGCCACCAGCCGGTCAGGAGGCCCCCGATCATGCCGGCGAACCAAACGTGGCCGGAGCCCGAGAGGAGTTCGGCGATTTCCGCCCTGCCCGAAAGGGCCTCACGCCCCCACCAGTAGAGATGGGAGGTCGCCAGGGCGGCGACGAAGGAGAGCAGGGCGAGCTTCCAAAACCGATCGGCGTCTCCTCCGCGTCGCTCGTGCTCACGACCGGCGATCTGAGCGCCGAGCCAGAAGCCCAAGGCCATCATGAGCCCGTAGGAGTAGAGCTTGACGGGACCGATCTCGGCAAGAATCGGAATCATGATCGCAGGGGAGTATACGTGCGGGAGCGCCGTGACGAAGCGGACGGGTAGGATTGGGCGCGGCTCCGCAACCGCGGCGAAGCTCGACAGATGGCGACCCTCGATTCAAGGACCCGGCAGCAGGCGTGGGCGGCGGCCGTGATCTTGGTGCTGGCGTCGGGCTGTGTCTCTCGGGGTGGCCGAGCCCCGGTTACGCGACCGACGCCGGACGCGCCTGTCGGGCCTCGGTCCGTCGAGGCGATTCTCGGGACCGCTCGGTCCCTCCTGGGGTCCGGCTACCGGTACGGCGGCGAGAGTCGCCGCGAGGGTTTCGACTGCTCGGGCTTCTCGCGCCATGTCTTCGAACGTCACGGCATCGTGCTTCCGCGGACGACCCTCGAGCAAGCGCGCATCGGCTGGTGGGTTCCTCTCGACTCGCTCGCGATCGGCGATCTCGTCTTCTTCAGCGATGAGAACAAGCCGGCCCACCACGTCGGAATCGTGTCGTCGCGCCCCGGTGAGGCCTTGACGATGGTCCACGCTTCCAGCTCGCGAGGTATCGTCGAGACCGATGTCTTGGAGAGCGGCTACTGGCTCGATCGCCTGCGCTTCGGCCGACGCGTGTTGCCCAGGTAGGGCGATTTCGCGAAACGCCGGTCGATCGTCGGCGGGCGCCGTGTCGCCACCGCCGTCGAAGACCTCGATCGGCATCGAGCGCAGGGTCAGTCGGGCTCGGCGTCGTCGGCCGCGGCGTCGGCCGCGGGTGGAGCGTCGGGGGAATCGAGCACCTCTAGAACCGAGGCTTTGAGAAGCTCCTTGATCGTCCACACGAGGTGGTGGTAAGAGCCTCCGATCTGCTCGTACAGGGAGTGGATCGTGGCGCCAGGCTCGAACTTCTCCAAGATCCGACGCTCCCGGCCGGGGGAGTTGGCGGCGAGATCGAAGAGGCCGAGGCCGAGAGCGCGGTCGTCCGTCGGCATGTACTCGCGGACTCGATTGAGCTCGTCTTCACGACGGGCCGCTTCGATCATCAGGTGGTTGACATCGACCGGGTCCGACTGAAGCCTCGGATGATCCCCGAGCTCGAAGGCGTCGGCGGTCACTCGCCCCGAAGTCCATTCGAGCGGCAGCTGAGCGAGGTTGACCGTGTGATCGTGCAGTGACTGTTCCAGCACCTCCGGGTCGACGACGCCCAGTGCGATCATCGAACGGCCCATGAGAGCTTGATTGTCGCGGCTGTGGACGACGGCGGCTGCGAGATCGACTTCGTCGACGAGGCGCTCGGAGTAGAGATGTCGTCCGAACGATTCGATGACCTCGCTCGAGGCAGCGTTGACGAGTGATCCCCCTTCGAAGACCAGGTCGATTCGGTGGCTCTCTTGGCTGAACCGCAGACGGCCGGTGAGGCTCGAAGTACTGGCCCAGTGAAGGGCGTCCGATGCCGAGAAGGCCGCGAGGTCCGCCGCGAGAACTCTTGACGTCGCCATCTCCTCCCCTTGTCTCAACGCGATCGGCTTTGACCGGCACGATGGCAGGCAATCACTTCGAGCCGAGCTCGCTTCATCGCCTCGAATAAGGCACGACTCGATTGATGCCCGTGACCGGGATCGGCTCGGCGCCGCCGGCGCTCAGCACCCTCACGGCGTCGACCTCGTCCGCCGTGCCGAGGCCGAAGACGGCGGTAGTCTGGCTCTGACTGAGGTAGCTACCCCCGGCGCGCACCAGCCAGCGCTGGACCTTGTCCGCGACCGTGACCTCGATGGTGGCGCCCAGGCCATCGGGAGCGGGACTCGCGCCCGCGGCGTCGATCGCGATCCAGTTGCCGTGGCTCCCGGTGTTCTCGAAGACCTGTGCCGGACCTCCGTTGGTGGTGATCACGACATCGAGGTCGCCGTCGCCGTCGAGGTCGCCGTAGGCCGCGCCGCGCGCCACCCGCGGCTCGGCGAGATCCCCGCCCGCGGTGTCCGTAACCTCGACGAACCGGCCGCCGTCGTTGCGAAACAGCTGGGTCGGCTGGGCGTACGTGACGCTCGCTTTGATCGTTTCGATCTCGGGCTCGAGATGGCCGTTCGCCACGAGGAGATCGACGTCGCCGTCGAGGTCGTAATCGAAGAAGAAGGCGCCGAAGGAGAGTGACGAGAGGGTCGGCCGGCCGATCCGCGCGGGTGCCGCGGCGTCGATGAAGAGCATGTCGCCGACGTTCTGGTAGAGCGCGACCATCTCGCCGTCGAAGTTACCGATGACGAGACTCTGGCGCCCCGATCCATCGTAGTCCGCGGCGTCGATTCCCATCCCTCCTCGGGCCACCCCGTTCTCGTCGAACGCCATGCCGGCGATCAAGCCGACCTCCTCGAAGGTGCCGTCGCCCAGGTTGTGGAACAGGAGGTTCGGCTGGGTGTCGTTGGCGACCGCCAGGTCCATCCAACCGTCACTGTCGAAGTCGAGCACGGCCACGCCCAGGGACTTCGCATCGGGCTTCGAGAGCCCCGCCTTCCGGGTCCAGTCCGAGAAGGTGCCGTCGCCGTTGTTGTGGTAGAAGCGGGGGGAAGCGCCTTCGTAGGGCTCGGGTGTGCAGTAGCTCTTGTTCTTGCCGTCTCGTCGGCGGTCCAGGTGACGTAACGGCTGGCGAAGATGTCCAGGCGACCGTCGTTGTCGGCGTCCAAGAGCGCCACGGAAGCCCCGAACTCGTACTCGCGCGACAGTCCCGCCTCGACGCTCACGTCGACGAAACGATCGTCCCGGTTGTCGAGCAGGTAGTCGGTGCCGACGCACGAGATGTAGAGATCTCGATCGCCGTCACCGTCGAGGTCCCCGGCGGCGCCACCCATGCAGTAGGCCTCCAGATCGAGTCCGGCCTCACGGGTGACGTCACGGAATCTCAGGCCTCCGAGGTTCTTGTAAAGCTGCTGGGTCGTCGCTCGGCCGGGCTTGCCTTCGAAGCGCGTGCCGTTGAGGAAGAGCAGATCGAGCCGGTCGTCACCGTCGTAGTCGAAGACGACGACGCCGGCGCCCATCGTCTCCGGGAGCCATTTGAGACCGAAGGCACCCGTGTTGTGTCGGAAGTCGACGCCGCTGTCCGCGGTGACGTCGACGAAGCGGATCTCCTCGGAGCCGTCGGCGGGCAGCGCGAGGAGAAGCAGGCCGGTGACGAGAGGGGGAAGTCGGTTGAGGCCCGCGCTTCTCATAGGGGCGGAAGAATAGCGGATATCCGGCTCGCAGCGGAAGGCGCTTCGGCGCGAAGCCCGGAAGGTATCGGTCGATCAGCCCCCGGCCGGTAGGCGATCGCCGCGGCCTCGGGAGAGAAACCGCTCGATCTGGTCGGGCGGCACGCTCTGGTGCTCGAAGATGCGCTGCCGCCGGTTGTTGTCATGTGGGTTGTTCTTGAGGTACTCGCCGGTGAGGATTTGGCTCGACTCGTCGGCCTTGAAGCGTTCGTAGTACCGACGATGGCGGTCCGCGAGCTCGCTGTCGCCGGCGCCGCGGTAGGCGAGCATCAAGCTGTAGTGGGCGGTCAAGTCCTCCGGATCGATGTCCAGCACCAGCTTGAACTCGCGAATCGCTTCCTCGAATTCCCTGCGCAGAAAGTGGATGCGACCGATCGCGTTGCGCACGACGCGATCCTTCGGATACGGCTCGGCAGCAGCGCGGAAGTGGCCGAGAGCGAGCTCATAGTCTCCCAGCTCCTTGTCGACGAGTCCTCGGAAGTAGTGCGCACGGGCGAGCCTTGGATCGAGCTCGAGTGCCCGCTCGAGAACGGTCTCGGCCGCGTCGAGGTCACCCTCGGCCAGCGCCACGCGACCGAGGTTGACCCAGCCGTCGACGTACTCCGGCTCGAGCCGGGTGACCACCTCGAAAGCGCGCTTCGCCCCGCGGAGGTCTCCTTGCCGCAATAGGCCGATTCCGTAGTCGTTCCAGCGCTCGCGATCGACCGAAGTGTGCTCCGGCTCGGACATGTCCGGTAGCTGGGCATCGGCATCGACGACCTCGAGAGTCGCCGTGTCCTCCGCCATCACCACGATCGGCAGTCGGGGGATCTCCTTGAGCCGGCCGGAGACGTCGCTCGTGTCTCCGGTGAAGACGAAACGTCGATCGTCGAAGTCGGGAGAGAACCCGGCGTCGGTCTGATCGGGGTCGGGGACGCCGGCGTAGGCCCAGTGAGTATTGAACCAAGCGAATTTCCGGTAGTTGAGTTTCGTCTCGAGAGTGATCGAGTCCCCTGCGTACTCCGGGATAGCGACCCGGAAGCGCACCGTGTCGCCCGCTCCTGGTGGAATCAACTTGGCGTAGATTACGGCGCGACTGGCGAAAGCGTTGCGCTTGTCGATCGGATTGCCGTGAGCGTCGATCATCAGCGAACGGTAGAAAGCGGCGCCGGGCTCGATCGGCGAGTCTTCGTCCGCCATGCCGCTCCAGTAGAGGATCCGGCCGTCGTCATCCGTAGCCTTGAGCTCGACCCAGACCTCGAAGGCGTCGACCGTGCCGCCGGGAAAGAAGTGGCCGACCCCCCGAGTCCGGACGACGACGTCGACCCGCATCGACTCGCCGCGCCGCACCGTCGCGGGCACGCGATCGAGCGGGGCGAAGATCACCTCGGCCTCGCCCTGGCGGCCGCCTCCCGTTCCCACCGCCATCCCCTGCTCTTCGCCGACCGCGAAGCTGGTGGCGAGCGCTGGTCCCTCAAGTTGGACCCCTCCCCCGGCGACCTCTGCGATCGGCGCCGCCTCGGTCATGGCGAAAAGGTCGACCGTGACCTGGCGGGCTTGCAGGAAGTCGGTGACGACCTTCAGCTGCTCCTCGTCGTGATTGGCGACCGGAAGAGCGGTGTTGGCGCCCGGAAAGCGATGCGAGCGGATCAGTCCGCCACGGTTGCCGGCGTCGTTGGAGGCGACCAGCGGCATGTGGCAGTCGAGGCAGTTCTTGGGCTCGGGTGGGTAGTAGAACGAGCGCGCACCGAAGCCCGACACGCCGCTCGCCTGCCAGTTGTCGTAGGAGTTGAAGCCGCGGATCCAGCGATAGTGGTTGACCGGTACGTCGAGGTGTACCTTGTGGCAGGCGGCGCAGAACTGCGGGGAGTCGTCGTTCTCGAAGAAAGGACGGATGAAGGTCCGGCGGTGGGGCTCGGGATCGAGACGGACGAGCATGTCGTGAACGGTGGTGAGCAGGGGGTTCTCGCTGGTCGCGAGACCGTGGAGCGGCGGAACCGTGATCTCGTAGTCCCCCTGCCCCATGGTGCTGCGAACGGTCGAGATCATGTGGCACGCGGTGCAGGAGAGGCCGGTCTGGGCTTCCTCTGTGTGGACGATCTCGGAGATCGGCCGGTCCATCATTCCGGATTGCAGGATCGCCGGATCGTGGCAGCCGCCGCACCATTTCGACGGCTGGATGCCGACCACCTCCTGCATGTACTCGATCGACTTGCGGTACCACTGGTTGTTGAAGCTCGAGAAGTGGTGGGCCGAGCTGTTCCACTGGTCGTAGAGGTCGGGATGACAGCCGGATCGGGCGCAGCTGTCCGAGCCCATATAGACCTCCGAGGGGACCGTGCCACCGTCACCCGTGCTGACCGAGGACGGGAAGAAGGGACCCTCCTCGCCCCCCATCGCCTCCTCCGCCATCGACAGCGGAGCCGGAACGTTGGCGAGGTCGTGGCGGGGATCCGGGTTGCCCTGTTGCCAGGCGAGCGCGGCGAACACCGCGATCACGGCCGCGGGGAGGCCGACCGCTGCGAGCCTCCATCCCCGACTTCGCTCACCGGCGAATGCCGCGATCAGCAGACCGAGGCCGGCGAGAGCCAACAGTATGTGGGCATCGAGCCACCTACGATGCCCCGACAGATTCCCGATCCTCCAGAGCCAGAGGCTGCAAAGAATCGACACCACCAAGGCGCCGCCGCCGGCGAGGACCAACGGCTGTGACCGCCGTTGCCACCACCAGGGAACGAAGAGGGTCGCGAGCGCGATTCCGAGCCCGAGATGGAGGACGACGTTGGCGAAATAGAGGACAACTGGGTCGCCGTGCGTGTAGAGATATGCGCTGTTGACGACCAGCAACACGGCGCCCCAGAAGAGCCATCGATCGAAACGCCCCGAAGACATCACGCTCGGAAACTACCTTACGGCGCTACCACATTCCAGGCGCCCGGATACAATCCCGAAATGCCCGAGCCGATCCGGCCCACCGAGATTGCCGAAGCCCTCAGCCGGAAGGTGATCGGCCAGGAAGAGGCGGTGAAAGAGCTCTCGATCGCCCTCGCCAAGAAGCTGCAGGGCCTCGCCACCGGCAACGTGCTCATGGTCGGCTCGTCCGGGACCGGGAAGACGACGATGATGCGGGCGGTCGAGAGTTGGCTCGCCGATCGTGCCGACGACGATCAGGACTGGCCGCTGATCCGGGTCCACGCCAACGTGCTGGCCGAGGAAGCCTCCAGAGATCGTCCCGGCGAGGCGATCCTCCGCAGGCTGTTGGCGCGGGCGCGGGCGCGGGAGCGGGACGCGAAGGCCGAAGCCGCGACCCTTCTCGAGCGCGCCAGCAACGGGCTCGTCTTCGTCGACGAGATCGACAAGATCCGCGGCCACATCGCGGGGCAGCCCAACACGACGGGGATCCGCGCTCAGGAGGCTCTCCTGACGCTGATCGAGAACGAGGCGGTACCATTCGAGCTGCCGGGCTGGGCGGGCGGCGGTCTGACCACGGTCGACGCGTCGAGAGTGCTCTTCATCGCCGGCGGAGCGTTCGAGGGGCTCTACGATTCGGTCTACGACCGGGTGACGGTGGGCGAGGACCGTGGATCGCTCCAGGCGATGAGCGTCTTCGAAGACTCGGGCTCCGTCCGGCAGGAGCTCCAGTTCGCGCTGCGCGACTGGCTCCGCTACGAAGATCTCTTCGAGTACGGCATGACCCCCCAGTTTCTGGCGCGCTTCGATTCGATCGTCCTGCTCGACGACCTCGGCGAGGACGCTCTGGTGACGATCTTCCTCGACAATCCGGACTCGGGCCTGCAGCAGGCCCGAGAGTACTTCAGCGCGCTGGGAGCGGAGCTCGCGATCTCGCCGGCCGCCGTTCGGCGGATCGCCCAGGAAGCGCGGCGCCAACCGCGCCTCGGGGCGCGAGCATTGAAGGAGGCCTTCCGGCGGGTCATGCGGGATCTGGAGTTCGATCCCCAAGCGACGGCGGGAGGAGCGCTGATGATCGACCTTCCGGAGGTCGAAGCCGCCCTCGGCAAGTAGCCGGCCGCAAAGCTCGTCGGTCGATGGCCGCTCGGGTCAGCCGCGTCGGCGCAGACGGCGCACCAACGCCGGCAACAGACTCAGGGCCAGGATCGCGAGCACGAGGAGAGTCGCATTGCGCAGAGTGTGTGTCGCATCGGTCGCCGCCGTGGTGATCAGGAGATGGCCGACGTAGGTGAAGATGGCAAGTGGCATCGAGAGGCCGACGACCGACGACAGAAGGAAGGGCCCGGCTTGACGGCGACGAGTGGCAGCATCCAGCGCGCCCGGACCATGGCGTAGAGACCGTGATCCGCGATCAGCTTGTCGAGGCGGTCCCACCGCTCCGGTCCGAGGAGCCGTTCGACGAGGTCGCGGCCGAGGGCTCGAGCCAGCAGGTAGCCGACCGCCGAACCGGCGAGGCAGCCGATGAAGATGATCAGCCATCCACGTGCGGGTCCGTAGACCGCGCCCGCCACCAGAACCACCGGCGTCACGGGGAGCGGAAGACTGCCCGCCGCCAAGCAGAAACCGAGGATTGCCAGCGGCGCCCACCATTGCGCACGAAGCTCGTGCATGAGCTCCGGCAACGAATGGGCTCGCAGCCATTCGACGATTCCGGCTTGATGAGCGACGACGACCCCCGCCACCACCAGCCCGATCAGAAGACCGAACCGCACCGCATGCGACCGCATGACTCGTCTATTCGGACTCGTCGGACGAGTCGGGAGTCGCGAGATCGACATCGGGAGGAAGGGCCGAGAGACCGGCCGCCGGGGTCGCGCCTTCGGGACGGCCGTCGAGGGCGAAGAACTCACGCATCTGGGCGATCAAGACGGGCATCGCGCGCGGATCCATGAAGTTGAGCTTGAGCTCGTTGATCACCATCACCTCGGCCCGCTGCCACTCGTTCCAGCAGTCCAAGCAGACCTTCTCTCGCACCTCGGCCTCGAGCTCGGGGGTGTAGAAGATTCCGTTCTCGATCGCCGAGGCCTCGCGCAGGCAGCGGCTGCAATGGACCTTCTCGGCCACCTTCAGATCGCCTCCGCGGCCAGCAGCTTCTCGAAGTAGGCGACGGTGGAAGCGAGTCCGTCCTCGAGCTCCACCCGCGGGCTCCACCCGAGAAGCGCGGACGCCTTGCTGATGTCGGGCTGGCGGATCTTCGGATCGTCGACAGGCAGCGGCTTGTGGGTGATCTCGCTCCTGCTGCCGGTGTGCTCGATGATCGTCTCGGCAAACTCGAGAACGCTCATCTCGCGTGGGTTCCCGATGTTGATCGGCTCGACCTCGTCGGAGAGCAGGAGTCGATAGATGCCGTCGACGAGGTCCGACACGTAGCAGAATGAGCGGGTCTGACTTCCGTCGCCGAAGACGGTCAACGGCTCTCCTCGGAGCGCCTGGTCGATGAAGGCGGGTACCACGCGGCCGTCGCGCGGCCGCATTCGTGGACCGTAGGTGTTGAAGATGCGGACGATTCGGGTTTCGATGCCGTGGTAGCGGTGATAGGCCATGGCGAGCGCTTCGGCGAAGCGCTTCGCTTCGTCGTAGACGCCGCGCGGGCCGACCGGATTGACGTTGCCCCAGTAGCTCTCGGGCTGAGGGTGGATCAGAGGATCGCCGTAGACCTCCGACGTCGACGCCAGAAGGTACCGAGCCTGCTTCTGCTTCGCGAGGCCGAGAGTGTTGTGGGTGCCGAGAGAGCCGACCTTCAGCGTCTGGATGGGCAGTTCGAGGTAGTCGATGGGGCTCGCCGGCGAGGCGAAGTGGAGCACGTTGTCGATCTCGTCGTCGACAAAGAGCGGCTTGCTCACGTCGTGCTCGATGAAGCGAAAGTCTTCGCGCCCCTCGAGATGAGCGATGTTGGCGAGATTGCCGGTGATCAGATTGTCGATGCAGAGAACTCGATGCCCTTCGGCGAGCAGGCGATCCGATAGATGCGAGCCGAGAAAACCGGCCCCTCCGGTGACGACGGTGGTGGTCATGTCGCGGCCCCTTCCGGAGTCCCCTCGGGTCGGCCGAGAGAGACGTAGCGAAAGCCGGCGCTCGCCATCTTGGCCGGCTCGTAGATGTTGCGCAGATCGATGATCAGAGGCTCCTCGAGGAGCTGCCGCAGTCGATCGGTGTCGAGGAACCGGAAGCGGTTCCATTCGGTGACGATCACGAGGCCGTGCGCTCCTTCGGCCGCCTCGTAGGGGCTTTCGGCAAAGACGACGTCTGCCCACAGATCCCGGCAGGTATTCATGGCGGCGGGGTCGAAGGCGCGAACGGTCGCCCCCTCGGCACGAAGACCCTCGACGATCGTCAGCGCCGGCGACTCCCTGATGTCGTCGGTCTCCGGTTTGAAGGAGAGGCCGAGAACGGCGACCGTCTTGCCCTCGACGCCGGCGAAGGCATCGCGGATCTTGTCGAGCATCCGATCGCGGGTGTCCTCGTTGGCCTCGATGACGGCGTCCATGATCTTGAACTCGAGGCCGTGGTCGCGGGCGATCTGGGCGACCGCCCGTGAGTCCTTGGGAAAGCACGAGCCACCGTAGCCGGGACCGGGATGAAGGAACTTCGGGCCGATGCGATCGTCGAGTCCCATGCCGCGCGCCACCGTCTCGACGTCGGCGCCCAGCCTCTCGCAAAGGTGAGCGACTTCGTTGATGAAGGAGATCTTGGCGGCGAGGAAGCCGTTCGAGGCGTACTTGATCAGTTCGGCACTCTCGATGTCGGTGACCACGAAAGGGACGTCGGCAACGCGCAGCGGGGAGTAGATCTCGAGCATGATGTCGATGGCGCGTGGGTCGCGGCTGCCGATCACCACCCGGTCGGGCTGCATGAAGTCCTCGATGGCCGACCCTTCGCGGAGAAACTCGGGATTGCTCACGACCGCGAAGTTCTCGCTGCCGCTCCTCTCCTTGACAATCGTTTCGATCATCTGGCCGGTGCCGATCGGCACCGTGCTCTTGGTCACGATCACCTTGTAGCCGTTCAAGTGTTCGCCGATCGACTCCGCGACCTGCCGAATGTACCTGAGGTCGGCCGAGCCGTCGGACCTCGGCGGCGTCCCGACGGCGATGAAGACCACCCGTGCGCCCTCGAGAGCGGGTCCGAGCTCGGTCGTGAACGCGAGACGGCCCTGCTCCATGTTCTTGCGAACGAGCTCGTCGAGACCGGGCTCGTAGATCGGAATCTCGCCGCGGCGCAGCGCCTCGACCTTGGCCACGTCGATGTCGACGCCGGTGACGTGCATTCCGAAATCGGCCAGACAAGAGCCGGTCACGAGTCCGACGTAGCCGCTTCCCACTACGCAGATGTTCATCAGTTCAGTCTGTCGATCGGTTCGGGTTGTTGGTGCGGTACCAGTCGACGAAACGTCGAAGACCATCCCGGATAGGTACCTTGGGGGCGTAGCCCAGAAGCCGACCGGCCTTGGTGACATCGGCGTAGGTGATCGGCACGTCGCCGGGCTGGTCGGGAAGATACTCGATGCTCGGCTCCGCATCAAGCTCGGCCGCGATCCAGTGAACCAGGTCCTGTAACGACGTCGTCTCGGCGCCTCCGAGATTGAGAATCTCGAAGTCGAAGGCGGCGTCCAAGGCGGCCTCCACTCCATCGATAATGTCGGAGATGAAGGTGTAATCGCGCCGGCTGGAGCCGTCCCCGAACATCGGGATCGACTCGCCACGGGCCAGGAGGTCGGTGAATTTGTGAATCGCCATCTCTGGGCGCTGCGCCGGGCCGTAGACGGTGAAAAAGCGCAGGCACGAGGTCTTTAGGCCGTAGAGATGGTGATAGTTGTAGCAGAGCAGCTCGCCCGCGCGCTTGGTCGTCGCGTACGGGCTGATCGGCTGGTTGACCTCGTCGTCCTCGCCGAAAGGGACCTTCTCGTTGATGCCGTACACGGACGAGGAGGAGCCGAAAACAAAGACCTCGGGGCCGTGTTCCCGCGCGGCCTGGAGCAGATGGAGAGTACCGATGCAGTTGACCTCTTCGTAGAGAATCGGCTCGGCCAGGCTCGGCCGGACTCCGGCGCGGGCCGCCAGGTGAACGACGCCGTCGAACGAGCGCTCGCGAAACAGTCGATCGACCAACTCGGCATCGCGGATGTCCCCCTCGACGACGCGGTAGGCTTCGTGCTTCCGGAAGGGCGTTATGTTCGCGTGCTTCTTTCGCGGATCGTAGTAGTCGTTGAAGTCGTCGAGAACCGTGACGGCGTCTCCTCGATCGAGCAATCGTCGAGTGAGGTGGGATCCGATGAAACCGGCTCCGCCCGTAACGAGAACGTGACTCATCTCTTCCTCGGCGTCGCTACGGTTGCGACGCACCCTCCTTCTGAGCTTCCTCGTAGCGAATCTCGATCCCCTTCTTCTGGCGATTGCGGATCAGCCAGCGGAGCAGCCGAGACTCGTCGACACCGACGAGGATGTCCTGAATCGCTTCGTAGACCTGCGGATCGTTGATCAGCTGCGAGGCGGTCCCGTCGCCCCCCTCGAGTCGTTCGGCGACGCGACTGAGCTTCTCGAGCAGGTTCTCGAGATCGGTGGTGAGCTTGCCGCCGTACTCCTCGTCGTTGAGCAGTCGGGGTAACAGGCCGTCTCCTTCCCGAAGCTCACGAGCGAGCTCCGAGACCTCTCGCGACGCCGTGCCGAGGCTGGTTATCGCTTCGTCGAGGCGCTCCTTGGTCGAGGAATCGCGCAGCAGCGACGGCAGTGTTCCTTCGCCGGAGTCCACCAGCTCGAGAATCGACTCGAGCCGCTCGGCCGAGCCCTCGAGGCGAACGGCGAGCGTGTCGTCGCTGATCAACCGACCGAGGGAGCCTTCCCCGCGCTCGGTCTTGCGCATCATCCCATCGATCGATTCGAGGATGTGGAGCAACTTGCTCCGGACCTCGTTCCCGGTCTCGCTGTCGTCGGTCAGCTGGCCGAGAATGCCCTCGCCTCTCTCCATCCGCGCGAGGATCTCTCGCAACGAGACCGAGATTGCCACGAAATTGTCGACCGCGTTCTCGCCGGACGCGATCAGCTGATCGACGTCGGTGGCTTCGGCCGCTCGGATCTCGCCCCCTTTGGGAATGGCCGGAGCGTCGGGGGAGCCCGAGGTGAGCTGAATGTACTTGTCGCCCAGCAGCCCGAGGGTCTTGATGCGCGCCTCGGAATCGGTCCGCACCCGGTTCGAGTAACGCCCGTCGAGCGAGATGTGGACCGTGAGCTGTCGCTCGTCGACCTGCTCCGGCAGATCGATACGTCCGACGCTCCCCACCGTCACGCCGTTGAGCTGAACCGGATTGCCCGTCGTGAGGCCGCCGACCGTCTCGAAGCGCACGATGTAGCGACTCTTGCGAGAGAAGAGATTGTTGCTCTCGCCGATGAGGAAGATGCCGACCGCAAGGGCGATGAGGGCCGCAACGATGAGAGCGCCGACCCTTAGCTCACGCAACGTCGGCCTCCCTGAAGCGTCCTTCCAGGAAGTCGGTGAGGGCTGCGTCGCCGGCGGCGCGAGCCTCTTCCCAGCTGCCGAGGAACCGGAAAGTCTGGTCGGAGAGAAAGCCGATGCGATCGGCGATGGCTCGAGCGAGCGCCAGATCGTGGGTGACGACCACCGAGGTCGTGCCGAGGCGCTCCTGGGTCGAGCGGATGAGGTGGCCGATGGCGGCCGAGGTGACCGGGTCGAGGCCGGTGGTCGGCTCGTCGAAGAGTATGACCTCGGGGTCGAGGGCGAGCGATCGGGCGAGTGCCGCCCGCTTGCGCATCCCGCCCGAAAGCGCCGAGGGCATCTTGTCGGCGATCCCTTCGAGGCCGACCATGCGCAGCTTCTCGACGGCCAGATCGGCGATCGCTCCCGGCTCCTTGTCGGTGTGCTCCGCGATCGGGAATCCGACGTTCTGGCCGACGGTCAGGGAGTCGAACATCGCGCCGCTCTGAAAGAGCATTGCGATCCGCCGGCGCAAGGGGAACAGCTCCCGCTCGGTGAGCGCCGACAGTTCGATTCCGTCGAAGACGACCGATCCGCCGTCGGGTCGCTCGAGACCGTTCAACTGGCGCAAGAGCACGCTCTTGCCCGAGCCTGACCGGCCCAGCACGACGAGACACTCGCCCCGACCGACGTCGAACGAAACGTCGTCGAGGACTCGCTTTTGCCCGTACGCCTTGGAGAGGCGACGGATCTCGAACAGCGGGCTGCTGAGGGGGTCGATGTCCAACTTAGAAGAGGGTGTAGAAGAGCTTGGTGAGAAAGAAATCGGACACCATGACCAGGATCGAGGTCATGACGACCGTGTTGGTCGTCGCCCGGCCGACTCCGTCGGCGCCACCTCGTGCAGTCAGTCCATTGTAGCAGCCGATGATCGCGATGAAGAACGCGAAGAAGAAGGACTTCCCAATGCCACTGACGACGTCCGAGAGTGTCTGGGAGCCCAGCACGTCGTTGACGAAGAAGCCTGCCGTGAGGTCGAGTTGGAAGACCGCGATCAGCAATCCGCCGAGGATTCCGAGGAGGTTTCCGAGGATGGTGAGGGCGGGGAGCATCACGAGGCTCGCCACGAGCTTCGGGACGACGAGCTTCTTGACCGGATCGGCGGCCATCGATCTGAGCGCGTCGATCTGTTCGGTCACCTTCATGGTGCCGAGCTCGGCCGTCATGCCCGAGCCGATCCGCCCGCCCACGATGAGAGCCGTCAGCACCGGCCCGAGCTCGCGGACGAGAGATTTCGACACGACGGTTCCGATGTAGTACTTGACCCCGAGTGACGGCAGGCTGTACGCGGTCTGCAGCGCGAGGACCATCCCCGTGAAGACCGTGGTGATGGCGGCGACTCCCAAGGAGCGCACTCCGACTTGCTCCATTTCGCGAATCCAGGCTCCCACTTCGTAGCGCGGGCGCAGCATCGCGGTGACCGCCTGAGCGCTGAGGATCCCGATCGCGCCAACGTGGCGGACGGCTTCACCCCCGCGGTCGAGCAGACTCATCGCCCGAGGATCCAGCGGGCCATGAGTTGCACGATCCCGATCGCCGCCGCGGCGGCGGCCCACGGCCCGACGCTGCCGTCGACCAGGCCGGCGAGAGCCGGTAGGGTGAGGCTCGCGCCGACCGCCGGGATCAGTGAGTGGTAGCGATGCAGGTCGTAACAGGAGAGAGCTTGGACGCAGGAGCGAGCCAGGAGCGCGGAGACGGTAAACCGGAGCTGGCCACCCGTGGACGCGGCCGCGAACGCCAGGGAAACCGCGAGGGCGAGGTCCATAAGCGCTCCTGTCAGTAGAGCGGCCCGCAGCGCGTGGCGCGAGACGGAGGGCCGTTGTGAGGCGCGCGACGAGGGCATGAACGAAAGATACTAGCAGTCGAGGGCGGCGTTCCCGCCGGGCGGATCGCGAGCGTTTTCGGAGCACGAGAACAGCCGGCGCAAGGCTGGCGATGAGGTAGCATGGCAAGGAATGGACGGCGACCGATCGCAGGCCTCTCGACGTCGAGTGGGTCCGATGGCCACGGCTCTCGCCACCGTCGTCGGCAATCTGTACCTGGTCCTGGGGACCCTCTTCTTTTCGACCGTCGCCCTCGTGACCGGGCTTCTCGACCGCTCCGGCAACACGACCTTTCGGGTTGGACGCCTCTGGAGCCGTGGCATCGTGGTGACGAGCGGCATCGAGCTGCGAAGCAGCCACAGCGCCCGGGTGAGCCCCGACCAGCCGGTGGTCTACATGGCCAATCATCAGAGCCTCTTCGACATTCCGGTCTTGTTCGTGACGCTTCCGACGCAGGCGCGGATGCTCGCCAAGCGCAGCCTCTTTCGGATCCCGTTCTTCGGCTGGGCGATCAAGCTCGGAGGCTTCATCAGCATCGACCGCGACAATCGGAGCGGAGCCAAGGAGAGCTTCGACGCGGCGGTCGCGCGGCTGCAGTCAGGCACCTCCGCTCTCATCTTCCCGGAAGGGACGCGCTCGACCGACGGTCGTCTCCTGCCGTTCCAGCGCGGTGGGATGTTGTTGGCCTTGAAGAGCGGGCTGCCGATCGTGCCCGTCGGAATCAAAGGGAGCTTCGAGGTGCAGCCGAAGAAGAGCTTCGTCATCCGGCCCGGGACCATTCAGGTCCGCTATGGTGCTCCCATCGATCTGAGCGGGGCGGGCGTGCGTGATCGGCGCGACCTGACGGAGCGGGTTCGGGAGCAGGTGGCGCAACTAGCGGGTACCGAAGTGGTGAAGTAGTCGTCGCGCGACCCATGGGACCTCCACGCGGGGCTGCTAGAGTGAACACCGATGGCTAACGAGCTCGAGAACAGGGTCTGGGATCTTCTCAGGCAGGTCCAATTTCCAGGAATGAGCCGCGATATCGTGTCGTTCGGCTTCGTCGATCGGGTCGCGGCGGTGGGGGACGACATCGCCGTGGATCTCGTCATCACGACTCACAGCCGGCCGTCCGCGCAAACGGTCCAGGACGACGTGCAGAAGACCCTGTCCGATGCGATCCCGGGCGCCAACGTTCGCGTTGGACTCGAGCTGCGCGCCCCCCAGTCCGCGGCCCAGCAGGCGGTCTCGCAGAGTCCCGACTTCCTGCCGAACGTGAGTCACGTCGTCGCGGTCGCCAGCGGCAAGGGCGGCGTGGGCAAGTCGACCGTCTCGGCCAACTTGGCTGTCCGCCTCGCGCAGATGGGTCAGCGAGTCGGTCTCCTCGACGCCGACATCTACGGCCCGTCGATGCCGATGATGTTCGGCATCGAAGAGCGGCCGCTCGTTCACGACAACCGGCTCCAGCCCTTCGACCGCTACGGCGTCAAGCTCATGTCGCTCGGCTTCATTCTCGAGGTCGATACACCGGTCATCTGGCGGGGGCCGATGGTGATGAAGGCGCTCGAGCAGCTACTCGGCGACGTCGACTGGGGTGAGCTCGACTACATGATCATCGATCTGCCTCCCGGCACCGGGGACGCGCAGCTGACGATCAGCCAGCGGGTGCCTCTAGCCGGAGCCGTGATCGTCTCGACGCCGCAGGACATCGCGCTCATCGACGCCCGCAAGGGGCTCGCGATGTTCCGCAAGGTCAACGTTCCGGTCCTCGGTCTCGTCGAGAACATGTCGGGTTTCGCCTGCCCCCATTGCGGGGAGACGACCGATATCTTCAAGCGTAACGGAGCGAGGAGAACGGCCGACCTTCTGGAGTGCCCGTTCCTCGGCAGCATCCCCATCGATCCCGCCATCGTCGAAGGGGGCGACGCCGGCACTCCCATCGTCGTGACCCTGCCGGAGGGACCTCACGCGGCGGCGTTCGGCGAAGTCGCGCAGGGTGTCATCAGGCAGGTCGCGGCCCGCGAGCGGCCGAAACTGACGATTTCGTGACCGCTGTCGCACCCGAGATTCGTCGGTGACCACAGCTTCGGGGATCGCGCTCTTGGCCGACGCCCACATCGGCGGGCCGGGAGGCGAGGCGCGGCCGCTGGCCGACCAGCTCGCCGAGCTACCGGCGCAGCACTGCCGGCACCTGGTGGTGCTGGGCGACCTCTTCCAGGTTTGGGTCGCCGACGCCGCCTACGAGACCGAAGACATCCGCACGGTCCTCGCCGCGCTTCGCTCGCTCAAGGAAAGCGGAACACGCCTCGACTACATCGAGGGTAACCGCGACTTCTTTGTCGCCGAGTCTCCCTACGCCGAGCTTTTCGATTCGGTGGGGAGGGAGCTCGCTTTCGACGCCGAGGGACGGCGCTATCTGGTGGTCCATGGCGACGGTTTGAACGATCGCGATCGCCAGTATCTGTTCTGGCGGTGGCTCTCGAAGAGCCGGCCGGTGCGATGGATGATGCTCCATCTGCCGAGGAGGCTAGCCCAGTCCCTCGTCTATCGCACCGAAACACGGCTCGCGGACACCAACTTCAAGCATAAGCAGGCGATTCCCGAGCGGGCGATCCGCGACTACGGCCGCAAGCGCTTCCAGGAGGGCCACGACCGCTTGCTCCTGGGTCATTTCCACGAGCCGCACCGCTGGGAGGTGGACGGTGGCGTCATCCGTTTGCTCGACGCCTGGTTTCGAACTCGAGAGCTGGAGTGGCTGTGAGTCTGCGGGTCACGATGTTGGGTTCGGGGACTTCGAGCGGAGTGCCGGTCATCGGCTGCGACTGCGCGGTTTGCACCTCGGACGATCCCCGCAACGTGCGTTCGCGCGCCGGACTCAAGCTCGAGTTCGACGACGCCGTGGCGCTCGTCGACACGCCGACCGACCTCCGCTATCAAGCCCTGCGCTTCGGACTGCCCCGGCTCGATGCGATCCTCTTCACCCACGCCCACGCCGATCACATCTTCGGGCTCGACGACGTTCGCATCTTCAACTTCAGGCAACGCCAGGTGATCCCTTGTTATGGCTCTCAGCAGACCCTCGCGGCCCTGCGCCGGACCTTCTCCTACGTCTTCGAGGGGGGGGCGGTGGGAGGTGGGAAGCCGAGGCTCGACCTGCGCGTCGTGCAGGGACCGTTCGAGATCCTGGGGCGGGCCGTCGAGCCGATTCCGGTGCTCCACGGCGATCTTCCGGTGCTCGGCTACCGGATCGGAGAGTTCGCCTACGTGACCGATTGCAGCCACATCCCCGAAATGAGCTTCGAACTGCTCGACGGCGTCGAAGTGCTGATTCTGGGCGCGTTGCGCTACACCCGCCATCCGACCCACTTCAGCGTCGGAGAGGCGCTGGCGGCAAGCTCGAGGATCGGCGCTCGCAAGACCTATCTCACTCACCTGGCTCACGAGGTCGATCACGCCGCCCCTCGACTGCAGCTCCCACCTTCGGTCGACTTCGGCTATGACGGCCTGGTACTCGACTTCGACTGACCCGCTGCCCGTGCCGAGCGGGCTCACGGCCCACGGTGCCGTGCGGCCGCCGGCGTCGAAGAGCCTCACCCAGCGCTTCTACAACCTCGCTTTGCTCTCGACCGGGCCGACCGAAGTGGTCCACCCGCTCGTCGCCGACGACTGTGAGGCGTTCCTGGCCGGTGTCGAGGCGGCCGGCTGTCGAGTCGACCGCACGGCGACGACCGTTCACATCCTCCCGCCGCCCGCTGCGCCGGGTGATGCGGCGGCGCCGGGGCCGGTCGTGGAGATCGACTGTCGCGGCTCCGGAACGATGCTGCGGTTCCTGACCGCCAGTCTCGCCGCGATTCCCGGTCGCTGGCGGATCGACGGAGCTCCACGACTTCGGGAGCGCCCGATGGCTGCCCTGTTGACCGCCCTCTCGAGCCTCGAGGCATCGATCGAGCCGCTGGCGAGGCCCGACTCCGCGCCGCTGCTCGTCGCCGGGGGCTCTCTCGCCGGAGGAACGACGGCGATCGCCGCCGGAGAGTCGAGCCAGTACGTCTCCGCCCTGCTGATGGCCGGGGTCGCGGCGCCGCGGGGGATCACTCTCGAGATCGAGGAGCTCGTCTCCACCCCCTACGTCGGCCTCACCATCGGGGCGCTCGAGCGCTTCGGCATCGAGGTCTTCGACTGGCGCTCCGGGAGCGCCCGGGTCGATCCGGGCAGACCTGGGGGAAACCGGGTCGAGGTCGAGGTCGACGCGTCGTCCGCCTGCTATCCGGCGGCTGCCGCGGTCGTGACCTCGGGGGAGATCGAGATCGAGGGTCTGTCGCCGGAATCGAGGCAGGGCGATGTACACTTCCTCGATCAACTCGAACGCATGGGGGCACGTATTGATTGGACGGGTGACGGAGTCCGCGTCGGGCGGCACCGCAAGCTCGTGGCGATCGAAGCGGATCTCTCCAATCTGCCGGACCAGGTCCCGACCCTCGCGGCTCTGGCGCCGTTCGCCGAAGGGACCACGGTGATCCGAGGGGTACCGCATCTCAGGTTCAAGGAGAGCGATCGGTTGGCGGCGATGGCGGGTGAGCTCTCGAAGCTGGGGGTCCCGGTGGCGGAGCGCCCGGACGGACTCGTCATCGACGGTTGCTGGGCCGATCGTGAGCCGCCTTCGAAGCCGGTGACGGTGGGCACGCACGGCGACCATCGGATCGCAATGAGCCTCGCCCTCGTCGGGCTGGCGCGGCCGGGAGTCGCGATCGCCGAGCCCGCGGTCGTGAACAAGTCCTACCCCGGATTCTGGCGTGATCTCGAAGGGCTTCTCGCGCGGTGAGAGCCCAGGCGCGGTCTCTCAGCCACCCGGCTGTCGCCCAGGGCGGCGCGGCGGTCGGGGTTCGGCCGCCGCGTGACGCGGTCTTGACCGATCGTCAGCGATTGGGTGTCGTGCTCCAGGGAGCCGCGCTTCTGGCTCATTTACGTCGAGCCGGCCGCTCGCTGCGGGTCGCCTGGTCCGAGGCGAAGGTGAGCTCCGACGGCCGCCTCTCCGGGCTCGACGCGACGGCAGGAATCGATCCCTACCCTCCCCAGCGAAGGGTCGCCGAGCTTCTCAAGGAGGTCTTCGGAGTCGATCGGTCGATCGCCGGTAGGGGAGAGGCGCGGAGGATCGGACGGCGCCTTCTCGACCTGTGGTCGCAAGAGCTCGAACCGGTGAGTGAGGACCGCCTCGTCGCTCAGCTGATGGAAGCCGCTCCGTTCTTGTGGAAGGACGACTTCGCCGAAGCGCGTGCCGCTTTGGCGGCCGCGGTCGGAGGAGAGGTGCACGTGGCCGGTCCCGGCGGTTTCAGGCGCCGGCTGCTGGCTGGCTGCGTTGATCTCGAGGCCGCCCAGTCGCTGTTGGCGAGCCCGCGTGCCAAGCAGTTTTGGGCGGGGCCGGGCGCGCGTCCCGATCCGATCAGTCTCGCGCGCAACCGCCGCTGGCGCCGGGCCTTGGCGGTGTGGTCCGACGATCCGCCGGCTTCGCCGGAAGCGCGGCTGGAGATGGCGCGAGCACTCTACGCCGTGGGCCGCTTCGATGCCGCGAAGAAGCGGCTGCACGGCATGAGGCGCGAGCCGGCTCGCGTGCTGCGCCTCGCCTGCCAGCTGCGCCTCGGCGAGCTGAATGCGGTCAAGCGTGGCCTTGCGTCTTGGGACCGCGAGCCGCCTAGCGGCGAGGCGCTCACCGATCTCGCGGCGATCGCCGTCCGCCTGTACGCCAACCTCGGCGAGTCGGGAAGGGCCGACGTGTGGATCGAACGGGCGTGCGACAACCCCGATCGGTCGGCGCGTTCGCGAGGTCGCCTGCTGGCCGCGGAGGCCGCTTGGGATCGGGGCGACGCTCCTGCCATGGCTGCGGCGCTCGACGCTGTCGGTGAGGTCGGGGACGACCTCGACCTCGCCTGGAGGACGGCACACGTCCGCGGGCTGTTGGCGATGGCCAACGGCGACGGGGAAGGGATGGTCGACTGTCTCGGAGAGGCTCTGGCCCAGCGACGGCGACAGCGCCCGTTCGAGGCCGCGGCGTTGTGGAACGACCTGGCGGTCGGCCGGGCGATGACCGGCGACCTGGCCGGCGCCGAGCGCGCCTTGCAGCACGTAGTACGGCTCACCGGCGACGGTGCGGGTGACCGCCGGATCACCCTGGCGCTGTGCAACCTGGCGGAGATCCGGCTGCGCCGGGGCAAGATCCAGGGCGTGTCCGAGGTGATCGAACGGTCGCGGCGAGCCAACGAGCAGGCGGGAAACTGGCGAGGCTGGAGCCACGATCAGGCGCTTTGGGCACGTTACGAGTTGGTGCGTGGCAGACCGGGAGCAGCGCTAGCAACCGTGGTGGCCGCGCTCGACCGACTCGCCGAACGCGAGTGCAGTTGGGGTGTCGGGGCGCTGCAGCTGCTGGCGGCGCGCGCGCACGGTTGGATGGGGGAGGCCGGTCTGGCGCGGGCGGCGCTCGAGGAGACCGCGACCGAGGATCGTCGCGAGCTCGAGCCCGAGGAGCTACCGGCCGTCTGGGCTCTGGCTGGGGATCTCGAACGCGCCCTCGAAGCCAACCGAGCCGGCCCTTGTGCCACGCTCTGGAATGCGCTGCTCACCGGGGAGGAAGAGCCGGACTGGTCGAGCCTGGAGGCGTTGGATCCCTATCGTGCCGCGCGCCTGGTCTTCGATGCCGAGATGCTCCGCCCCGACCGAGTTCCAGGGCGGTGGCGAAGACGGGCCGCGGCCGCCATGCGAGCGGTGGGCGCGAGGTCCGTGGCCGAGCGCCTCGGCGGCGACGGCGATGGGCCGTGGCCGGCCGTCGAGCGCTATCTAGACAGCCCGGATCCCTGGCCGATCCGGCTGAGCGAGTTGACCGGCGAGATCAGTCCCGATTCGAGAATCTCCTGGCGAGACGAAGACCGAGAGGTCGAGCTCGCCGCCGGGGCCGGGGGCCGGGCGGTGCTCGAGAGAGCCTTTCATGGGGGCTCGTTACGGCTGGCGGCTCCGCGCGTGGGGGTTGCCGAGCGCGTCTTGCTCGCCCTCGCCGCTCGCGATCTACTGCCCGAGCTGGTGACTTCAGCGAGCACCGATCCACGACGCGGCCATTCGATGATCGGCACGAGCATGGAGCTCGCGGCGGCCCTCGACCGCCTCGGCAAGCTGGCGATCAAGGAGTTGCCGATTCTGATCGAGGGTGAGACCGGCACGGGCAAAGAGCTGGCGGCCCGATGGGTCCATCGCGAGTCGCCTCGCTCGAGCCGCCGGTGCCTGCCGGTGAACTGCGCCGCCCTGTCCGAGACCCTGCTGCTTTCGGAGCTGTTCGGCCACGTGCGAGGGGCCTTCACCGGAGCGGATCGGGACCGGATGGGGATCTTCGAAGCGGCGGCGGGAGGAACCGTGTTCCTCGACGAGATCGGCGACTTGCCGATGACCGCCCAGGGGAAGCTGCTACGGGTGCTCCAGGAGGGTGAGGTCCGGCGGGTCGGAGAGAGCGTCGCCCGGCCGGTCGACGTGCGGGTCGTGGCGGCGACCCATCGTCAACTCGAGACCATGGTCGAGGCCGGATCGTTCCGCCAGGATCTCTATTACCGCCTGCGGGTCGGGACCGTCACGTTGCCGCCGCTGCGGGATCGCGGCGGTGACGTGTTCATGTTGGCGGAGCATTTCTTGGCGGACGAGGACCTCGGGCTGACGCCGCGGCTGAGCGAGGGGGCACGGCGTGCCCTGGCGGCTCATTCGTGGCCCGGCAACGTGCGCGAGCTCAAGAACGTCCTGGCGGTGGCCTCGGCGCTCAGGGACGGCGACGCCATCCGGCAAGAGCACCTCGACCTGCCGAGTGCCGCCGCTCGCCCGCAGGGCGGTTACCATGAGCAGGTCGAGGCTCTCCGCCGTCGGCTCGTCCGGGACGCCTTGGAAGAGACCGCAGGCAACCGAGCGGAGGCGGCGAGGGTGCTGGGGCTGAGCCGTCAGGCGTTGTCCTATCTGGTTGGTCAGCTCGACATCGATTGACTCGAGCATGCTGCGCTACGCGATAGGCCGGATGGCCCAGACCGTTCCCCTGGCCCTCGTGGTTTGCGGGCTGGTCTTCTCCTTGATCCACCTGATTCCCGGCGATCCGGTGGAGATCATGCTGGGCGACGGGGCGCGGCCGGCCGAGGTCGAGGCGCTGCGCAGGGAGCTTGGCCTCGATCGACCACTCGGCCGCCAGTTCGTCGACTACTTCGCCGGGCTGGCGCGTTTCGATCTCGGCAGCTCGCTTCGCTTTCGGCGGCCGGTAACGGAGCTTCTCCTCGCTCATTATCCCGCGACCCTCGAGCTCGCCCTGGCGAGCATGTTGGCGGCGCTCGCTCTGGCCCTGCCGCTCGGCATTCTCGCGGCGCTCGCGCGCGGCCGCGCTCTCGATCACGGCTCTCGCCTGGTGGCGTTGCTGGGCGTCTCGATTCCCAATTTCTGGCTCGGGCCGATGCTCATCTGGCTGTTCGCCATACACTTTGATTGGCTGCCGGTCTCCGGCCGGGACGGGTGGGCGAGCCTCATTCTGCCGGCGATCACCCTCGGCACGGCGCTGGCGGGACTCCTCACCCGCATGGTCCGATCGTCGCTCGTCGGCGAGCTTGCCCAGCCGTACCTGGTCGCGGCTCGCGCCAAGGGACTGGGGCGGTCGGCAGCGGTCGCGCGCCACGCGGTGCGCAACGCCGCGATTCCGGTGGTCACCGTCGTCGGCCTGCAGTTTGGCGCCGTGCTTACGGGGGCGATCATCACCGAGACCATCTTCTCGTGGCCGGGAATCGGTCGGTTGATCGTGCAGGCGATCCAGGCTCGGGACTACCCGCTGGTACAGGGCGGGGTGTTGGCGATCGCGCTGACCTACCTTCTGGTCAATCTCCTGACCGACCTTACCTACGCAGTTCTCGACGCGCGGATCAGACTGGCGTGATGGTAGGGGCGATGCGATGAACGAGTTTCTCGAGCTCCTCACGATCGACGTCGTTGAAGGCGGCGGCGGAATGAGAGTCGAGATCGAGCACCGCTCGGACGGTGCCGGCGGCGTCCTTGACGGGAACGACGATCTCCGACCGCGCGGCGGAATCGCAGGCGACGTGTCCCTCGAACGCCTCGACGTCGGCGACGACCTGGGTCTCACCGGAGCGAGCGGCCGCGCCGCAGACGCCCCGCTCGAACGGGATGTCGACGCAAGCGACGGGACCTTGGAAGGGGCCGACTCGAAGCAGCCCCGGCGCCACCACTCGATAGAAGCCGGTCCAGCTGGAATAGGGGACGGCGGCGTGGACTGCGGCCGCGACGTTGGCCATGGCGGCGATCGGATCGGCGCCGACCGCCGCGAGGCCGTCGACCTGGAGCCGGAGCTCTCGGTAGGCCTCCCGTTTCTCGTCGTTCGTCACCCGGCGATTCTACGTAGCGTCGATCGCGGACGTCTACCACAATGAGAAGCCGGCCGCGACTCGCGCTCTGGATCGGCGGCGGCCTCGCGCTGCTCGTTCTGGTCGTGGCGATGGGAGCCCCCTGGTTCGCGCCGCACGACCCGAACCTCCAGGAGCTCGAGCAGCGGCTGGCCAGTCCGTCGGCGCAACACCCGCTCGGTCTCGACGAGCTCGGTCGCGACATCCTCTCTCGCTTGATCGTTGGGACTCGAGTCTCCGTGGGTGTCGGATTGGCCGTCGTCTTGCTGGCCGGGTCGATCGGGACGGTGATCGGCGCAGTGGCGGGCTACGCCGGGGGACGAGTCGATGCCGCGCTCATGAGGCTGACCGACGTCTTCATGTCGTTCCCCGGCATTCTGTTGGCGATCGCGCTGGTCGCGGTCCTCGGCCCGGCGCTGCGCCACGTCGTCCTGGCGTTGGCCGTGATCGGCTGGGTCGGATACGCCCGCCTCGTCCGCGGCCAAGCGCTCAAGCTCCGCGAGACCGAGTTCGTCATCGCCGCCCGAGCCGTCGGTCTGTCGCCCCTCGCGGTCGTCTGGCGACACGTCCTTCCCAACATCTTCCCCACCCTCGTCGTGCAAGCGAGTCTCGGAATGGCGGGCGCGATCCTGGCCGAGGCGAGCCTGTCGTTTCTCGGTCTCGGGATTCAGCCGCCGACGCCCTCCTGGGGCGCCATGATCAACGCCGGCCGCAGTCATCTTCTCGATGCCCCCCATCTAGCCCTCTTTCCCGGTGCCGCCATCCTGCTGACGGTGATGGGTCTGAACTTTCTCGGTGACGCTTTGGTGGAGTGGCTCGAGCCCGGAGCTCGCGGAAG
>CALZKB010000003.1 GCA_945787575.1 Thermoanaerobaculia bacterium | reverse complement strand
TGCGGGATCTCGATGGTGATGGTCAGGTCGACGTCCTGTTCAGAGACGTCAAAGTGGGGATCGGCGGGATGATACGCGCGCTGGTCGGCAAATCGGTCCCGCTCAATCTCGAGCTCTACCGCTGTGAAGACGGCAGCTACCCCGACAGGGCCAGTGTCACGCGCAGAATCAGGCCGGACTTCCACACTTTCGGACATGGCGTGTTCTTCCCGGCGGTGCTGTTGGGAGATGTGAACGGCGACGGGCGTCCGGACCTGCTGGTAGGGAAGAGCCGCCAAGAGCTGCACGTCTTTCTCGGCGTGCCTGGGCCGGACCTGTTGGCGCGGCAGCCCCAGCGGGTGGCGGTCGCGTTGCCCGACGACGAGCGAAACTCCCAGCTGGTGGACCTCAACCAGGACGGCAAGCAAGACCTCCTCATCCATCACGCGCCGACCGAGCCGCAGCGGCTGACGACGCTGATCGCACGGTGACTGCTCCTATGGGGGTGAAAGCAGGAATCTCCATACTGGTTCTGGGGGGGTTCTTGACGGGCCTCTCGGGAGCCGTGACCTCGGCCGTCGCGGAACTCACTTTCGAGCGGCACGAGGTCGTCCTCGCCTCCGCGCAACGCCCGACCGTCCTGACGGGATTCCTTCTCGGTGGCCCGGCCGCGGAAACTGCGGAGATCGCGCAGCTCGCCGTGGTGAGCATCGACGACAACGACGACCGCCGCTTGCGCATCTACGGTCTCGGGGATGGCACCGACCGCGCATGGACGCCGAAACTCGATGCCACGCTGCGTCCCGGCGTGTTGTTCGTCGACATGGCCAACATCGGCGGACGCGATCGCTTGGTCACCTACGAGCGCGGTCGGCTGAGCTGGTTCGATCCCGAATCGGCGACCGAGCGCATGCTGGTGGCGGTGGCTTGCAACTTCGACCCGTCTCCTAGAGGCAGAATCCTCCACGTGGACATCACCAAGGACGTCAACGGCGACGACCGCGACGACCTGGTCGTGCCGGACCTCGGTGGCTTCCGGGTGCTCATCCAGATGGACGGCGGCGCGTTCGCCGATCCGGTGAGGATCGGCCCGTCCACCGAAACGCGCAGGATCTACGGAGCCGACGGATATCGATACGACCCTTGGGTTCAGGGTGGCCGTGTCCACGAGATGGACCACGACGGAGATGGTCGCAGCGATCTGGTGTTCTGGAACGGGGACCGCTTCGAAGTCCATCACCAGGACGAGCGTGGACTTTTCGCCCCGGCGGCCGAGATCTTCACCACCGATGTGGCGTTCGACTCCGACGCGCTCTACGCGCTCGGCACCGGAGCGAAGAAGGTGCTGCGCTCGCTCAGCGATCTGAACGGCGATGGCGTCGCGGACCTGATGGCCTATTCGTTGGAGGGCGCTTCTTTTCGAACCACCTGGTCAAGGGTGCGCAGCCTGTCCAAGATGAACTCCACCTACGAGGTCCATCTGGGAGCCATCGCGGCCGACGGCGGCACCGCGTTCGCATCGGACGCCGACACCGCGATCCACTCGGGCGGCGTCCAGCTGGGAATGCGGCAGCACGACTTCGATCGCGACGGCCAGGTGGACCTCATGTTCACCACCGTCGACTACGGGATCCTCAAGATCATCGGCGCGCTCGTGACCGGTTCGAAGCCGCTGAATCTCGAGTTCTACCGCATGGAGGGCGGCCTCTACCCCGCCAGTCCCAACGCCGTCCGCGAGATCAGGGGGGACTTTCCCCCCGACACGGAAGGCGCGTTCTACCCGGCCGTGCTGATCGGGGATGTGAACGGCGACGGACGCTCGGACCTGCTCATGGGAAAGAACCGGGACGAACTGCGCGTCTTTCTCGGCGTGCCGGGGCCGGACCTGTTCGCCCGGAGGCCTCAAAAGGTACAGGTCGCCATGCCCAGCGACGAGGAATACACCTGGCTGGTGGACCTCGACCAGGACGGCAAGCAAGACGTCCTCGTGCATCACCCGTCCACCACCGAGCCGCATCGGCTGACGCTGCTGATCGCCCGTTAGGTCCGCTTTCCAACGGGACCCATCGGCGATTGTCGTGCGCCGCCGCGAGTTCTTGCCGCTTCGGGGTCCCTCAGGGCACCGTGGTCGACCAACTCGAGGTGTCGCCGCTTTCGAAGCCATCTTCGAACAGCAGCTCGGCGACCATCTGGCCGCGGATCTCGCCGCCGGGGAAGGCCTCGGAGTGGATGTTCACGTAGTAGAAGCGGCCGACGAACTCTGCGACGTCGGCTGGAGAGACGCTCGCGGTACCCATGAAAGGGCTGGTCGGGTCTCCGAAGTTGAAGATGACCGGTCCGTTGACGCCGGTGGGTGCATTGTGAATGTGGGCGGCGGTAGGCATCGACACGTCGTGGGAGCAGCTCACCGTCAGCATCGTGGCGTCGTCGCTCAGGTCTCCCGAGCACTTGCCGGTGGCGCTGGATCCGCTAGGTGGGACCTGCTGACTCTCGTCGGCGAGGAAGACGAAGCTATCGATCGTTCGCTCGACGATCTGGCCGCGAATCTCTCCGGATGGGTTGCCCTTCGAGTGGATGTTGACGTAGAAGGCACCTCCCATGAGATCGGCGATGTCGTTGGCCGTCAACTCGGTCCAGGTCGCCGAGAACGGGCTGATACTCGGGTCTCCGAGATCAAAGACGACGGGACCTCCCATGCCGGCTATGCCGTCGTGAATGTGGGCGGCGGTCGCCATCTCGACGTCGTGGGCGCACGTAATGGCGAATTCAGCGGCGGGCTCGTCGAGCACGCCCATGCAGCCCCCGGTAGCCGCCGTGGTGATCGGCGGAACCTCCTGCTCGCCGTCCAACCCGGTGCGATCGTTGCTCACCACTGCCTCCCTTCAGTCGCTCGTCTGCGACGCAGGTGCGCGGTCGCGCGCACGCAGTACCCCCTCCAAGTCCGAGGCCTGCCAAGTTAGTGCCCATTGCCGGACGGAAAGTTCAAATCGCAGGAGGTCGACTCCACTACCAGACGGTGCCCGGGCGTAGAATGCACGGTCGATCGAGATGGAATCGTTGCGATGGCCGGCCGTTTGAGATGCTCCTTCCGTACTCGCCTCGGTCTCGGGGTCTTCCTGGCGCTGTCCTCCTGGGCCCTGACCTGGTTTCTTCCCGGAGCCCGTTCGCACGTTCTGTTCTTTCCTCTCTGGTTCGGCTACACGCTCACGGTCGATGCGCTCGTGGAGGTGCGGCGCGGACCCTCTCTTCTCAGCAGAGCTCCGGCAGCCTTCTCGAGCCTCTTCGTCGTTTCCGTTCCCATCTGGTGGTTCTTCGAGTTGCTCAACCGCGCGACTGGGAACTGGGAGTATCTTGGAAGCGACAGTCTCGGCGCGGCGGAGTACGCCTTCTGGGCAAGCTTGAACTTCTCGACGGTCGTCCCTGCCGTCTTCGAGACCGCGGAGCTCGTGGCCTCGTTCAACGAGGGTGGTCGGCCCGACCGCCCACCCTCGTCGGAGTTTGGCCGAGCTGCCGAGCTGGGCCTTTTCGCCACCGGAATAGTGATGCTGGTAGCACTGCTCCGGTGGCCGAGGGTGCTGTACCCGCTCGTGTGGATCTTCCCGATCTTCGTCTTCGACCCGCTGGCCCATGCCGCCGGCCGGCCTTCACTGCTCCGGGCGATCGAGCGCGGAGCCACGCGAATCTTCGGGACTCTCGCCGCCGCCGCTCTGATCTGCGGGTTCCACTGGGAGCTGTGGAACTACTACTCGTACCCGAAGTGGATCTATCACGTTCCCGGCCTGGACTTCGCACGCGTCTTCGAGATGCCTCTCCTCGGCTACCTCGGCTACATACCCTTTGGACTGGCGCTCTACAGCATGTCGCAGTTGCTGCTGGGTCGTGCCTCGGAGCTGCGGATCTAGGATCGGCCTCGAAATCCCAGATCAAGGGTCGGTGTCAGCGTAAACCCAAGCCTGCTTGCCCGAAGCCAGGGTGGCTGAGATCCGCTCGTAGCCCGCGGGCTCGTACTCGTCGGCCTTGGCCAGCTCGCTCTCAGAGACCTCGAACACCGTGCCGTCGACGCAACTGTCATGCCTCCCGTTGAAACTCACGATGGAATGCTCGGCCTTTCCACTCTCTGCCACGAACTCAGGATCCTCGATCTCGAGCAACGACTGCTCGAAGCCGACGAGCGCGTCGGGTCGGCCCTCGAGCGACCTTCCGAACGTCGACAGTTGAACGGCTTCCCGCTGCAGCGTGCCATAAGAGAAGAGCAGGGGCATGAGTACCTCGGTGGACACCGCAGTTCTACTTCCTCTGCGGCTCGGTGCGCAAGTCCGGATGGACCGCAGCCCAGCACCTCGCGGTGCCGGAGGTCGACAACGTGATCGAAAGGAGGTGAGGTTGTAGGATCGCCCACGGAACATGAGCGAAGGAACGATCGCCGTCAAAGAAGACGTCGCTGGGGTTGAGCGGGTGAGCGAGACCGAAGCGCAAGACCTCCCGCCGTGGTCGGGGGACTCGCGTGACAGCAGTCCGGCGGTGTTGGGCGGTCGATTGTTGTTTCGCCTGGCGGCGCTGGTGGTGATCGTGGCCGGTCTGCGCGCGGCCGAGACGATCTTGATCCCGATGTTGCTGGCGGTCTTTCTCGCCGTGCTCAGCCACCCGCTGCTCGCCGCCTTGCTGCGCCGTGGCGTGCGGCCGAGCTTGGCGATGGCGGCCACCGTCGCCGCCGCCATCGCCGTGCTGACTGCCTTCGGGCTGATCATCAACGGCGCGGTTTCGGGCTTCCTGGCCGCCGCGCCGACGTATCAGAACCTGCTCGTCGCCAAGGCGCAGAGTTGGCTGGAGGCCGCCAGGCAGCACGCCGTGCTATCCGACTGGCTGTCGCCGGAGACGTTTGATCTCTCGCCGGTGCTCGACCTGGCCGGCGGCATCGTCGGCGGCACCGTGCGCGGGGTGGCCTCGTTCGTCTCGCTGCTGTTCATGACTCTGGTGGCCATGGTCTTCATGCTGGCCGAGACGTTAGGACTCTCCAGCAAGCTGCGCACCGCCTTCGGCGAGCGTCCACAGCTGCTGTTGCACGTCGAGAGCATCACCCAGAGCACGCAGCGCTACGTCGCTGTCAAGACGTTCGTCAGCGCTCTCGTCGGACTGGCGGTGGGAATCTTGACAGCGGCTCTCGGCATCGAGTTCCCCGTCGTCTGGGCCGTCATCGCGTTCTTCCTGCACTACATTCCCACCTTCGGTGCCTTCGCCGCTGCCGTACCCACGGTCCTCGTCGCCCTCGCCCAGCACGGCTGGGGCCGGGCCTTTCTCGTCATGCTGGGCTATCTGGTGATCGGCTCGATCTTCGGCAACATCGTGGAGCCGGCGTTGCTGGGGCGGCGGGTCGGCCTGTCGCCGCTCGCAGTGCTGCTGAGCATCGTCTTCTGGGGCTGGGTGTGGGGACCGATCGGCATGATCTTGTCGGTCCCGGTGACGGTGATCTTGAAGATCGCTTTCGAGCACACCGAGAGACTCAAGTGGTTCGCGGTTCTGCTCGGCCCCAGCGGCAAACCCTCGGCGAAGCTCTCTTGAGCGCCGTCGCCGCGCTTCGGCTGGCCCTGGCCGTCGAGCGCCTACCCCATTCCGGTTCGCCGCACGGTGAAGCTCAGCGTACGCCCTAGAAGCGAACCGAGAACCTGGCGTACCAGTGACCGCCGTTGAAGCCGAACGGAGACGTGATCGAGCTCACTACACCCAGGAATTGCAGCACCTCATCCTGCTCCTCGCCCGGCAGCGTATCGAAGATGTTCTCGCCGCCGATGGCGAAGTCGTAGTTCTCGCCGAATCTCAGCTTGGCCTCGATGTCGATCAAGGTCTCCGAGCCGTAGGAGGAAGCGTCGCTGGCGTCGCCGGGACTGAACAGCCCGCCGGTGGACTTCCAGCTGCCATAGCGGTTGGCGCGAACGTAGCCGGAGAACATCTCTTCGCTGTCGTAGCTCAGGGTCAGGTTCGATCGCTGTTCGGGCACCTGATTCTGCAGGTCGAAGACCCGCGATTCATTGATCGTGCCCGCTGCAACCCCGGAGACGTCCTGCTCGTTGTTGTTGTGACGAAGATCGACGATCAGCAGGCCCGGACCTACTGCGAAACTGCTGGTGATCGCCAGATCGACGCCGCTGATGTCGGAATCGTAGGCGTTGCTGAAGAAGTTGGCGATGCTCCCCACGAGCAGGTTGGCGTTCTCGACTCCCGCGGCTGTCAGCACCGGGATGTCCGCTTCCGTGACGGTGTTGTTCTGTAGTGCCAGCCGGTCGTCGATCGAAATCTCGTAGTAATCCAAAGTGAAGCTGGTGGTCGGGGACGGCGAGGCCACGAGGCCGACCGTGAAGCTGGTCGATTCCTCCGGCTCGAGCTCAATGGCGCCCAACGCGATCGCGACCGGATGATCGACCGGATAGACCCCACTCGGAATCAGGTTGCCGCTGGTGTCCGCGGTGGTGGTGACGTTCAGGGTATTGACCTGGCCGGGCGTCGGTGCCCGGAAACCGGTGTTGGCAGTTCCCCTCACGGCGAACTTGTCCGTGACATCGAAGCGTCCGGACAGCTTCCAGTCGAAAGTCGAGCCGAATTCGTCGTAGTCCTCGAAGCGAACGGCGAGGCCGCCCGAGAACCGCTCGGTCAAGTCGGCTTCCAGGTCGAGATAGGTGGCGAAGCTCTCACTGCTGAAGCTCCCGGCCGACTCGGTCGGGAAGCCCTGGAAGCCATCCGAGCCGACTCCGAAGATCGCCGCGGTGGGGCCGGCCTCGATCGACGCCGGATCCCCCGCACCGATCTTGTAGGTCTCGTCCCGGTATTCGAATCCGAAGGCGAGGTTCAGCGGCGAGGCCAGCGAATCGACGTCGAAGGGCTGGACGAAATCCGCGTTGAAGCTGGTCTCCTCCTGGGTCAGGGTTCCGGGGTTGAAAGCGGTCGGCGACAGACCTCCCAGGCTCGGGTTGATGGTTTCCGAGATCACGTACTCGACCTCGTTTTCCGCGAGTCGGAACCGAGTATCCCAACCAAAACCGGCGGCCGTCGTGCCTTGGGCACCGAACACCCACCCGAAGTCGGTGAGGTCGGCCCCGAAGTTCGGGTTGTAGCCACCGGGGAAGAAGGCGAAGGCGGGGTTGCGCAACACGAAGCCGCTCGGACTCGACGCGTCCGCTACGAGATAGTCGGACGGGTTCAGCCCCGCCTGGACGATTTCGTCGATCAGCGATTGAGGGGCGGGATCGGGCAGGAAGTCGCCGTCGAGATCCTGCTGCAAGGTCGTTCGCGCGTCGAACTCGTGCACGGGGTCCAGGACCGGCCCGCGATAGAAGAAGTCGGAGATGGTCTCGTTCTCGGCGTAGCTGAAGTGGGAGTAGAGCGCGACGTTGTCGTTGACGTCCTTCCCGGCGTTGAGGAACAGCTTGGAGACTTCGACCTCCGGATCACCCCAGCGTTGTCCGAGACCGTTGAGGGGCGTCTGATCCGCACCGACGATGCTGGCGACTTGCGCCGCATCGGGGCGCGCGACGCCGCGCGAAGTCTTGTCCGAGGTCGAGTGCTCGAAAGAGGCGTTCAGGAATCCGTCGACTCCCAAGCCAAAGCCCGCGTTGAAGCTGACGGTGGTTCGCGCCCCGTCTCCTTCGAAGTACTCACCGCTCTGCAGGGAGAGGGAGTATCCCTCGTCGGCGTCGTTGAGGATCACGTTGATCACACCGGCGATCGCGTCCGAGCCATATTGGGCCGAAGCCCCATCTCGCAACACCTCGATTCGCTCGATGGCGGCCGCCGGCAAGTTCGAGAAGTCCACCGCCTGGGAGCCCTGGTTGACGGTGCCGAGCGGCGCCAGCTGCAGGTTGACCAGCGCCGAGCGATGGCGCCGCGTACCGTTGACCAGCACCAGCGTGTGATCGGGCGAGAGGTTGCGCAGAGTCACCGGCCGAATGAACGCCGTGCCGTCCGCGATCGGGAAGCGCTGGGTGTTGAAAGAAGGCGCGATCCTGCTGAGGCCGTCGGTCAGATCGAAGCTCGCCTGATCGGAGATGACCTCACTGGCCAGCACGTCGACCGGTGACAGCGTCTCGATGGGCACGAGACCCGCCTTGCGGGTACCGGTGACGACGATCGTGTCGCCGAACGGCTCTTCGATCGGCTCCTCCTCTATGGCCTCCTCGTCGCCGGCGGCCTCCTCGTCCGCGGCCTCGGGTTGCTCGACCTCTTGCGCCAGAGTGGGCGCACCGACAACGGTGAGCAGAAGAACGAAGCTACCTACGAAAACTCTCGCTGCGAGACGTTTCATGAGGTCCTCCTCTGTCTGAGATCTGTCCTATTGTCAACCTGTTCGCCGAAATCGTCAATCTCTGAGCGACCGATGGACGCCCACGGGTGCGGAGCCGACGGCGTCGCGCGGCTTGCGTTCGCCGACCGACAGACCCACGGATGTTCCGAGCTAGAGACAGATCCAGCGCAGGCCGACGAGGTCGCCGGCGTGCTGCACCCACGGCTGACCCGAACGGCTGCAGCAGTAGCGTTCGACCCCGTCGAACTGGACGATGCTGCCGGTCGGCGCGCAGTACGACAAGAAGTCGACGACGCCGGTGGTGTTCTCGATCGTGGCATCGACCTCACGAGTCCACGTGAAGCCGAGAGCAATATGAGCGACGGCGGTGTTGAACTCCGACTGGCAGACATAGGGTTGACCCAGAATCACCGCCGCGCCCGATCGAACCAGCGCAGGTCTTCGGGCAGCGTCGACCAGTAGCCGGAGTTGTACTCGACGATGAGCTCTTCGGCGATCACCTCGATTCGCTCGCGTCGCGAGAGCGCCGAGTAGCGCCTCGTCCGCGCCAGGAGCTCGATCGTCCGATCCAAGGCATACTCGACGGTGTTGGGCCTGCAAGACGCATCGACCCTCGCCTGGTGGGCGAAGCCGCAGCGCTGGAGCGGTGCGGTGGCGTTTTTGCGGTAGGCTCTCGAATTCGCCCCGAGGAGCGGCGCCCGACGATGTGTCTGCTGATTGCCCTCCACCGAACCCATCCCGCCGCACCGTTGGTGGTGGCGGCCAACCGCGACGAGATGCTGTCGCGGCCGGCGGCGGCAATGGGGGTGCTGCAGGACGCCGGGCCGCGGGTTCTGGGGGGCCGGGATCTGGCGGCCGGCGGCACCTGGCTGGCCGTGAACGAACACGGCGTCATCGCCGGGCTGACCAACCGCCCGCAACCCCAGCGCGATCCGAGCAAGCGCTCGCGAGGCGAGTGGCCGGTCTTCCTGGCGCGGCACTGGAGCGCTCGCGAGGCGGTCGAGCGCTTCCTCGACCGGTTCGATCCGGTCGATTATCACGGCGCCTGGGTGCTCGCCGGCGACGCCCGCGATCTGTTCTACGTCGAGATGTCGCCGGACCAGGCCCCGGTGGTCGAGCAGCTCGAAGCCGGAGTGCACGTGCTCGAGAACCGGTCTCTCGGGGCGTCGTCGCCCAAGGTCGCCCTGGTGAAGAGTGAGCTCGCGGGGATCGACGAGCTCGAGCTCAGCAACGCCCGCGATCGGCTGCGCCAGGTGCTGGCGAGCCATCAGATTCCCGGCACGGCGGCAGAGCGGCCCGATCCCGACTATCCGTGGAAGCCGGCCGCGGCGCTCGCCCCGTGCGTCCACGCCAACGGTTACGGCACCCGCTGCTCGACGATCGCCACCGTCTCGTCGACCGCCGGCGAAGCGCCGCGCCTGTGGCATGCCGACGGCCCACCGTGCACGAGCCCGCTGACCGAGCGCACCGGGTTGTGGACCGCCGACCTGAGCGCACCGGTAGGCAGTCATGACTGAGCGAGCCCTCGAGGGAAGACGTGTTCTGCTCGGCGTCACGGGAGGCATCGCCGCCTACAAGACCCCGGAGCTCGTCAGGCAGCTGGTCGAGCGCGGTGCCGACGTGCAGGTGGTGATGACACCAGCCGCCCGACAATTCGTCGCGCCGCTCGCCCTGCAGGTGGTCTCTCGCCGGACGGTGGTCAGCGATCTCTTCGCGCGCAGCGAGGGCGCCGAGGTGCGGCACATCGCCATGGCGCGCGAGGCCGACCTGGCGCTCATCGCGCCGGCTACCGCCAATCTCCTCGGCAAGCTAGCCCACGGAATCGCCGATGACCCGGTGACGACGGTGTTTCTGGCGGTGACCGCCCCGACGCTGATCGCGCCGGCGATGAACGACGAGATGTGGCGCCACCCGGCGGTAGCCGCTGCGGTCGAACGGCTCGAGGAGTGGCGTTACCGATTCGTCGGACCTGAGGAGGGGTTCCTCGCCGAGGGCTACGCCGGCGTCGGCAGGATGTCGGAGCCCGAGACCATCGCCGCGACCCTCGCCGCCATGCCGTACTCGACGATCGCCCGCGCCGGCGGCGGCGCACCAGGCGACCTCGACGGCGTCAGGGTGCTGATCACCGCCGGCCCGACTCGCGAGCATCTCGATCCGGTCCGGTTTCTCTCCAACCCATCTTCGGGGCGCATGGGCTACGCGCTGGCCGCCGAGGCGGCGGCGCGCGGCGCGCGGGTCACCCTCGTCTCCGGCCCGGCCGAGATCTCGGCTCCGGCCGGCGTCGAGCTGGTACGGGTAACGAGCGCCGAGGAGATGCTGGCGGCGAGCCAGCGGGCGTTCGCGACCGCCGACGTGTTCATCGCCGCCGCCGCGGTAGCCGATTTCCGACCCGCCCGGCGCTTCGACCACAAGCAGAAGAAGGCCACGCTCGACCCCCATCTCGAGCTCGAGCCCACGCCCGACATCCTGGAGACGCTGGCGCGCGACAAAGGCGAGCGCTTCGTTGTCGGCTTTGCCGCCGAGACCGAGAACGTCATCGCTTCGGCGCACGACAAACTGTTGCGTAAGCATGCCGACCTGGTGGTCGCCAATGACGTCGGCATGCCCGACATCGGCTTTGCCGCCGAAGAGAACCAGGTCTCGATCGTGGCGCCCGACGGCTCGGTAATCGAGCTCGACCGGGCCGCCAAGCGCACCGTGGCGGGGGGCGTCTGGGACGCGATCGTCACCACCCGCAAGGCTTAGTCGGTGCCGGGTCCGAACGCCAGAGGTCGGCTCGCCCGCAGACGGCGTCTACGGCCGGCTCCGGCGAATCGTTGGCGCCGACGAGGCGAGCGACCTCACCGGTGAGCCGGTCGACGTTCCCGCGCGCACTCCTCGCGGTCGTCTTCTTTCTCTCAGGCGTCGCCGGGCTCGGCTACGAGGTGATCTGGGGCCGCTGGCTGCACTCGGTGTTCGGAGCCAGCGCCTGGGCACTGGCAGCGATTCTCTCCGCGTTCATGGCCGGGCTGGCCCTCGGCGGATTCACGGCGGGGCGTCTCGGCCCCCGACTCAGGATCGATCCGCTGATGGCCTATGGCGTGATCGAGATCCTGATCGGAGGCTGGGCGCTGCTCTTTCCCCAGCTCCTCGACGGCGTCGTCGCGATCCAGGGAGAGCTGTTCTTCCGCTGGGTGGAGCATCACACCGTCTACGGCCTCATCCGTTTCGGGCTCAGCTTCGCCCTCCTGCTGATCCCGACCAGCCTGATGGGCGCCACCTTCCCGCTGCTCTCCGCATACGTCGGCAGCCGCAGCGACGCGCCGATTCGCTGGGCGGGCTGGCTTTACGGCATCAATACCGCGGGAGCGATGGTGGGGACGGTGCTCTCAGGCTTCGTGCTGGTGGCGCTCTTCGGCCTGGCCGGCAGCAACATTCTGCTAGCGGCGATCAACTTCGCTGTCGGCCTGGTCGCGATCCTGACCGCGCGGGCGACCTCGCCTGCAGCGGAGGAACAGAATTCGACCGACAGGGTGACGACGACAGGTGGTGAGCCGCGGGCGGAGCGAGCCAGCGAGGGTGGTCTCCAGTACGCCGAAGCGTATCGCTTGATTCTCGGGCTCTTTTTGGTGAACGGCCTCTTCAACCTGGCCTACGAGGTGCTCTGGGCTCGCGTCCTGGCCTTGATCATCGGTACGACCACCTATGCCCTGTCGGTGATGCTCGCCGTCTTCCTCGCCGGCATCGCCGGCGGAAGTCTGTGGATGACCCGCCGGCTCGGCAGTTTGCGCAACCCGCTCGGAGTGCTGCTGCGCATCCAGGCCGCGATGGCGCTCTGGGTTCTCGCCTCGCCGCTGCTCGTCAACGCACTGCCCTACCTCTTCTTGCGGGGGCTCTGGGCACTCGGCATCGGCTGGGGCTCGTCGCTGGCACTCAAGTGCGCGCTCTCCGCGCTGCTGCTCCTCCCCCTGACTCTCGGCATGGGCGCGGTCTTCCCGCTGGGGATCCAGCTTGCGTTCCGACGACCCGAGACCCTCGGCCGCGAGGTCGGCGACCTCTACGGCATCAACACCGCCGGCGGGATCGTCGGCGCCTTCGCCGCCGGCTTCGTCGTCATCCCGCTCTTCGGCGTCGAGAAGGGTCTGGCGGTGACCGCCCTCGGTCATCTCGCCGTCGTCACGATCCTGGTCCTGCGCTCGCGCCGTGGCCGCGAGCAGATTCGACGCGACCGTCTGCGCTGGGGTGCCGTCGCCGTCGTCGCCGTCCTCCTCCCCATGGTGGCGGGGTGGAACCCGCGGATCCTGGCGAGCGGCGTCTACTTCCAGCCGCGCACCTTCTACGATCCGGACGGCCGGGTGCTGCTCGCCGAGCGCATGGCTCAGGCCAGCCTGCGTTACCACGCCGAAGGAGTCAGCGCGACGGTCGACGTGCTCGAGGCTCCGGGCGGCTTCCGCGCCCTCACCATCAACGGCAAGTCGGTGGCGACCTCGAACTACTACGACTATCGGGTGCAGCGCCTGCTCGGGGTCCTGCCGCTGCTGCTCCACCCGGAGCCGCGGCGGATCCTGGTGATCGGCCTGGGCACCGGCATGACCTCGGGTACGGGTTCGATCGACCCGGCGACCGAGAGTCTCGAGATCATCGAGATCACCGAGGAGGTGGTCGGTGCGACCGAGCACTTCCGCGAATGGAACCTGGACGTCGTCCACAATCCGATCACGCGGCTGGTCGTCGAGGACGCCACTCACTACCTGCGCTTCGTGGACGAGCGCTACGACGTCATCACCTCCGACCCGATCCACCCGTTCGTCCGTGGCGCGGGAGACCTCTATTCGATCGACAACTATGAGGTGGCGAAGTCGAAGCTCGGAAGCGGCGGCGTCTTCTGCCAGTGGGTACCGCTCTACCAGCTCGACGAGCCCGACATCGACAGCATCCTGCGCACCTTCGACGAGGTCTGGGACAACGCCACGGTATGGGTGACCGGCAAGGACTTCATCCTCTGCGGAGCTGGCGGTGACTACCGTGCCGACTTCGAGTCGATCCGGACCAGGAGCGGCGACGACGCCTACCTCGAGATCCTGCGCCGGCTCGGTTTCTGGACCCCCGAGGAGGTCTTCAGCGCCTACATCGGCAAGCTGAGCAGTCTCCGCCGGCATTTCACGGGCGCAGCGCTCAATTCGGTCGAGCGTCCCTTTCTGGAGTTCTCGGCTCCGCGGTCGATCTTCCTCACCACCTCCGCCCACAACCTCGCCCGCATCCTCGAGAACGCGCCTGCGGAAACGCCCGATTTCCTCGCCGACGCTCCGGGCGACCTGTTCCGCACGCTGGCGGCGCGCCGTCCGTGCACCGAGCTGGTGTGGGCGGGATTCGTCGCCGATCGCCGCGGCGACCTGGCGACCGCGACCCGTCTGTCACGACAAGCCTACGACCTTTGCCCGCAACTGGGTTACGTGCGCCATTTCGCCGCCCACACGATTCACGCCTACGCCGGCTCGATCCGCGGGACCGACCCCGACCGGGCGCTCAACCTGCTGCGCCGCGCCCGCGAGCTCGACCCCTATACCCCGGAGATCACCGCCGCAGTGGCCGAGCTCGAGGCCGACCGCGCCTCCCGTGATTGAACGCGGCGCGGGCTCAGTCGTCGCACCCCTCGTTCTCGTTGACGCAGAAGCCGTCCTCCTCGGTGAATGTCGCGTTGTCGTCCACACCGATCGCGCCGACCTCGATCTTCGCCGGCGTGTCGTCGGGTAGCGAGGCCAGATAATCCGCCGGCACCGTCACTTCCTTCGGCGCGATGCCGCCCGACACCCGGATGGTGAACTTGAGCTGCGCCGTCGGGTCGCCATCTTCGACGTCGGGCTCGAGGACGATCTCCCACGCGGCGACGGCGACGTCGACCGGGTGCTCGGGGAGCGTGCCCTTGGCCACCAGATCGCTGAGATCCGCGAACGACGCGCAGTTGCCCAGGTCGTCGCCGGCACTCCACGAGATGACGCTGCCGTCGAAGTCGACGTCCGCGGGCGCGGCGGGCAGCTCGTAGGTGAGCTCCGTCACACCCCCCGACTTTTCACCCCCGTCCGACATCCCCTCGAACACATAGCTCCCTGCCGTCCACCGGTCCAGGAACTCCTCGAGGGTGACGATCTCGTCGTCCTCATCCGCCTCGGGATCGGGCCAGCAGAGCGGCTCGGCGCTCTCGGCAAAGGTCTCCGTGAGCTTCTGCTCGGCCAACGGACCCTTGGCTCGATCCTCGAAGACCTTGGCGCCGTTCGGGTCGCGAAGCCGAGCGGAGTTCAGGTCGTCACCATCCATCAGGAAATGGAAGCCGATGTCCCCGTCCGATGCGTTGATCTCGATCAGCACCTTGCACTCGCCGAAGTCGCCGCAAGGCTCGGTGGCGGTTGCGACGGTGGTGCCGGCGGCCAACGCGGCTGTCGCGATGGCCACGGTGAACAGGATCTTGGACACTCTCATTGTCATCCTCCGTGGGGTTGGTCGTGGCGGGCTGTCTCGACTCACTGGGCAGACCCGGCGTCTGCCTCCACTGCTTTCGCACCGCCTCTTTGTGCACTCCTTAGACGATCGCCGGGCCGGAATCCTTCGATCCGACCTTCAGGCCGTAGCGAAATCGCCCAGCCTGACCGGTCGGCGGCGGTGACCCCACTCTCCCGGCAGTTTTTCGAAGCGCCCGGGGACCTTCGACCCGCAGCCCGGACACCCGCCGTCGGCAGTCAGGCTCCAGCCGGTGATGCGATGGCCGTCGCGCCCGATCAGCCGTTCGCCGCAGGTCGGGCACCAGGTGGTGGCACCCGCCGGATCGCGAACGTTGCCGGTATAGGCGTAGCGCACCCCGTTGCGCAGCGCGATCGCGCGCGCCCGCTCGAGCGTCGCGGGCGGAGTCGGCGGGTGGTCGAGCATCTTGAAATCGGGGTGGAAAGCGGTGAAGTGCATCGGCACGTCGCTTCCGAGCTCGGCGACTACCCAGCGGGTCATCGCATCGATCTCGGCGTCGCTGTCGTTCTCGGCCGGAATCAACAGGGTGGTGAGCTCGAACCAGACGTCGGTCTCCCGCGCCAGATAGACCAACGTGTCGAGCACCGTCTCCAGCTCGCCGCCGCAGAGCCGGCGGTAGAAGCGCTCGCTGAAGGCCTTGAGGTCGACGTTGGCGGCGTCGACGTGGCGGAAGAGCTGCCGCCGCGGCTCGGCGCAAATCTCGCCGGCGGTCACCGCCACGGTGAGGATCCCCAGCTGGTGACACGCCTTGGCGACGTCGACCGCAAACTCGAGGAAGATTACCGGGTCGTTGTAGGTGAAGGCGACGCTACGGCAGCCGAGCCGCTGCGCCGCCTTGGCGATCGATTCCGGAGCCGCACCCTCGGTCAAGGTGTCCACCTGCCGCGATTTGGAGATGTCCCAGTTCTGACAGAACCGGCAGAAAAGGTTGCAGCCGGCGGTGCCGAAGGAGAGGGTCGGGGTGCCTGGCAGAAAGTGGTTGAGGGGTTTCTTCTCGATCGGATCGACGCAAAAGCCGCTCGAGCGGCCGTAGGTGGTCAATACGACCCGGCCGCCCGACCGCCCGCGCACGAAGCAGAGACCTCGCTGCCCCTCGCTCAACTTGCAGAAGCGCGGACAGAGGTCGCACTGTACCCGGCCGTCCTCCAGCTGGCGCCAGTAGCGGGTGGGGACGACGTCCGGTCCGCGGACGATCTCGACATCCATTGCCTGTCCGACCGAGCGTAACCTCCGGTCGCATCGGGATCCTATCGCGGTGCCAAGACTGCGGGATGCAGGTCGGCTCGCTCGCTACCCTCACCGCTCCCTGCCGTTGATGCCGAGCACCAAGCTGCCGACGGTCAGACTCGCAGCCAAGAGAACGAAGCTGGTCGCCCATCCCGTCCGCGTCGCGATCGCGCCGATAGCGAGAAACAACGGCAGACCGACCAACTCCTGGCCGAGGCCCACGACCGAGGTGATCGTCGCCCGTGCGTGTCCCTCGATGGCGTGTTGCAGGCGGCTCTGGAGCAGCACCTTGGCAGCCGCGGTGAGAGCGGCGAAGAGGGTGAGGGTGGTCATCGCCAACCATCCTCGGCTGAGCGCGGCCGTGGCCAGCAAGAGGCCGGCGAGGGCGTAAAGCGCGGAAACCCCGCCTTGATGTCTCGTCCGCAACCGCTCGGCGAGAAACGAACCGCCCGCACGCGCGAGGTGGGTGAGGGCGGTGATCAGTCCCACCAACGCAAGCGGGAAGCCGACCTCGTCGAGCAGCGGGCCGAAGTACTCCTCGCCGACCTCGTAGGCGAGGGCGGCAGTGCAGAGGTAGAGGATCGGGCGGCGCAGGGTCACCGAGTCGCGGACCTCGTGCAAGCCCGCTTCGAGGGTTGCGAGATAGGGCTCGTGGCGAGCCGCGTCGGAGCCTCGAGGGGGTTCGCTGATGGCGAGCAGAGTGACGGCGGCCGCCGCTAGCGGCGCCGCGACGGAAAGGGCAAGGGGGAGTCCGAAGTCGGTCTCGGCGGCCCAACCACCGAGCGCCATCGCGAGCATCACGGCGGTCGCACCCGCCGCCTCGCTCCGGCCGTAGACCCGCACGAAGAGCTCGGGCCTCCCGAGCTCACCGAGCTTGTCGTGGAGCAGCGCCTCGGCGGCCCCCGAGCGCAGGCTGCCGCCGGCGCCCCACGCGATGAATCCCGCGAGGAAGCCGACGAAGGACGGCACCAACCACCAGAGCAGGAAGCAGCTCGCCTTGAGCAGCTGGCCGACCACCAGGATCCACCGTCGGGGCAGGCGGTCGGCCAAAGTGCCGGTGGGCACCTCTAGCACCACCCCGGTGGCCGACCAGGCGGCGAACAGCACGGAGAGCTCGAACGGGCTTATCCCCACTCGCCCGATCATGATCGCGTAGACCGGGTAGATCAGCACCAGCTCGCGCAAGACCTCTTGCGCGTACCAGGCACGGGTGAAGGTAGTGAGTCTTCTCATCCTGCGCCTCGGACCCAGCCGAGATGGTGCTCACTCTAGAGGGCTCCCACTCGGGAGAGAAGGGGGCGAGTGCTACGTGCAGGATGCGACGCCAGGCTTTCTGGCACACTACGACTTCTGCGCCGATATGAATTGCCCGAACTACTGTCTGACCGGCGCAGCCGCTGCCGGGAGTGAACGAGGAGTCGTCGACCATGAAAGTCCCACTCGCGTTACTCGCCCTGTTGTGCGCGCTGGCTACCCCCGCCGCCGCGCAGAGATTGATCGACCTGGGCACGCTCTGGTCGCTGCCCATCGGCTCGGACGGCGACCCCACGGGTCCCGAGGGCGACAACCGTCGCCGGAATCTGGTTCGCCGGGCCGACATTTGGCGGGCGCCCATCCAGATCACGGAATCCGGCAATTTCGACCCCAACGGCGGCAACGTGCTGCTGCAGGAGGGTTGGACCTACCGGACGGCGATCGCGGCAGCCGACGACGCCGGCTTTCGCCTTCTGCTCAACTTCCTCGTGCACCAGCAAGGCACCCACGACGGGACCGGCTACCACAACAGCCAGGGCGACGGCCGCGGTCCGATCCTCGATCCGGACACGGTCGATCGCTTCGTGGGTCAGTTCATGGAGTGGCTCGACTCCACTCATCCCAACATCGAGGTCTACGGCTGGCAGCTGGGAAACGAGACCTACGGCTACTGTCCGCATGACTGCCCGCCTGTGAGCCAGCGACTGAGCGTCTATCTAGCCGCTTGGGACCGGATCAGGCCGCGGTTTCCGGCCGGCTGGAAGAGAGTCGGCGGCGGCGTGCTGGTCGAGACGGACGCCCCCGCCCATGTCGCGACGTCGAGGAACATGATCGCCTCGGTCCACTGCAACGGCGCCGGCAACTCGGCGTGCCGTGAGCTTCTGAGGTCGGCCAAGACCAAGTACGGCAAGGCGATGATCGACGAAGACCGACACCCTTCGAGCGATCACAGCCACGCGCCGCAGCGGGTCCAGATCGCCATCGAGGAGGGCGCCGAGGCATACTTCACGTTCAGCGGCCGAAACAGCGGCAACCCGCCGCTAGGGACCTGTCGCTGGGGTGTCCACCCAACCGGGAAGGCAAACAGAAACCACGTCGGCGTCGAAGGTTGCGAATGGGCGTGGCAGGACACGCAGGGCTTCAGCATGTTCCGTCGCGCTCTGCGTCGGATTCGAAGCGTCTTCAACGAATCCTCGCATCCGGGGAGCTACCCCAACTGGCAGAAGTTAACGCAGGCGGCGCAGATTGCGGGGACGTTCGTGCCGGGACAGGATCTACCGAATCGTGTTGGCGGGGAGCCGCCGCCGAGCGGTGACGTTCCACCGGGAATGCACCAGTTTTGCGTGTTCATCAACTTGTCGTTCCGGGCGCGAGGGCTACCCCACGAGAGTCCGGAGGATTGCAAGAACGACCCGGCCCGGCGCGCGATCTACGAGACGTGGCTGCAACGCCTCGGTCTGCCCAACTAGGCCTCGAGTCGCGCGGTGCAGTAGGCAAGCCGCCGGCGCTACTCGATCCGCGCCCCGGTGCCGCGGATGCGGATCGTGCGGTGCGGACCCTCGCCGATATCGGCCTTGGCGATGTCGAACGGCTCACCCTTCTCCTCCGCCAGGTGAGCGAGCCACTCGACGTACTTCTCACGCGTCATCTCGACGGCCTCGACCGTCCCCTGGGCGGCGATGATCCGACCTTTCGAATCCGCCGGGAAGACGATCACGTCGTCCTCGACCTTGACTCGAAGGCTCTCCTCCTCGCTGCCGATCTCTACCCAGCAGCCCTTCATCGGACAGACGTCGAGCACGCCGCCCTCGATGCGTACCGTCTTGCCGATGAACGCATCCGGGTCGGCGAGGATCTCGTGAATCGGCGTCGCCGCCTCGACGGTGATCCCCTCGCCGAGGGTCAGCGGGTCGCCGGCGAAGGCGGGAGAGATTAGAAGAGCGCCCAGCACCAGGGCGCACGGGATGCAACGGTGATCCTTCTTGAGCATGGTTGCCTCGCTGGTCGGTTTGAGTATGTGGGCCGCGGCGCCGGCCGAAAGGCCGAGCATCCGCGGCTCATGGCGAGATTCTAGATCTCACCGCCGCCGCCGCCACCACCCGTTTGGTCGGGTGGCGGCTCCCCGCAGCGGGCCGTCATCGGGTCAGTCTGCTGAAATCGAGGTCGAACGTGACGCTCTCGCCGGGCTGCAGGGTCGCGGATGTGGGTCCCAGTTGGAGGACGATGCCTCCCAGCCGCAGGCCGCGGGTTACCACGACGCTTCCCGTCACCACGTAGTGTTCGCTCTCCGAGGACTGACTCAACAGCTGGAAGGAGATGGTGTGGTGGCCGCTGGCGCTTGGGGTCACCGCCGCCAGTTCGAGCTCGGTGCAGCCCTCAGGGTCGGGGCAGCTGACGCGAGCGTCGGCCAGCTCTTGGCCGTCAAAGAGAACGGTCGCCTCTAGGCACGCACCTCGCTCGCTCACCAGGGTGCCGCTGATCAGAAGGTTGCGCTCTCCGATGGGGGTGATGTCGGGCCACTCCGGCACGGTGGGGCTGATCTTCACACTGCTGTCGCAGCCGACCACGGTCAGCGCCGCCGCCCACACCAGAGCTTGCAACCCTCGACTCGCGCGTCTGCTAGGAATCTTGAACCTTCTCATCGCTTGTCCTCCTCCTTGAGTCGTGTCCCTGTTCACTTGTAGACGCGACGTGGTCGGTAGAAACCCGCAACGACTGTGGGCCGGCTCGCCTACCCACTTAGGTAGTGAGCCACCCAATCGAGGCCGCTACACTTGGGATCGACTAGCGCACGAACAAGAGACGGGATGATGATCGACCGGCTCGTCCGACTATCCAGCCGTACCGGGCTTCTTGTCCTGCTATTCGTCGAGCTGCTGGCCCCGGCCGGCGTAGCGGGTCAGCAGCCGATCGTTCCCGTTCAGTTGAGCTTCTCCGATCCCGGTGCCCGGAGCATGGGCTTCGGCGGCGCCTTCGTCGCCCTGGCGGACGACGCAACCGCCGCCTTCTCAAATCCGGCTGGGCTGGTACTGCTGGTCGAGCCGGAGGTCTCGATCGAAGGGCGCCGCTGGAGCTACTCGACGCCGTTTACCGAGAGCGGCCGGGTGGAAGGCCTCCCCAGCGGCTTCGGGATCGACACCACGGTCGGTCTGCGGACGGCGATCTCGGAAGATGTCGCCTCGGGGCTCTCCTTCCTCTCGATCGCCTACCCGAAAGGCGACTGGTCGATCGCTTTCTTTCGCCATCAGTTGGCGAAGTTCCGGTTCCTCGGCGAGACCCAGGGCCTGTTTGCGGGTGGCACCGACTGCTGCCAGATTCGGCTTCTCGACCAGCGGGTGAGGACCGACCTGGATGTCGTGAGCTACGGGCTCTCCGGCGCCTTTCGCGTCAACGAGCGCTTCGACGTCGGCCTCGGGCTCGTCTACCACGATGCTTCGCTCACCTCGATGGCGACGCTGTCCTTCGTCGACGAGGACTCCTTGGAGAGTCTCTTCGTGCCGAACTCCTACCTTTCCGAAAGATCGCTGCTGGAGCGGAGTTTCACGGTCGAAGACAGCGACTGGACCGTGACCGTCGGCTTTCTGGTGCGGCTCTCGAACCGCTGGAGAATCGGGGGTGTCTATCGCCAGGGGCCTGAGCTTGAAGCCGTGTTCGAGCTCATAGCCGGCGAAGCGATCGACTTCGGAGTGCCGCCGGGCGGAGTGCTCGAGCGAAGCTTGGCGGAGGCGGTCGATTTTCCGCTGGCCTTCGGCCTCGGTTGCGCCTACCAGGCTCCGGGCGGCCTCACCGTGAGCTTTCAGTGGGACCGCGTCGAGTACTCGAGCATCGTGCAGAGCCTCCGCATCGAAGACCAAACCGTCGACGATGTGGAAGAGCTACACCTGGGCGGTGAGTACGTGTTTCTCAGCTCGACCCCGGTGGTCGCCGTGCGGGTCGGGGTGTGGCTCGATCCCGACCACCAGCTGAGAGCCGCCGCGACCGACGATCCCGTCCTCCGCGGGCTGCTGCCGCGGGGAGACGACGAGACGCACTATGCGGTGGGCCTGGGAGTCGCCTTCCCGAGCTTTCAGCTCGATTTCGGTATCGACGTCGCCGATCGGGTGGACACCGCCTCGTTGTCGGCGATCTACAATTTCTAGGGTCACACCATCGATTTGCGCAGCTCGTGCTTGCGGCGGTGGATCTCGCGCAGAGCCCGCTTGTAAGCTGCCTTGTCGCCGCCGGCCAGCGCTTCGTCACGCCGCAGCTTGAACTGCCGGATCTCGGCCTTGACCTTCCCCTTGTCGATGCCCACGACCTCGTGGTGCTCGTGCGTGTCGATGCCGAGCGCGGTACACAGGGCGGGGAGCAGCTGTTCCTTCTTGAGCTGCGTGTAGCCCTGGACCGCCTCGTGGTCGATTCCGGCCGCCAGCTCTCGGAGCTCGGCGATCGTCTGGTGCTTGAGTTCTTCGTAGGTATGCTCGGCCATCCGGTCTCCTCCTTCGAGCGAGTTGGGGGCCGAGTATTCCAAGGGTCCGGTGGCCGCGGCAAGGGGTGGCGCCGAGCGCTTCCGGCCGGGATGCCCGGTCACTGCCGTGAACCGAAGATCCACCGACCCCAGAGACCCTTGACCGCGACCTCTTCCGGCACCGGGTCAGCAACTCCTCAAGCTCTGACTTCGCGGGCGGCGGACCCTTGTCGAAGCGAGGCACCTTGGGTCGTTTTCCGGTCTCGTGGTGATGGAGCCAGCCCACCCGCACCCGAAAGAGGTGAGCGAAGACCCGAGCCACGTCTCTGCCTCGCGATCCCGACGGCTTGGCGGCGAGACCTTCGTCCGGGACCTCGTCGAGTGCCGCCGGTGGACGCCGCTAACGAACCTCCTCGCACATTGTCTAGGGAAGTGACGACTCTCGTCATCAGGAGACCGACTATGCTTCGACGCCTTGCTTGCTTCGTCCTTACCGTCCTCTCGGCGCCCGTTCTCGCCGAAATGGGGACCGTAACCGCCGCCGATTGGCAAACGGCGGCAACGCGGCGGCGATTCTCGAGAGTCTGTCGGAATCGGACTGAAAGCCGATCGCCGCGAGGAGTCTGAGTAGATGACGTCTTTCAAACCAACGTGTTCGGGGAGAATCACGAGAGCCGTGGGAACGCTGGCGCTACTGTCCCTCCTCTGCGAACCCTCGCCGGCTGACGAGTACCGGGTCACCATCGAGTCGTCGGATCTGCGGCTCGCTCGGGTCGAAGCGGAGCTGTTTCCGACGACCGACGGCGAGCTGCTGTTGCTGCGAGATGCCGAGGACAGCGGCATCGAGGATGGGTGGGCGAGATTCATTCACGATCTCGAAGTCCGGGACGCCGACGGCGAGCCGGTCGTCGTCCGAAGCGTCGAGCAGGGACGGTACGAGGTTGGCGACGCTCGCGGGCCGCTCGAGATCCGCTACTTGATGCGGCTCGGGCACGATCGCGTGGACAACCTGCCCGGCGCCGACGAGCTGGCCTGGGCGAGGCCCGACGCCGTCTTGTGGTCGGGACGAGCCCTGTTCTTCGAAGGTGCTCCGGCGAAGGACATTCTCGTCTCCTTCGCGCTACCCGACGGCTGGCGTGCCACGACCCCTTGGCGGGTCCTCGTGTCCGGTCAGCAGTTCCGGGCCGATGACAACGATGCCCTTCTGGACTCTGCGTTCATCGCCGGCGAGCACTTCGAGGCCCTATTGGGCGAAGGGAGCGACGCCGCGGTCCGGATCGCCTTGGCCGGCCCTGAGGCCATCGGACAGAAGGACCTGATCGTCGACACGGTCGAGCGCTACCTCGACGTGTTCGCCCGGCTCTTCGGTGCCCCTGCCGAGGGCCGCATGCTCCTCGTCGCGGCGGATGCCGGCTTCTGGGGCGGCGGCGTCATGGGGAGCACGATCAGCATGGTGCTGGGCGGCGCGCTCGACGCCTCGACGCTGCCGATGCTGCGGTTCATCACCGTGCACGAGGCGTTTCACCTGTGGAACGCGAACTTCGCGTATCGCGATCTCGAGGCGCAAGAGGGTCTCTATTGGATGAGCGAAGGAACGGCGAGCTACTACACGATGCGAAGCCAGCTGGGGGCTGGAGAGATCCCCGTGGAAGCCGCCTTCCGCCAGCTGGCTGACGAGGTGGAGAAGTACTTGGCCGCCTCGGGGGAGCTCAGCATGGTGGCCGGAGGCCGGACGAAGCTCACCAACTACGACCTCATCTACAGCGGCGGGTTCCTTGCCAGCATGGCGCTCGACGTCGCCATCCGGGTGCGCAGCGAGGATCGTCACTCGCTCGATGCCGTGATGCGCTCGCTCCATTCGGGACCCGGTCGGGAGACCGACCTCGATCTGGCGAGTCTCGGCGATCTCATCGAGTCGACGACCGGCGTCTCCGTCGACGATCTGATCGACTGCTGCGTCGAGAACCCCGGCCAGCTCCCACTGGTCGAGATGTTCGGGGATCTCGGCTTGGTGCTGACGATCGGCACAGGTTCCGTCGGGGTCGACAGCGACCCGGACGCCGGCACCGACGCGACGGCGCGCTGGACCGGCTGGCCTCTGAGCTGAGTCGATACCGGTTTCCGGTCGAGAGGACCGTTGTGACGTACCGGCGTCCCGAGGGACGCTAGACTCTTGCCATGGAGATTCCCGCGATCGAGCCTTTTCTAGCCTACGCCGGCAGCGTGAGAAGACGCACTCTGGGGGTCGCCGATCGAATCCCTCCCGACCAGATCGAGTGGCGCTACCAGGAGGGCAAGTTCTCGTTCGGTGACGTCCTCAGGCACCTGGGATCTCTCGAGCGCTACATGTTTGCGGAGAACGTCCGCGGTCGGCCGAGCATCTATCCGGGCCACTCCATCGAGTTGGCCAGTGGCTACGGCGAGGTGCGCGCCTTTCTCGATCGGATGCGCGAGGAGACCGTCGAGATCCTGTCGACACTCGACCCGGAGGCCCTTCAGAAGAAGTGCGTGACGCCCGCGGGTGCCGAGATCACGGTGTGGAAATGGCTCCGCGCGATGCTCGAGCACGAGGTCCATCATCGGGGGCAGCTCTATACGTACCTCGCGCTTCTGGGGGTCGGAGGGCCGCCGCTATACGGGCTGACCGAAGAGGAGGTTGTCGCTCGCAGCGACCCGTTTCCCCCTTCCTGAGACACCCTCCCTGTCAGCGGTCGGTAACCCGTGCTAGCGTTCTGGGCTAGTGGCGAGGCAACCGCACTTCCCGCTCGATGTCGAGGGATTGCCGGCGGCGAGACCCCTCCTCGATGCCCTTCCCTTCCCGGTCCTGTGGATCGATGCCGACTACGGGCTGCGCTATCGCAACACCGAGGCCGAGCGCCTCTACGGTAGCGCCGCCGGGACCTGCCACCAGATCACTCACGGTTATGCGCAGCCCTGCGACGAGCATGGCGAGTTCTGCCCGAAGATCGAGGCGACGAAACGGCAGGAGCCGGTCACGGTCTGCCACGCCCACGTCACCGGTGCGCGCTCGGCAAGCCTGCACAAAGTCGTCGCCGTGCCGCTGAGCGACGGCGGTATCCTCGAGTGCCACATCGATCTTGACGACCTGATCTCCGAGGACGACCTGACCCACACTCTGGGACGCGGGTTCTTTGTGCGCATCGTCGAGCGTGAGCTGACTCTGCTCGAGCGTCTCGAGATGCCGTACGCCTTTCTCTTGATCGACCTGGACGGACTCAAGACCATCAACGACACCCACGGCCACGACGTCGGCGACGAGGTCCTGCGTCAGTGAGCCGCCGCCTTGCAACGGAACCTGCGCAAGAGCGATGCGGCCGGGCGCTGGGGAGGGGACGAGTTCGTGCTCTTCCTGTCTTCCCTCAGCCTGGCCGACGCCGCGGCGTTGGCAGAGCGCAAAGCGGAGGCCATTCGGCGCCTGAGGATCCCCGCCTCCACCGACGACGTCCGTCCGAGCGCGAGCTTAGGCCTCTTCTGGTCCGACGAGGCCTACGACCTCGATCTGGCCTTTCGCGCCGCCGATCGCGCCCTCTACAGAGCCAAGCACGCCGGCGGCGATCGGGTCGTCGTAGCCTAGGTGGTGCCACGCCTGGCCCGCTGCTGGCCAGGCTGGGCTAGCCGCCGTAGCGGTAGCCGCGCTGCGCGCGTATCACGACGGCGGGGATTCGAGTGCCGACTCGGAGCTTCTGGTAGCCCGCCTCGCCCTCAGGATGCTCGGAACGGTAGCTCAGGAGGTAGTAGCCGATGTTCTCGTTGGCGATGGCACGCATCGGCGTGGTGAAAGCGATGAAGTTCCGGTAGTAGACACCGCCGGTGTCGTGGGCGAGCGCGTTGAGGAAATCGCTTTGCGCGTGCCGCGCTGCCTGAAGGGTCAGGTCGATCGGATAGACCGCGACGTTGTTGTCGTTGAGCGCACGCTCGAGGTCCGGGTAGTAGCGCCGGTCCGGAATGGCAAAGCCGCCCGGACCGTCCAGCGTGCCGAACCCGATGCCGAAATAGAGGAGGTTCTTGCGGCCCACGATGTGGCCGGTCGCTTCGGCCAACAGGCGCATTCCCGAGTAGATCCTCCGGGTCTGACGCCGGAGCTCGCGACCGGACGGTAGGTAACGCAGCAGCGAGGGGCCGCTATCGGAAGCGGGCTCTTGGGTCCAGCGGCCCGGCTCCGGATCGATCCCTCGAGCGGCGTCGGTCACGGCCTGGAGAAGGGCCTCCCGATCCTGGGTGAAGTCGTGGAAGATCTTGAGCTTCATGCCGAAGCCGGCGACGGCAACCCAGTCGGACGGCCTCATCTCGGTCTCGATCCACTCCTGACTGCCTCGGGCCGCCTTCTGCTGCTGTTGGACGAGTCGATTGATCCGATTCGCCATCATCCGGGTGTCGTCGAAGAAGAGGACGAAATAGCGGCTCGCCGGTATCTCACCGTCGCCTCCGCCGCCGGGACCGTACCGGGTGGTATAGAAGTCCGCTCCGGTCAGCTCCATCTCACGGCCGTTCTCCTCGACGATGAAGTCCTTCTTTCCCAGACCGGCGATCGGATTGCCCTTCTTGTCGGTGACGACGACATCCAGGAGGACCTCGGTGACCTCGACACGCCCTTCGAACTGAGGGATCTGCCTGGTTTGGGCTGCTGTGCCGGCGGCGGACCCGACCGCAGCGACCAGCGCGGCCGCCGCCAGGCGCGCACCGGCTAACGTTGCCTTTCGAGGGTTTGTTCTCATCCAGCCTCCCGACCCCGGGACGACATCATCGCAGACTCGGGCCGCTGCTCGAGGTCCGCCTACCTGCAACCACGGGCCCGGCATCTGGATTCCTCGGTGCTTAGCCCTTGACCACCCCTACGGGCTTGAGCATCGCCACCTTCCGGCCGATCCCCGCCCCATCGACGACATTCACCACGTCCCGCACGTCCTTGTAGGCTTCGGGCATCTCCTCGGCGACGGTGGCGCGGCTGGCGGCACGCACCACGACTCCCTGAGCGGCGAGCTCGTTGGCGACGTTGCGGGTCCGGGCGGCGCGCTTGGCGGCGCGGCGCGACATCTGGCGGCCGGCGCCGTGGCAGCAGGAGCCGAAGGTCTCGTCGAAGGCCTGTCGGGTGCCGAGCAGGACGTAGCTGCAGCGCCCCATGTCGCCGGGGATGAGCACCGGCTGGCCGAGGTCGCGGTAGCGCGGATGGAGCTCCGGGTGGCCGGGTGGAAAGGCGCGGGTCGCGCCCTTGCGGTGCACGACCACCTGCCGGCGCTTGCCGTCCACCGTGTGCTCTTCGAGCTTGGCGATGTTGTGGGCGACGTCGTAGAGCAGGTCGATGCCAGACGCCGTTTCGGACCCGAAGATGCGGCCGAAAGCGGCTCGCGCGTAGTGAGTCATCACCTGACGGTTGGCAAAGGCGAAGTTGGCCGCGGCGTTCATCGCCGACCAGTACGCGTCCGCCTCCGGGCTTCCCAGCGGCGCGCAGCAAAGCTGCTTGTCCGGCAGGGCGATGCCGTAGCGGCCGGCGGCGGCGACCATGACGTCGAGGTGGTCGTCGCAGACCTGGTGTCCGAGCCCGCGCGAGCCCGAGTGGATGAAGACCGTTACCCGCCCCGCGGTCAGGCCCAGCGCATCGGCCGCCGCTTCGTCGTCGCGCTCGGCGACCCAGCCGACCTCGACGAAGTGATTGCCCGAGCCGACCGTGCCGAGCTGATTCCGGCCGCGTTCCTTGGCGCGCTGGGAGACCGCCTGGGGATCGGCGTCGGGCAGACAGCCGCCGGCCTCGATCGCCCCGAGATCGCGCTCTGCCCCGAGCCCGGCATGCACCGCCCACCGCGCTCCTTGAGAAAGGACCGCGTCGAGCTGATCCTTCGACAGACGCAGATCCGAGCGGTGCGAGCCGACCCCCGACGGGATGGTGGTGAAGAGCTCCTCGACCAGCTCGGTCATCCGCGGCCGAACTTCGTCGACGGTGAGCGGCGTCACCAGCAGGCGCACGCCACAGTTGATGTCGTAGCCGACGCCGCCGGGCGAGATGACGCCGTCCTCGCCAGCGAAAGCGGCGACGCCGCCGATCGGAAAGCCGTAGCCCCAGTGCATGTCCGGCATGGCGATCGACGGGCCGACGATGCCGGGCAGGTGGGCGACGTTGGCCACCTGGGTGAGCGCCTGGTCGCCCTCGAGCTGAGTCATCAGCTTGGCGTCGGCGAAGACCAAGCCGTCGGTGCGCATGCCACCCTGACGCGGCAGGCGCACCCGGTGCTGGTCGATCCGCTCCCAGCGGGGCTGGGCCGGTGAGTGGGTCCGGGTCCGGGTCGTCGTCTTGCTCATGGCTGCTCGCCCTCTAGAGATCGAAGATCAACTCGGCCCGCCACCGGCCGTCGGTGGAGAAGCGGTAGCCGTGGCGAGTGACCGCCTTGATCTGGCGCTCGCTGGTGTGCCTCATGGCGGCAAAGCACTCACCGGCGATCACGGTCGACTCTCCGCGGCGCACCCAAGCCGGTAGGAAGCCGTCTACGTCGTAGAGAAAGACGAGCTCGCGGACGAAGCGGAAGAAGCGCTCCTCGGCGTCGTCGCCGATCGGCGTCCAGCGGCGCTCCTCACGAGCGGCGACCGGCGATTCGCCGACTACCGTCTCGCGCACCAGGTCGACCGCCGTCTGGTACAGACCGTCGCCGTCGGCGGCGTCGAGAAGCGCCCGCAGATCCGCGGTGTGGGGCAGGTAGGTGTAGCCCACGGCTTTCCTCACCTCCTCGAGAGCCCGGCCCGCGCCGGATCTCAACTCTACCCCAACCGGGGCCGGTGCGACCCGCGCTGAAGTGCAGCTGCTTCGCGCCGAGCAGCTGCACGGAGAGTCTCACCCCGCCCGCTCGGGCGAAGATTCGGGAATGCGTCGTGGCTCGACCGGACTTCAGCGAGCTGAAGCCGCGATCAATCGCTCGGTCTCCACGTCGGCTGGGAAGAAGCACTCGACCACCAGCTCGTCGACCGCGACATCGAGCGCTCCACCGAAGGTAATGAGAGTGGTCAGCCAGCGCAGGGTTGCATCCCCTTGCCGGACCTCGACCGCCCGGCTCGGACGCGACCGCCCCGTCTCGAGGAAGGAGACATGCCGCGGAGAGACCCCCGCCTCCAAGGAGAGAGCGAGCTGTGACAGCCTGCGGTGGCGCCGCCAACCCCGAAGGGCCGTGCCGAAGCCGCCGGCGGTGGGCGTCGACGCCGGCGTGGTCACGGCGTTGCGGTTTCCGGCGTCGCACGCGAGCCGCGCTCGAGCCGCCAGAGAAACAACGGCAGCGCGCACGACAAGCCGATCAAGAGATTGATCACCACGAACACCCACGGGTGACCGACTCCGGCCCGGCGAGCGGTGGGAAACAGAAAGATCCAGAACACCAGCGACGAAATCAGCAAGTCGGCGGTGAAGCCCCCGGCCGCGCCGTTGGCGAACAAGGCGCCGACGAAGTTGCCGCTCGCTCCCTCGGCGGCGAAGAACTCGGCGAAGAAGAACCAGGGCAGCACGGCCCCGGCCATCGCCAGCAAGAGGTAGATCGAGCTTCGTGACATCGGTTCTCCTTTCGAGATGTTGGCCTGACAGCCGCGTCCAGAGTGCCGTAGGGAGGGAATCGAATCAATTCTCTCCGAGGTAATGGTCTCGACCCCGAGGTGAGCGCACGAGCCCTCTGCCACTGAGCTCACCTTCGGTGAGTGGCGGATCACCGGTCGAGTCCGCAACCCGGAGGATCCACTACTCCTTGGCGAAGTCGACCAAGGTGAACTTCGTGGGTGTGGCGGGCAGCTCGATTCTCTGGAAGGCGCGCTGAGCCAGCCAGTAGGCGGCGACCATGCCCAGGCAGCACAGAAGCCAGGTAAGAACCATCGCCGTCGGACTCTGGCCCCAGCGAAAAGCGAGGCTCTCGAGGATTGCCCAGCCGACGCGCTGGTTGAACCACCCGGCGACCTGGAACGTGAAGCCTCCGATCATCACGATTAAGAGGGCGGCGAGGAAGCTCCAGTAGAACGCCCGGCGCCGGCGGTCTGACACGGTAGCGCGGAAGGTCCTCAAGAACAGGGCGAGGAGAAGGAAGAAGGGGACGATCGCCATGGTCAGCGCGATAACCGAGATCGGCCCTCGCGACCTGGGCTCGACACCGGCGAACAACTCGTGCCCTGTCACCCCTTCGTGCTTGAGGCCGACGATCTTGTCACCGTCGACTTCGAAATAGCGCTCCAGGGCTTCTTCCCACGGCATCTGGAGACCGTAGCCCGCCGCGATCGCGCGACTGAGCATCAGGGCCTCGAAGCGCGCGGAGGTCTCTTCGGTGGTGCTATAGGGTGAGTAGAGGACAAGCTCACCACCCTTGAACAGCGGGCGGTGCCATGCCGTGTGGGTCTCGCCCCACGGTGATTCGAGAATCGGGGGGCCGGTTCGGGTGGCGCTCATCAAGGCCTCTTGGACGCCGACCCAGGCGTGGGGCTCTTCGATGCGGTATTCGACGAGCGGTGTGGCCGGACGGGTGGCGACGATGAGTCGCACCGTCGCGTAACCCGCGACCATCGCCAGCAAGCTCGGCACAATGACGGAGGCGAACAGGACTCGGCGAGAGATCGGCAGCGGATCGAGAGAGCTCATTTGGGTGGTAAGAGGCGCGAAGAGCACCACCAGCATGTAGACGACGAGAGGCAGCTGCGTGAATCGCATGCCCTCGGTCTCGGGAACCAGAAAGAGCTCGAACAGCCCGCCGAAGAGTGCGCCGATGAAGATCGCCGCGAGCAACTCGACCCAGGCGGTCACCGGGCCCCACGGCGGAAAGTCGTAGAGGATCCGCACCAGCAGTCGCCAGCGGAGCTTGCCGGGTGCCGACCGCGGTGCGGAGCCGGCGGCGGAAGGCGCGGCAAGCGCGCCGGTCCGACCTCTCACCGGTCTCCTTACCGGCCGCTCCGGCAGCAAGAGAAAGGAGCCGGGAAGCGAGCGGTAGGTGTTGACCAACGAGACCGCCGCCAGCCCTGCCAAGAGAAGAGACCAGGCGATCGGCCGACCGCTCAGCACCCAGACGACCGCTCCGATGGCGACGACGACGAGCAACCGCCGGAGGAGACCGGCGAAGCCACCGCGGATCCGATGTTGGGGCGGGTCGTCGCGCTCGAAGAGGGCGACCGCGAGCAACAAGCTCGCCAGCAGGAGAGGAACCAAACGTCGCAGCGTCAACGACGCTTCGAGCGAAGGTTGGAGACGGACCGCGACGCGCGCCATCAGCCAGCCTCCTCCAAGGCCCACGCCGAGGAACGCCAGTCCGGCGCTGTAGACCGCGGCCAGATGGCCGAGCCAGAGGCGGTGCGCCGGCAACGGCAGGGTCAGCTCGAGCCGGTCACAGCGCCTCCTCTCGTAGCCGAGAATCAGGTAGAGCGCCAAGCCGCTCCAGAAGAGCAGCCCGAGGTGCGCGGGTGGTACCGCCGAGCTCTGTCCGCGGGCCGCGGCGGCGGTGATCCATCCGAAGAGCAGGCTGGTGTTGAGTCCGGTGGCCAGTAGCAGCAGCGGGAGCCAGCTCGACCACGAGCGACTCACGGCTCGGTAAAGAATGGAATCGGCTCGTGCGGCGTTCATCATGGGCGTGTCCTAGGATGACTCCGGAGCCTGACCCCCGACGAGTTCGATGAACATCTCCTCGAGCGCCAATGCGGAGCAGCGGCTGTTCGCGATTCCGAGCTCGCGCTCGAGCAGGGACTCGGCGGCCTGAGGCTCGAGCTCGAAGACGAGATGCAGTGAGTCCCCTCGGCGGCGGACGCTGGTGCAGCCGGCGAGCGCCCGCAGTCGCTCCGGCGAGGTTTCCGGGCCGGCGGGCACCATCGCCAACGAGTAGCTCTCTCGCAGCTCGTCGAGCTCGCTGTCGACCAGCACGCCGCCATCGTGGAGCATGACGATGCGGTCGGCCAGGCGCTCGACGTCGGACATGTAATGGGAGGAGAAGAGGATCGTCGAGCCCGCCTCGTTGAGGAGCTGGATGGAGGTCTCCAGAAACTCCCGCCTGGCGGCCGGGTCGAGGCCTCCGGCCGGCTCGTCGAGGATGAGCAGCTCGGGCCGATGGGCGATGGCGCACAGCAGCGCCACCTGCCGCACCTGCCCCCTGCTCAGAGTCTTGATCTTCGCCTCGCTAGGGATCTCGAAGCGCTCGCCGAGGCGGCGAGCCACCTCCTCGTCCCAGGTCGGGAAGACCCCCCGATGGAAGTCGAGCACCTGGCGCACCCGCAAGGCCGGCGGCAAGATCTGGTCCTCGGAGACGTAGCCGACCCGGAGTTTGACCTCGAGCGGACGCTCGCGAGGGTCGAGACCCAGGAGTCGCACCTCGCCCTCCTGCGCCTTCAGCAGGCCCATGGCGAGACGCAGCAGGGTGGTCTTGCCGGCGCCGTTCTTCCCGAGTAGCCCGAGGACCTGCCTGCGCTCGACCGTGAAGCTGACGTCGCGAAGCACCTGGTTGCCGCGCTCGTAGGCGTGGTGGATCCGATGGAAGTCGACGACGCTCATGATTCGCTCTCGCTTTCCCGCGGCGTGGAGCCGCTCTCGTCGTTGTCAGAGCCCCCTTCGGCGGCACGCTCGGCCTCGAGCTCGGCGTGGACTTCGTGGGCCAGCGCCAACACCGAAGTGAAATCGAGACCGCCGAGGTGCGCGCGCGACAGCAGCCGGCGCACCATCTCGCGCAGCCGTTGCCGCTGAGCGGCGGGATCGACCGCCGTGGCCCGCGCGGCCACGAACGTACCGCGACCCCTTTGGGTTTGGATGAGCCCCTCACGCTCCAGCTCGTCGTAGGCCTTCTTGACCGTGAGCGGCGAAACGACGAGCTGCTCGGCGAGCTCACGTTGCGAGGTGAGCTTGTCGCCGGGCCGCAGACGGTCGCCAGCAACGGCGTCGACGATCTGACGCATGATCTGACGGTAGATCGGCAGGTCGCTGGCCGAAGTGATGTGGATCTGCATGCGCTCAGCCTCGGCTTGGCCCCGGCGAGCCGCATTCCAGCAGCACCGCCGTCTGATCGTCTTGCCGTTCCTCCACCGTCGCTTGCCGAACGAGCTCGAGGAGGCGATCGAGCCACGCGTCGCTCGGTTCGCCGTCGCGGCGGGCGTGATCTCTGACCAGAGCCTCGAACGTCTCGTAACCGAGAGGCTCGCCGCCGGCCGTTCGCGCCTCCGGTATGCCGTCGGAGTAGAACAGCAGCCGATCTCCGGGCGCCACGGAGAGCGTGAGACTGCGATAAGCGAGTCCTTCGCGGACACCCAGCGGTAGCCGAGGGGCGCGAACCTCCGCGGGGTGCACTCCGCCGTCGCGGGTCAGCAGCAGCGGATCGGGCAGCCCAGCGTTGCACAGCTCGATGGTGCCCGCTTCGGGCTCGTAGCGGGCCAGGACCAGAGCGACGAACTCGCGCCGCGCGAGCTCTCCGCACAGCCTTCGATTCAGCTCGCCCACCGTCTCCGCGGCAGTCCTCCCGGCGGCCACGAAGGGCAGCGCGGCCTTGACCGACGCCATGATCAGGCTGGCGGCGAGCCCCTTGCCAGCGACGTCGCCGACCGCCAGCGCCAGGCGGCCGTCGGGCTCGAGAACCACCTCGTGAAAATCGCCCGAAACGACGGCTGCCGGCAGGCTCCGGGAGACGATCGTCGAGGTCGAGCTCCGGATGAGCGCGGGCGGCAGCAGCCGGGTCTGAACCGCGCGGGCGAGCTGCAGCTCGCGGAGGAGCACGTGGTGAGCGAGCAGATCCTCGGAGGGCCGCTCCCAGGCTTCTGCCTTACCGTCCTCGTGGGCGACGCGGTAGCTCGCCTTCCCCTCGCGACGGCACAGACCTCGGGCAGTCAGAGCTTCGTAAGCCTTGCGCACGGCCGCCGGCGAAGTCGCCAACGCCTCGGAGAGTCGGCTGATCGGCGTCAACAAGTCCCCTGTTCGCAGGCGCCGAGCCTCGATGTCCTGCTCGATCTGGCCCTCGATCTGCCGGTAGATGGGCTTCGTGGAGCTCGGGTTGAGGTGGACGTTCATGGAAGATGACTTCCCGGACCCTGGTGATATAGAAGACCATAGCACTATAGCGCACAGGTGTCAACTTGCCATCCTGAGGAGTCTCTTCAGCTCGACGCCGCGACACTCGAGACTCAAGCGAGTCTCCCAGCGTCTCCTGGAGAGCGACTCTGTCGCCTCAGGGCGAGAGCCACTTGCTGAACTTGATGAGCACGACGTCTTCGACGGGCGAGTCGAAGAGCTCGCTCAAGCCGCTGCCGAAGGCGCGATCGTCGAGCAACGACTCGCTGGAGCGCATCTGGTTCCAGACCAGGAAGAGGGCCGATCCGGGGCGGTACTCCCAACGCAAGACGAGGTTCGAGTTGAAGTCGCGGAAGTCGAAGTCGGGATTGTCGAGAGTGTAGTCGACGGTTCCGTCGAGGTCCTCGTCGACACTGTAGCTCTCTTCGTCGAGGACGATCTGGTCAGCGGTGAAGTTCTCGAAACGGTCGCGAAACATAGCGGCTAGCGGCTGGGTGATGCGCTTGAGCTGGTCGTAGCGGCCGGTCGAGATGAAGGGCTGACCGTAGTACTGAACGGTCAGGTTGGGGGTGATCGAGTAGTCGATGCGCGCGGTCAGCGCCATGGTGTCTTGATCGAGGCGACCGAAGATGAAGCGGTCGATGGAAGCGAAGTCGAGGGTGTCGACGTACTGCATCAAGGGTCGATCGCGCTCCTCGGAGGCACGCAAGGAGAGGCGGAGGGCGTCCGTCGGTCGATAGACGATTCGGGCCCACGCCTCCTGCGCGTTACGGCTCTCTTCGTCGCCCGCGGCTCCCCAGGCGCCGACGCCGCCGCTCACCTTGCGCCGCTGGTCGGTATCGACCCAGAAGTTCCAGCTCCACTGCCCCGGCCACTTGGACGCCGGTCCGCCACGCAGCTCGGTGTTGGAGATCCGGCCCTCGCGCCGGGTGACGCCGAAGCCGGCGCCGTACTTGTTGCGGAACCGCGCGTTGCCGTTGACGTTGAACTGGGCGCCGAGGAAGTTTCCGGCGTAGTCCCAGTCGAGCCATTGGTTGCCGTTGATGAAGAGATGGTCGAAGATGCTGAACGGGTCCTGCTTGCGCCAGCCGACCCAGGTGAACTGGTTGATCTCGTTGGCGCTGCGCATGAAGCCCAGGTCGTTGATCTCGAAACCGGGTGAGCGCCAGGCGACGCCGGTCTGGAAGCGCAGGTCGGAGTTGCCGGTGCGCTCGAACCGCAGGGAGCCGGCGTGGCCGGACAGCGAGGTGCGGGTGAGGTCGAGCGAGGCGGCGTCATTGTCGGGGCGCTGGTAGTAGCGCGCCGAGGACTCCTGAGCCTCCAGAATGGACTCCTCGCTGCCTTGGATCTCGCTGGCGAAGACGGATGCCTCGAAGCGGTAGTCGCGGTCGTGGAGGTAAGCGCTGAAGTCGAGGCCGGCGGAGTAGGCGGAGTCCCGCAGCTCTGAGAGGTGTGGCTCGAGGTCGCGATTGACGGTGGTCAGCATGCCCCCGACGAGAACGTCGCCCTCCCGGAAATCCTGCTGTAGCCTGCCGACGAAGTAGTTGGTCGGCGGCTCGACGGTGAGCCTGCTGCGCTCACCGTCGAGGTCGACGGTGGCCTCTTCTTTCGGCGTGAAGCTCTCGAGCAGGCCGATCGACAAGCCGGAGGCGGTCTTGCCCGAGAGCTTGAACGCACCGAGGATGGTCGTGTTCTCGGGAACATCGGCGAACGCGTCGTCGTCGAGGTCCGGATCGTGTGAAGGTGACCGGCCGATGCGTCGTGAGTAGAAAAGCATGTCCCGTGCGAAGTCGCCGCCGGTGACCGCCGGTGCCAGCCGCAGGTCGAAGATGTTCTTGCCCTCGATGAAGAACGGGCGCCGCTCCGAGAAGAAGGTCTCGAAGGCGGTGAGGTTGACCTGTGAGGGATCGGCCTCGACCTGACCGAAGTCGGGATTGACCGTGAAGTCGAGGGTCAAGTTGTTGGTCAGCCCTATCTTGCCGTCGAGGCCTCCGTCGAGCTCGTTGTTCTCGCCGTCGCGGAAGGGATTGCCCTCCTCGGTCTCGAAGCGCTCGGTCGAGGTCACGGCGTAGGGCAGCAGCTCGATCCGCCGTTTCGGCTGTAGATCGCGCAGTCCGCGCAGCTCCCCGAAGTTGCTCACCCAACCGGTGCGGTCCTTCGGGATGCGCTGCCACGTCGAGCGCTCCTCGAGCCGGTAGAGGCGGCGCGTGACCTGGAGTCCCCACACCTGCTCCTCGGCGGCACTGAAACGAAGCTGGCTCAACGGAATGCGGGTCTCGGCCGTCCATCCCTCACCGTTGATCTCGGCCGCACCGGTCCACACCGGATCCCAGCTGGTGTCCCAGTTGTTGCCGTCGTTCGAGATGAACTCGTCGCCGCGGGTGCCGGAGAGACTGAGGGTGAAGGAGAAGGCGGTCCGGCGGTCGCTGAAGCTGTCGATGTTGACCTCGACCCAATCTCCCGGAAACCAGTCGCGTCGGGCGAGCTGCTTGGTCACCTTGGTCGGATCGTCTTCGAGGTAGAACGCGAAGTAGAGGGCGTGGTCGTCGTAGACGACCTTGAACCGCGATTGGTGGCTCGGGTCGATGCCGTCGGTGGGATCACGCTGAACGAAGCCGCCCGACCACTCGACGGTTTCCCAGACCGGATCATCGAGCCGCCCGTCGACGACCGGTGGCGCGCCTCGAACGCGCGCCGTCTGGTAGGCACGCTTGGGGACCTCGTCCTGGGATCGGCTCGGGACGGCGAAGGCGACTGCGACCAGCAAGGTCGCGCCGATGAGGTGCGCGTTCATCTGCTTCCTAAGACAACACGGTCGGCTCCGCGTCTCGGTGGTCGAGCTCTCTCTTGCCAGAGAATCTCCGCGTCGACCGGCAAAGCTCCGAGGCGCTCGTTCTATTGATACGCGAGGTGACCCCAAAATGTTGGCGATTCGAGCCGAGAAAGCCAACCGAGCCGAAGACGAGGACTCACGGGGGCCCGTGCCCCCGGTCGGTCCACTGTTGGCTGATCGTGTCGGCGCGCGTCCCACCGAAAACTCGCCCCCTTTGCACGGCGCACTGCGAAATGCAGGCTAGAGTCGCAGATGACATGGCAAACGACGGCGCGACCCCGGAAGAGGTGATGCGGCGGGTGACGATCGAGATCATCGGCCGGGCGATTCGCTTCAGCCACAAGAGCCGACGCACGATTCGGATCAGCAAGACCTCCGGCGGCAAGGGCGTCGACGTGACGACCCTCGATCCCCGAACGGATGCCGGCAAGGCGAACCTCGAGGAGTTCCTGTCGCGTGGAAAGCGCCAGTACACGATCTCCGGCCTGGGTCAGGCGGATGAGAAGGGAGCCGTGAACTGGCGCCGACTGAACCTGCCGTTGGGACGGCGGATCCTGTTGTCGTTGCAGGTCGCGGTGTCGATCTTCATGCGCGGCACCCCGGCCAAGAACCGCTGGTACCGATGGATGGGCGTCAACGTCGGCCGCGGGGTCGAGATCATGCAGATGGCGTGGCTCGATCACTTCCGCCCCGAGCTCATCTTCATCGGCGACAACACGCTCATCGGCGCTTTCAGCCAGCTCTCGGTGCACGCCTACGAGGGTGCCGGCAAGTTCCGCTACGGCCTCATCGAGATCGGCGCCGACTGCAAGCTCGGCGCCGGCACCGGAATCGGCCCGATCAAGATGGGCGACGGAGTCCGCACCCTGCCGAAGACCGTCGTGTCGCCCTACTACGCGAGGATCCCGCCCGGTGCCGTGGTCGGCGGCGACAAACCGCCGCTGGTATTGCCGGCCCAGTCCCCGGAAGCCGAAGCCCCCGCCTCGAGGACGGCGACGCCCGAGCGGTGACCGTCGAGCGCGCGGCGGTTAAGCTAGCCGGATCATGACCGACGGTCGAGTTCTAGTGACGTTGCTGCTCGCGCTGGCTCTCGGCGCCGGTGTCGGCGACACCGTCGCAATCGCTGCTTCGCAGCCCGAGCCCTCGGTCCCGGTCGCAGCGGCTTCCAGCCTCGAGCTGCGCATCGATCCGTTGGTGGATCTCTACTTCTTCGTCCGTGCGCAGGCGGCCGACTTGAGCGGCGCGCCGCTCGCGGGTTACCTTGCCCGAGCCCTACCAGCCACGTGGCCGTTCGATCTCGATCCGCGATGACGCCGTGCGCTTGGCGGCGGCGATCGAGGAGCGCATCTCGAGCTTCGAGACCGAGCTGTGGCCGTCGCGCAAGGTCGAGCTGGAGGCGCGTCTGAATTATCTAGAGGCGGCGTTTGTCCCCCGTCACCGCGAGGCGCTCGCCTTCATGATGGAGTCGCTGGGCATCGCCGACCCGCACGTACAGGTGCCGATGTTCCTGGTCACGCGGACCAACCCGCCGGGGGCGATGACCTACTACCTGCGCGGCGACCAACCGGTCGCGGTGGTGGAGGTCGGGAGCGGCGAGGCGGACGGCCTGCTGCTGGAGACCCTGCTTCACGAATCCACCCACGCTCTCGACATCGCGTCGAAGGGCGACGACAACGCATTCGACCAGTTGCGGGCGCGGCTCTTGGAGCGCGGCCTTGTTCGGAGCGACGCCGGGTTCCACGACGTGCCGCACACCTTGATGTTCGTCCAAGCGGCGGCGACCATGCGCCGGGTCTACGACCCGGAACACGTCGCCTACGGAGACGCGACCGACCTCTACGAGCGCAGCGGTGCCATCGCGACCGTCGAGAACGGAATCTGGCCACGCTTCCTGAACGGCGAGCTGGCTCGTGAAGAAGCGCTCCACCAGATCGTCGACGCGCTCTATCCATCCTCCGACGAGGACCCCTCGCGTCGGTGACTTCGCAGCATCGCTTCGCCTTCCTGGAAGACCCTCGGCCGAGTGAGTCTGCATCCCCGCGGCCGGTTATGATCTCGCTCTCACCGACCACTATCTGGGGAGACAGCCATGAGTGACGCACCCGATGCCAGCAGTAGTGACTTCGCCGCAATGGCGGCGCCCGCGGCCGAGCACGCGATGCTCGAACCGTTCGTCGGGGAGTTCTCGGCCGAGGTCCGGATGTGGATGGGTCCGGGCGAGCCGATGGTATCGACCGGCACGATGACCAACTCCTGGGAGCTGGGGGGGCGCTTCTTGCGCCAGAGCTATCAGGGCGACCCCAGTGAGGGTCCGTTTCCCGACTTCGAAGGACGGGGGTTCTTCGGCTACAACACGGTGGATCGCCGCTGGGAGGGGTTCTGGATCGACACCGCCTCTACGATCATGCAGTTCGAACAGGGTGAGGTCGACGCCGCCGGCAAGATGTGGACGATGCGTGGCTCGATGACCAACCCGCGCGACGGGCAGCCGGTCGCCAAGCGGTCGGTGATCACCCTCGTCGACGACGATCACCACTCGATGGAGATGTTCTTCGAGACCCCGGAGGGCGAAGCGAAGGGGATGGCGATCGACTATGCCCGCAAGGGTTGACGGCTCGAGCAGGCAGCAGGTGAGCCTGCCATAGTCATCGTCGGGAGGACGACATGTCCAGCGGCCAGCGGCGCCAAGCTCGTGCCCTGACCTTCAGCGAGGACGAGCGGCTGTTCGAGGACACCACGGTCGCGACAGCCCTCGCGGTCAAGTTCTAGCCGACGGACCCCGACTCGAGGACCGGGGTCTCCCCTCGCGAATCGCGCGGCTTTCGACTGCGGGCGCCGTCAGTCGGCCGGGCCCACCACCTTGAGGTTGAAATCGGTCGTCTCCATGAAGCCCCAGAGGCGAATCCAGAGCGGCAGCATCATCTCGGTGCCGCGGGCCGCCGTGATGTCGCCGAGGTCGAGGATCGACTCCCAGCCGAATCGCGCGATCAGCTCTTTGACCCGGACCTTGGCGTCTTCGTCATCGCCACAGACGAAGACGTCGTGTGCTCCGCCGACCAGACCGGGGTCGACCATTACTCGGTAGTTGACCGTGTTGAAGGCCTTGACCACCTGAGCGGCCGGGAACTCCCGCTGGATCTGTTCTCCCAGCGAGTCGGTGTTGCACACCGTCAAGGTGGGCGGCATGCCCTCGGAGAAATCGAGCGGATTGGCCACGTCGACGAGGATCTTGCCGTTCAAGTTCTTTTCCCCGGCGCTGCGCAAAGCCGCGAGGGAGCTGGCGCCGGCGGTGCAGTTGAACACCAGAGCACCGAAGGCGGCAGCCTTCGCAAAAGTCCCGTGCGACGCGCGGCTGCCGGCCGCGGCGGTCCATGCCGAGGCCTGCTCGTTGTCCGCCGTGCGCGAGCCCATTCGGACCTCGTGCCCGAGCTCGACCAGCTTCGTCGCCAGCGCCTGCCCGACGACTCCGGTGCCCAAAACTGCGATTCGCATCCTCTCCTCCTTCCGCGAGTCGGTGGCCTCAACTCTACTCGCGGGAGCAGTGGAGAGAAAAGGCGAGCTCGAGTGAGAGCGGAGATCCCGGTCCGTAACAGTCGGCGCCGACCGACGCCTATCTCATTGATGACAGAGAGGGCGGGAGCCGGGTCGAGTCCGCGAGCTGCTGCTGGAGATTTCCGCCACGAAGCCCGTCTCGTCCTTCCGCCCACCAACAGAGGAGGAATGAGATGGCACACGTGAAGAGAACTATTCGAATCGACGCCGCCCTCGAAGAGGTCTGCGCGCTCGCTCGCGACCCGCATCGATGGGATCGCTGGTTCGTGGGCTGGAGCGACACCGAGGCGCTCGTCTCCAACGGCCACCGTCGCACCTACCTGGCGGTCGGGGTGCGCTTCCCGCTGACCCAGCCCGCTGTCGAGGACCAGGTCGAAGGCGTCGTGCACTGGCGCGCCAAGGCGCAAGGACCCACCGAGTGCATCAGTCTGGGCTCGTCGTTCGAACAGCTGTTGATCGCGTGCAACCAGGACTGGACCTACGCCGCCAAGGGGAACGAGACCGAAGTCGAGGTCGACCTCGATCTCGAGCCCGGGCAGCGCGCCGAGCCGGCGCGCTCCCCGGCCGATGCGGCGACGGTCGAGCGGTTGCAGGCCCAGTGCCTCGAGCGCTCTCTGGCCAACCTCAAATCGCTCTGCGAAGCGGCCTGAGCCGAACTTCGGCCGCCGGCGGAGCTCGTCGCGGCGCTGAGAACCCCTCTCGGCACTCTGGTGATGCCGGGCGACACGGACGATCTCGGCTGGGTGCTGCCGCTCGACGTCCAGCGCCCTCGGGCAAGCGGACTGCGCTCCGCCGCACCCGGCCCCGAAGAGTCGTTGCTCGAGCGCGTGGAGGGGGCCGGCTCCCTTTTGTCGAACACCGGCTCGGGCCCGACGACGGGCACACTCGGAACGAGACGTCGATCGACGCCTTCGGCGGCACGGTGGTGGCGGGCTGCGAGTCGGGCAAGACCTCGGCTTGGTCGACGGTCGTGCCCCGAACCGTCAACCGGCGCTGCAGGACCCCCCGCCGAGAACACAGAAGCGCGCGCAGTGAGGATGGTTGAGCGGCATCGGACCGCAGGCCTCGCGGAGGGTGGACCCGAGCTCGAACCGAGCGTCGTAGGGCAGCAGCGTACAGCTGACGACCGTAGTCGACGACGCCGCCCGGCGTTTGACCACCATGCGACTGGTGGCGCACATGAGGCTGGACGGCTCGACGCCGAGGGCGCCCCAACAGTCGCTCGTGATCTCCGGTACGTCGCGAGTCGGGTCCATCTCGGGGAAGAGCACGAGCTGCGCCGGGTCCCCGGCATCGCACGCCAGCCCGAGCTCGGCAAAAAGGCGCGCGTAACCGAGCCGAGCCGCGGCCTCCTCCTCGTTCCAGCAGGTTCGTCCCGCGACCGACAGGTGAAACCCGTGGGTCACCAGCCAGCCGAGGCCGCGCAGCGTCGAATCCCAGGAGCGTGGACCGCGCTCGACCTCGTGCAGCGCTCTCGTGTAGTGGTCGAGGCTGACCCGCAGGTGGAGCCTCTGACCGAATCTCTCGTGCAGCCGCAGTAGTCGGGCGCGGGTCGCCGGCAGCATCAGAGGCCGCATGGCGTTGGTCAGCACCAGCACCCGGAAACCGCGGTTCAGGCACTCTTCCACCATCACGAGAAACTCCGGATTCATGAATGGTTCGCCGCCGGTGAAGCCGATCGTGCGGGTCGTCAGGCCGAGCTCGGCGATCTCGTCGAGGTAGCGCTCCACCTCGTCGGCACCGATGTAGACGAGGCGGTCGTTGGTGGGGCCCGACTCGATGTAGCAGCGCCGACACTCGATGTTGCACAGCGTTCCGGTATTGAACCACAGAGTCTCGAGGGTTTCGAGCTCGACTTGGGCGCGCTCCTCGCCGGTGGCGGTCCGCCGCGGGTCGCGGAACTTGGCGGCGTCGAGGAGAGGAGTAGTGGTCGATGCGGTGGGCGAAGCGGACATGGCGTACCGGAAAACCTAGCACGTGGAGCGCTCGTTCGGACCGAATCGTCACTGCGGTCTCGCCGGTCGTCCCCGGGTTTCGAGTCATACGAGCGAGGGCCTCGCGACCCCAAATGGGTGAAGACGCCGGTGCCCTGCCGGCAGAAGGGAGGCCTGGATGAGATCAACGAGGGTCGCGAGGAGCTCGGCCGGGAACGAGGGGGCGCGGATCGAGTTCGCGCGGGCGGCGGTGCTGGCACTGAGTGCCGTCCTGCTGGTGTCCGCAGCCGCGGCCGGGGCGGTGCCGGTGCGCTTCGACTGCCGCGCCGACAACCCGCAGTGTCCCGAGATGCGGATCGAGGGCGATCCCTTCTTCACCCTGCCCGGCCCCTCGCCCAGCCCCTTCCGCGGGTACGGCGACCCCGCGGTCCGCAAGGATCCGTCGAGTGACCGCCTGTGGCTCTCCTATTCCTATCTCCATCTCCACAGACCGCGGTCGAGTCCCGAGTTCGGAGTGAGCATCCATCTCGCCTCGAGCGATGACGGGGGCGAGAGCTGGCAGTTCGTGCGTAGCCTCGCCACTTCGGCGCACGAGACCGATCCAAGCCCGACCGGCGGCAAGGGAGTGTCGGTACACGAGGTATCGACCTTGGCGCCGCTCGAGAGACGATCCGGCACCCGGTGGTTCGGCATGCACTTGCGCTACTTTGAGCCGTTCGGCGACGAAGACCGCCGCCCGCAGAGCGTCCACTTTCGCCTTTCCCGATCCCCGAGTCCGCGCGGGCTCGGCCGGGGTCGTGAGGCTCGGCTCGGCGGTGCTCTCACCGATCCGGCCTGGCGCCCGGACCTCGATCTCTCGACGCTCGATCCCGAACTCGCCCGCTGTGCGCTGTGGACCGAGCCGGCGCTCTACGGTCTCGACGAGACGCTCTACATGGTGGCCCAGTGTCTGGTCATCGATCCGTTGACCGGAAGGCGCAACCGGAACGCGGAGTTCCTCGGCGTCTTCGCCACCGACGGCGAGGGACCGAGGGCCCGTCTCGACTGGACTTGGCGGGGACGTCTGAGCGATCGCCGCGATGCCGCAGCCCTCGGGGGTCACGTCCTGACCCAGCCGGACGTGGCTCGAGCCCGCGATGGGAGCCTCTTGCTTCTCGTCACTCCGAAACGGTTGTCGCCACGTCCCCGCCACCGAGGCTGCCGGGTGCTCGAGCTCGAGTCGCTCGATCCACCCCGGCTACGTCGCGATGCGGCGGGCAAGCCGATCGTGCGCGCCGATCTTCGCTCGTCCGACAGCACCGGGCTCGGGCCGGGGCTCTGCGCCTACGACCCGGCGTCGACGACCGGAGTGCTTTTCGTGCGCACCGAGATCGATCTCGCGACCCCGGAAATCGTCTTTCGATTGCACGCGACGGGGGTTCATCCCTAGCGGCCCGCGGCAAGACTCCGCCGGTGCTACGGCACGACCACCGACCACGCCGAGGTGTCGCCCGACTCGAAACCGTCCATGAACAGCACCTCTCGCACCTCATCGGCTCCGACGTCGGGGTTGCCGTCACGGATCTCCAGATCGATATCGAAGTCGGCGGCGCCGGGCGGGAGAGCCGTACCGCCGTCGACCGCGGCGGAGGCCGATTCGGTCAAGTGCAAATCGCCCGCCCCGATCTCGGCGAACCAGGATAGCGAGGCGTCTTCGATGTTCGTCGTCAGGTTCGCGACCCCGCCGTCGCGGGGCTTGAGCACGGAGCTCGCCAGGTTGTTGGCGATCTCCGCCAACGTGTTGGGGAAGCGCCATTCGATCGAGGATGAGCGGGGGGTCTGAGTCGACGCCACACTGTTGTGGTGCACCTCGGTGCCGTGAGCCTGTTCGAGTCCGACCCCGGTGTCGAACCCGCTCGCGGAGGCGAAGAGGGCCGGATCATCGGCGGCGACGAAGTTGTTCCGAATGACGCCGTCGATGTGGCCCATGTAGCCGATATCCGGGTAGGGGTCGTCGGGGTACTCCCGCGCCGATCCGTCCGCGCCGAGGCCGAAGCCGATCCCGCGCGCACAGTCGACGATGACGTTCTCCTCCACCAGGGTGTCCCGCGATCCCCGCCAGAAATGGATACCGTGCTCCGACAGCCCCTGATCGCACCAGAAGCCCTCGATCCGATTCCGACGAACCAGCCAACCCCAAGCCTGGTGGGCATCCAGCCCGCCGGTGTAACAGTTGTCTCGGATCTCCTCCCGGCCGACCGGGGTCAGCTCGATGAGGCTGCACTGCATCACCCCGAAGTCCACGTAGCCGTCGTCGATCGGGTTGATCTTGACGGCTTGCTGGCCGGGGTCGACGACGCGCAGGTTGTGAAGGACGATTCCGGTGATCGGACTGCCGGCGTTGCCCGAAATGTGGATCGGATGGTCGAAGGCTCGCTTCACCGTGAGGTCGGCGATGGTGACATCGGAGGCCAGGATGGAGATCAGCTCGTTCGTGCCGTAGGCGCCGTCGAGAACCACCGCGTCCCGATCGCCGCTCACCGATCTCAGAGTCACGCCTGGCGTGTTGAAGCTCAGCCGATCTGCGCCGTCGCCGTGGCTCAGGTCGTAGAGACCGTCGTGAAGCAGGATCGTCGTGCCGGTCGATGCCGCCGCCACGATGTCTCGCAACTGGGCCACCTCGGAGGGGAAGACCTCGACGATCGGCTCTTCGGGCGGAGCCAGCGGTGCGCAGGGCGGCTGAGCCACGGAGGCCGCCGCGACGAAGACACCGAAGAGCCAGAGGATTGCGGATGGATGTCTCACGGAGTCGCGCCTCTTCGGCACCGGCTCCCGAGCGCGGATGCCGCAACCGCACCCTGCCAGGGTTGAGGTCGATCGGCAGTGGGAGGCTCAACAGGCGGGGACAAAAGCCCCCGGTTCGCCTTGCCTCCCTTACTCCTGCGACGTCGATCGATCGCCACCGTCGAACAGGGAGTCGATCATCTCTCGCGAGACTTCGGCTCCTCGGCGACGACGCCGTGCTCTCCGAGGCGGGTCTGCCAGAAGCCGAGCGATCCGTCGGGAATCGAGAACGAGGTCACCGTGGCCTGGCCGAAGCCGCGGCTTCCGCGCCGTGCCAGCGGCCACGGAAAGAACGTCAGGATGGTGCCGGGACGCCCCAGCTCGTCGCCGTAGTAGATGTGGTAGGTGCCGGATCGTCGAAGTTGACGGTCTTCTTGGCCAGGCGTAAACCCAGCACTCCAGCGTAGAAGTCGACGTTGCGTTGAGGATCGGTGGCGATCGCGGTGACGTGGTGAATTCCCCTGATGGCTTCGCTCATGTCTTGCTCGGCCGGCACTCTGATCCTGGGTGATTCAGAGGGCTCGGCTCAAGACCCCTGGGCTCCCATCCCTCTCTCGCCGGGGCCTACGGTCGTGAGCACTGATCCGTCGCCCGAAGGCGACCACGACGGACGCGATCGCGGTAGGCTACACAGCCGACCGCCAACCGCTGGACGCAGCATAGAGGAGAGCCACGATGACCGTTTCCTACGTCGAACGCGAGCAGGCCGATGCTGCCACCAACGCCTTCTACGACAAGGCCGAGGAGCGCTTCGAGATGCTCCTCAACATCTTCAAGGTGTTCGGGCACACCCCCGAGCTCGGCAGCGTCTTCACCGAGCTCGTCATGGCGATCCTCAAGGACGGCGAGCTCGATTGGACGACCAAGGAGCTCCTGATTCTCAAGGCGACCCACCGCAATCAGTGTCAGTACTGCGTCGTCCAGCACGAGACCCTCAGCCAGCGACTGGGCATCTCGCAGGAGAAGATCGCCGACATCGGTGACGATCGCTACCAGACGAGCCCTCATTTCAGCGACGCGGAGAAGGCGCTACTCGACCTCACGGTGCAGATCGGCGTCGACGCCAATCGAGTCTCGAAGGAGCTGTGGTCACGTCTCCACGAGCACTTCACCGAGCCGCAGATCGTCGAGGCGGTCTTCACCATCTCGGTCTACATCTTCGTCAGCAAGTTCGGGGACGCGCTGGGCGTCGAGCTCGAGCCGGTGTTCTCCGGCGTCAGCCCGATCTTGCAGGTGGATCACCACTGAGTGCCAGGCTGACGACCGACGGCGGCGGAGAGCTGTTGTGGGAGCCGTCGGAGGCGGTCCGGCGGAATTGCAGACTCACCGCCTACCTCGCCTGGCTCGAAGCCGAGCGAGACCTGCGATTCGACGGCTACGGCGCCCTGTGGCGTTGGTCGGTGGAGAACCTGGAGGCTTTCTGGCAATCGCTGGTCGACTTTTTCGACGTCGACTTCCGCCGCCCACCCGAGCGCGTGCTGCCCTCGCCGATCATGCCGGGCGCCAACTTCTTTCCGGGCTCGCGGTTGAACTACGCCGAGCACGCCCTGGCGTCGGAGAGCGACCATCTGGCGCTGATCTACCGCCGGGAAGACGGTCGACGCCTGGAGTTGAGCTGGCGCCAGCTTCGCGACCGGGTGGCACGACTCCGAGCGGGCCTCCGAGCTCTTGGGGTCGGCACCGGAGATCGCGTCGTGGCCTATGTCCCCAACGATCCACAGGCGGTCGTCGGACTGCTCGCATCCGCCAGCCTCGGAGCCATCTGGTCGAGCTGTCCGCCCGAGTTCGGGGTCTCGAGCGCGCTCGATCGGTTCGGGCAGATCGAGCCCAAGGTGCTGCTCGCGGCCGAGCGCTACCGCCACGGCGGCAAGACCTTCGAGCGCCGCGAGGAGGTGGCGGCGATCGCGGAGGGTCTGCCCACCCTCGAAGCCAGCGTGCTGACGTCCGACCCCGAAGTCCCGATGCCGGGGTGGCTCTCGTGGACCGACCTCACCGCCCGATTCGAGCCGCTCGCCTTCGAGCCGCTCGCCTTCGACCACCCGCTTTGGATTCTCTACTCCTCGGGCACGACCGGGCTACCGAAGGCGATCGTGCACGGGCACGGAGGCATCCTCGTCGAGCACCTCAAGCAGCTGGCGCTCCATACCGATCTCGGCGTCGGCGATCGTTTTTTCTGGTACACGACGACCGGCTGGATGATGTGGAACTACCTCGTGGGCGGCCTGCTGGTCGGCGCCACCATCGTGCTCTACGAGGGTAGCCCCTCGTTCCCGGACCTCGACGCTCTGTTCTCGCTCGCCGCCGAGGAGAGAATCACCTACTTCGGAGTCAGCGCCCCGTTTCTGATGGCGTGCCGCAAGCAGGACCTGTCGCCGGGCGCGCGGTTCGACCTCGCCAACCTGCGCGGAATCGGCTCGACCGGCTCCCCGCTGACCGCCGAGGGCTTCCGCTGGGTCTACGACCGGGTCAAGGCGGACGTCTGGTTGGCCTCGGTGAGCGGCGGAACCGACATCTGCAGCTGCTTTTTCTCCGCCTGCCCGCTGGCCCCGGTGCGGGCCGGAGAGCTGCAGGTGCCGGCTCTCGCCACCGGTGTCGCCGCCTTCGACGCCGACGGACAGCCGGTCGTCGACGAGGTCGGCGAGCTGGTCGTCACCACACCCTTGCCGTCGATGCCGCTGCGCTTCTGGAACGACGACGGGGACCGGCGGTACCGAGAGAGCTACTTCGAGCACTTCCCGGGAGTCTGGCGCCACGGCGACTGGATCCGACTCGACGGTGAGAACCGGGCGGTCATCTGCGGTCGCTCCGACGCGACCCTCAACCGCGGCGGGGTCCGGATGGGCACGGCGGAGTTCTATCGAGTGCTCGATCGCCTCGAGGAGATCGTCGATGCGGTCGTCGTCGAGAGCAGGTCCGGCGGCGAGGGCGAGCTCTGGCTCTTCGTCGTGCTGACCGCCGAGGCCGAGCTCGATCGGGAGCTCGAGGAACGGATTCGCCACGAGCTGGCGAGCCAACTATCACCCCGCCACCGACCGGACGCTATCAGGGCGGTCGGCGAGATCCCGACGACGCTCAGCGGCAAGAAGCTCGAGGTGCCACTCAAGCGAATCCTGGCCGGCACCCCGGTGGAGGAGGCGGTCGATCCCGGAACGCTACGCAACCCGGCAGCGCTGTCCGATCTCATCCGGGCGGTCGAAGAAGGGGACTCTTCAACGGGCTAGGCGGGACTGCCGCGAAGCGGCCCCACCATCGCGCCCGCGGCAAGGCTGTCGACCAGCCGAGCGAGGTCAAGCGGCCCGCGGGATACCGCCGGTTCGGGCGAGGACCCAGCGAATACAGCGGTGGCCGAGGTCGACCGGCGGGCAGAACATCATCGGACAGCCGCCGTCGATGACGCGGATCCCGTTCTCGCGGCAGAGCTCGACGGCGGGCTTCGAGACGCTGCCCCGGCCGAAGGAGCGGTGCATCCAGACTCGGGTGATCCCCAGCCCGACGCACTCGCCCACGGAGCCGGGCGCCACATCGGGGTGACTGGCGATCACCACCCCATCGACCGGCGCACCGGGAATCGAGGCGAGGTTCGGGTAGGCCGGATCGCCCTCGACGCTCTCGGCGTTGGGGTTGACGGCGTAGACCTCGTACCCGCTGCTGCGCAGCTTGCGGTAGATGAGGTTGGCGGCGGCATCGCTCGCCTCGCGCGACACGCCGGTGACCGCGATCCGCTTCTGCTCGAGGAAGTCCTCGATCGCCTGGGGTGTCTTCATCGTCTCTTCACCTCCTCGTTCGCAGAGCCTAACGACGCTCGGCAACTTCCGAAAACACCCGGTAGGGTGGCGTTCGCCGTCGCGAGAGCGGGGCCACGTCCCCGCTGCTCGTCGTCGGCGAGGGCAGCCTCGAGCAGCCCGCCGGTCGCTACCCGGAGCTGGCGACGCTGGTGCTGGAGAAGGTGGCGTCGGCCGGACACCTCGAAGTCGACGGGATCAGCGGCACCACGACGTCGGCGCGCGCGATCCTGGTGGCCGCCTCGCAAGCGCTCGAGGAGGAACCGTAGCAAGCTCCTAGGGAGACGGCTCGATCGGTCGGTCGCATCGGAGCTTGAGGCGGGCCATGTCGAGCTCGTCCCTGATCACTCGGTCCGCGGCATCGTCGGGCGACGCGCTCGGAGGATGGGGGCCCGAGAGCCACGCCCAGACCTCGGGTCCATCGTCGCAATAGACGTGGAGGGTGGGATCGGAGCCCTCGTACTGGCCGAAGCCGAAGGCGTAGAACTCGCTCAACGGCACCCAAGTGCCGTCACCCCTCGGAGGCTCCGACTCTTTCCTGCCTCGGGCAACTCCGGTGGCCTCCTCGGCAACCGCCCCGAGCATGTTGCCTTGGCGCTCGGACTCCGCTCGCGGAATGAACTGTCTCACCAGCCCCTGGGCGAGATCGTGTGAGAGCGCGAAGACGTACTCCGAGGTTGCGCCATGTTGCTCGTCGAGGGGTAGTCGGTCGCCGTCGACGAATACCATCGGTCGCCCTTCCCAGTAGCCATAGTCGTCGTCGTTGACCGACAGATACCCGGCGTACTCGAGCGCGCCGGCACTCGCAGCTCCAAGGAGGCTAGCGAGCAGACAGCATGAAACAACGGTCACATTGCGCATGGACTCTCCTTTCGCTACCGATCATTCTTCGTTGGACCCCTTGTTGCGAAGTAGTGGCGCTGAATTGTTGCGAAGTAGTGGCGGTGGAGCTTAACAGCTCGGAAAGAGAACTAGTCCTCGTCCTGCCTGAAGAACCCCCACGATTCCACGCCGTCGCCCACTCGAGCCTGGCCGACGATTCGATAGCCGAAGTGCTGATAGAAGCCGACGTTGTCGAGGTCCTCGGTCTCGAGCGCCACCCCGGTCGAAATCGGATCGGCCAGAGAGAGCGCTTGGACTGCTTCGAGAAGAGGGCGCGCCAGACCTCGACCGGCGAAGCGCCGCCGCACGCCGAGCATGCTGAGGTAGTAGTGTGGCGCGTCGGGCGCAAACGGCTCGGTGAGGGCGGAGTAGGCTTCATAGCGTAGGCGAGCTCCTTCGCCCAGACGCTCCCACAGCAACTGGCGCCGTCGGCCGAGCTCGGGTGGCTCGGGCGAGCCCGAGCGCACCGCGTCCGCCGCGGCGACGAGCTCGCCGTTCTCGGAGATCCCGAAGACGACTCCGTTCTTGAGGTAGGTAACGTCCAAGAAGAGCCCGATGAGAGCTGCCAGTCGATCTTCGTAGTCGCTGGCCGACCCTTCGAGGACGAAGCGCATGGTCGGGTAGTCGAAGAAAGCCTCGCAGTGGACGGCGACCGCCTCGGGGAGGCGTGAGGCGTCGATCCGTTCGACGGGAGACCGGTGGTCGGCTTGCTCGATCACGGTGGCGTGTCGCTGTCTGCAGGTCTACGGGACCGAGGCCGTCCAAGCGCTCGTATCGCCTGATTCGAAGCCGTACTCGAAGATCGGAGAATCGGCGAGGTCGCGACGGTAGTGCTCGAGCGTGCAGCGCACTCGCTTTGCTTGCTCGGCGGTGAAACCCTCCATGCACAAGTCGTCGGTGAGCTCCATGTAGAACGCACCGTTGCGGCCGAAGACCAGATGGTTGAGCACCACTCGGTCGGCGTTACCGCCGACCCCGCCCTGAGCGGAAGGAAGGGGACGTTACCGCGGGCGCCGGAGGCGGTGTTGGTGTAGAGATTCAGGTAGCGGTGCGGATCCCACGCTAGGGTCTCCCAGTAGTCGCCGTCGTCGTTGAACCAGATCGTGTTGTCGCGAGTGATCCCGGTCGTCGGCTCAGCCTGAGGGTCGGCGTCGGCGAAATCGAATCGAATCTGGGCGTCGGTGCCGTTCGCGCCGGGAGTGCCGGCCAGGGCCAGGAAATCCTCGTTGAGGATCTCGATCTGACTCGCCACCATCTCGTCGGAGAAGGCGCCCTCGAGGCAGGAGGAATCCATGATCACGTGGACGACGACCTCGATAACGCGGGGCGTCGTCGGATCGTAGGCCGGATCGGGGTTGTGGACGTGAACGAGCAATCGGAAGGATCTACCCCTTCGTAGACAGGCTCGAAAGCGGCCGCCGACTCCGGCGTCGCGCAGGAGAGGAGCTCCTTGGTAGCCGCCGGCAGGGACAGCATGCAGCCGGCGAGGAGCGCCGAACCGACCCGCTGAGAGCTCGCCATCCGGGGAGCATATCGCTCGCTATCCTCCGGCCGAGGAGGAGTCGCTCGCGGCTAACTCTCGCGCTTGCCGGGCGCCGAGCTCCACATTCTGGTCCGCAGCCGGTCGATGGCCGAGACGACGATGAGGACGATCCACGGCGCAGAGCCCGGCCACGGGTACTTCACCGGGACCAAGTACCAGGGTGTTCCCACCTTCACCTCGCTGCCGTCGTTCCCACCCAAGACGATGGTCGATCCTGCCGACGTAGCGCGTCTGCCTTCGGCTCCCACGAACTCGCTCCGCTTGGGTGCCGGATAGCCGGCAAAAAGGACCTCGCCCGGCTCGACGGCTTCGGTGCGCTCTCCTCCGGAGGGCTGATCCAGTGCGACCGGCTCGCCGTCAGCGCCGAGCTGCCAACCTCTAAAGCCCACGCCGTCGCTCCTCTCGTCGAGCAGTCTCCCTTCCGGAGAGTAGCTGCGCAGGCGACCGTGCGACGCCGTCACGAACAGCCGACCATCGGTTGCCAAGGAGAGGCGAGTCTCTCCGCTGACGTAGCCCTTGGCCCGCACCAAGGAGCCCTCGAAAACCCCTTTGGACGAGTAGAGCTGCACGCGGTCGAAGTCGCTGATGTAGACCGCCAGCCGCCCTCCCTCCATCACGACGAAATCGGTCGCCCCCGACCAAGGTGCTTGCCACGACGACGGCCAGGTCGCGCCCGCGACCGCGCTGTAGACGAACATCACCATCGAGCCGGCCAGCCAGCCTGCCCAGAGACCGAGCAAGACGCTCTTGCCGAGGCGCCACCGGCGGGGGCGGACGGCTCCTTTTGCATTGCCGGCTGGCGAGCCACCAGTTCCATTCACCAGGTCATCGTAGCGCCTGACGTTTTGTCGGCCTCGCTCCGGACCTTGGAGGGGCTTGACTTTTATACTTAGTACATATATGCTGTGCGTAGATAAGGAGGTCCCATGGCCACCCGAGACCGTTTCGCCATCACCGTCGACATCGCCCTCTTGACCGCACAGGACGGTCTGCTCTGGACTTTGCTAGTCGATCGTTCGCACGAGCCGTTCGCGGGCGCGCGGTGTCTGCCCGGGGGATTCGTTCAGCCTGACGAGTCGCTCGACGCCGCGGCGGCGCGGGTACTGCGCCAACAGCCGAGGCTGGCGGATCTCTTCATCGAGCAGCTGTATTCGTTCGGCGATCCGCAGAGAGATCCGCGTGAGCGCATCATCACGATCGCCTACTTCGCTCTCGTCCATGCCGATCGCTTCCGAGAAGCGTGCGGCGACTCGGTCGATCGAGTGGTCGGGCGCGTCGAAGTTCCCTGGGAGGGCGAGACGGGAGGGCCGGTCACGGTGAGCACGGAGGCGGGAGAGCCGATCGACTTGGCCTTCGATCACGACGAGATTCTCGGCATGGCGGTCAAACGCCTTCGGGGACGACTCAACTACTCGCCGATCGGTTTTCAGCTGCTCCCCGAGCGCTTCACGCTCATGCAGCTCCAGACCGTCCACGAGACGATCTCGGGACGCCCGGTCAACAAGGACTCGTTCCGGCGCAGGATGCTGGCCTCCGGGGATCTGGAGGCCACCGGGACGCGACAACGCAACGTGGGGCACCGACCCGCGAAGCTCTACCGCTTCGCGCGCCGTTCTGCTCTTTAGACCCTTTCGAGGCACCGACAGACAGGAGGCAGTCAGATGGCAGAGATTCGACGATTCGGCAGTCTTAGGCACCTCCGAGCCGAGCCCAACTTCCACATCCTCCAGTTTCGCAAGGGCGAGCTGCAGCGCAGCGGAGAGGGGATCGCCTTCTGGTTCCATCCGCTTTCCACGGCGATCGCCGAAATCCCGGTCGACGACCGCGACCTGCAGTTCACCTTTCACGCTCGCTCCGCGGACTTTCAGGACGTGATGGCTCAGGGGGTGATCACCTATCGAGTGAAGAACCCTCCGACGCTCGCCCGGCGCCTCGACTTCAGCCTCGATCTCAAGACCGGCGGCTACTTGGCGCGGCCTCTCGAGAAGCTCTCTCTCGTCTTGAGCCAGCTCGCCCAACAGCATGCTTGGGCCTACATCGCCGAGAACCCGATCCGGGTCATCTTGCAGGCCGGCCAAGCCGAGATCAATCGCCGGGTGAGCGAAGGACTCAAGGGCGACGAGTCGCTGGCGGGAATCGGGCTCGAGATCGTCATGGTGCGACTCGCCGCACTCAAGCCCACGGCGGATCTCGAGAACGCCCTCGAGGCGCCGGCCCGTGAGGGGATTCAGCAGGAGGCCGACGAGGCCGCCTTCCAGCGGCGGGCCGAAGCCGTCGAGAAGGAGCGCGCCATCGCCGAGAACGAGCTCCAGACCGAGATCGAGCTGGCGCGGCGGCAAGAGAATCTCATCGAGCAGGAAGGGTTGAACGACCAGCGCAAGGCCCGCGAGGAGGCGACGGCGGCCAACATCCGAGCCGAGGCTTCCGCGCGGCGCGAGTCGATCGAGGCGACCGCTCAGGCCGATCGCCGGAGGATCGAGGCGAGCGCCACCGCCGACGCGACGCGGCTCACGGGAAAGGCCAAGGCGGCGAAGATCCGCTCGGTCGAGGAGGCTCTGGTCGAAGCCGAGAAGGGGCGGATGGAAGCCTACGGCAGCCTGCCTGCCGAGATCGCCTGGGCGCTGGCGGCCAAGGAGGTCGCTCGTCATCTCGAGAGCATCGACCACATCAATCTGACGCCGGATCTGCTGGCGCCCCTGCTGGGCCGCCTGGTCGAGGCCGGCGCTCACAAACTCGAGTCCTAGGTCGATGGCCTCCCTGCCGCCGAGAGTCGTGACCGTGACCCGCCCCAGCGAGCTGGAGCAGCTGGTGGCGCGTCACGGCACCGCCGGGCAAGCGCGCTTCTTCCTCGCGGCACGAGGCCAGTCGATCGAGGTCCTCGACGAACGCCACGAGCGACTCCGGGCGGCGCTGACGACCGTCTCGAACGCGATCCCGGCAGCTTGGCGGCGCGCTCGCGTGAGCCGCCCGGATCTGAGTCGGTTTCTCTTCGAGCCGCAAGACATCATTCTCGCCGTCGGCCAGGACGGCCTCGTGGCCAACGTCGCCAAGTACCTCGCGGGGCAACCGGTGATCGGCGTCAATCCCGATCCGCTGGAGTATCAGGGGATCCTCGTCCCCCACGGTGCGGATCAGGTCGCGCGACTTCTCGAGGCTTGCGCCGGCGACCGCCATCGATTGCAGGCTCGCACCATGATCGCGGCCGCGGTCGACGACGGTCAGCATCTTCTCGCCCTCAACGAGGTGTTCGTCGGGCACCGAACCCACCAGTCTGCCCGTTACCGGCTGTGCTGGGAGCGAGAGATCGAGCGCCAGTCCTCGTCGGGGCTCATCGTCGCCTCGGGCACCGGCGCCACCGGGTGGGCGCTGTCGATCCACCGCCAGCGCCGGCATCGCCTACCACTACCCGAACCGGAAGAGAGTCGTCTCGTCTTCTTCGTGCGCGAGCCATTCCCCAGCGTTGCCACCGGTTGCGGCTTGGCGGAGGGAGAGTTTGGCGAAGGTGCCGCGCTGAAAGTCATCTCCGAGATGAACGAGGACGGGGTGATCTTCGGCGACGGCATCGAAGACGACCGATTGACCTTCGGCTGGGGCCAGACGGCGAGCTTCCGCGTCGCCCGCCAGCGGCTTCATCTGGTGGTCGCCGACCGCTAGAGCGAGCGATTCCTCGCTAGCCGCCGCACGCTGCGGGCCTGTTCGGTGTAGCGAGGCAGCGGCGCGTGGAGGCGCTCCGGCCGGGTGATCGTCGAGTCGTAGCGCACCGGGCCGGTCGGCTCCGCCGGCGGTGGTGGCGGCGGAATGAAGTCGACGGGCTCGATGCGCGGGACTTCGATGGAGACGGCGAGCGGCGCGGGCTCGAGTGGCTCGAAGTCGACCTCCGGAGGCCCGGGCACGACGATCGTCGCTCTGCGGGCTCGCTCCGGCCGCCGCGGTGGTTGAGCAACGGGCGGCCGCGGTTCGGAGGGGAGCGGCACGATCGCGAAGAACGGGCGCTCCGGCTCTGGGACCGTGATCGAACGGCCGCTCTCGGGCAGGCGCAAGGAGAAGATCACGCCATGCAAGAGGAGGGCTCCGAGAGCGGCCAAGTGGAGTCGTCGGCGTTCGTCACGCTTCTCTGCGGCCTCAGTGTGGACCAATTGTGCCCAGTATCCCGGGTTTGTGGTCTCGAATAGTCGGGCCGCCACTTTCACATCTCCTCGACAGATGAGACCCGACCGGGGCCGAGTCAGTTCCGGGCGCCGGTGGGCTCGACGCTTCTCCTGACCTCTTCGCCCGCTCCCGCCCCGGCAGGTCCCAGGTCCACACCTTGAAGCCCTGCCCACCCTTGAGGGCGGGGTGGGGCGGGGCGTTCTCTGCTAGAGATGACCGGGCACGCTCGACCGGCCGACCTCGGAGGAGAGGACTCCAAAGGCCCCCAAGCAGAGAGCTCGCGCGCGCTTCATCGGACCCGTCATCGGGTTCGTCCTGATTGCCGCCGTGGTGGCGGCCGAGGGCGTCCGGGCGCAGCACCGCTCTCGACCGGCGGACCTGTCCCAGCCCCGGATCGAGGCGGTGTCGAGCCGTCTCGACGGCCTAGGTGACGATCCCGGTTGCCGCACCTGCCACGGGGAGATCGAGAACGCCACCGAGGAGATGGGCTTCGAGCTCCACTGCACGTTCTGCCACGGCGGCGATGGACAGGCGACGACCAAGCTCGCCGCCCACGTTCAGCCGACGCGGTTGGTCATCGACGACGTGACGACCGCGCCGCTCGAGGAAGACCTGCCGTACCAACGTTTCGTCAACCCGAGCAACCTGCGCGTCGTGGACGACACTTGCGCCCTCTGCCACCCGGCCGAGGCCGAGACCGTGCTCAAGAACCTGATGACCAACAACGCCGGCCACGTCAGCGGAGGGCTCTACCAGAACGGCGTGGTCGACACCAAGACCCCGATCTACGGCATGTTCGCGGTCGTCGACGAAGACGGCACGGTGCCCATCGACGAAGGGGCGGTCGAGAGTCTCGACGATCTCATCACCTACGACCCGAGTGCCGACCCGTCCAAGGTGGCCACCCACTATGCCGCCGTGCCGGGCCAAGCCTGCGCCCGTTGTCATCTGTGGTCGCGCGGCCGAGGCTACCGCGGCGCGGAGGGCGAAGACGGGACTTACCGAGCGGACGGCTGCGTCGCCTGTCACATGCCCTACGCCGACGACGGCCTTTCGCAGAGCGCGGATTCCTCGATCGATCACGAGGAGCCGGGGCACCCGATCATCCACCGGGTCACCAAGGCGATTGCGACCTCTCAGTGCCTGCACTGCCATCATCGCGGCGCGCGCATCGGCCTGACCTTCACCGGGAGGGCCCAGATGCCTCCGCGGCTGCCCTCCGGGCCGGGGGTGCCCGGCACCACCGACGAGCGGTTCAACCGCAACTACCACTACACCGACGCCGCGACCAATCCCCCGGACTTCCATCACGAGCGGGGCCTGCACTGCATCGACTGCCACGTCAAGAGCGAGGTGATGGGTGACGGCAACATCTGGGGCCACATGGACCAGGCGACCCGGATCGAGTGTCGGACTTGCCACGGAACGCCGGACGCCTACGCCACCTTCCTCGACAACGACGGCCTGCCGTTGCCCAACGTCGACACCAGCGGCAGCGAGCCGATCCTGATCTCCAAGGTCGACGGAGTCCATCACGTACCACTTCAGATCAAGGATCTCGTCGACCCCGCGTCGAGTGACTACAACCCGAGAGCCGCGCTCGCGATGACCAGCGAGCACGTGAAGGACGAAGGCGGTCTCGAGTGCTACGCCTGTCACACGTCGTGGGTGCCCAACTGCTACGGCTGCCACTTCGAGCGCGACGAGCGTGAAGTGGGGCAGAACCTGATCACGCGCGACTACGAGGTGGGCAAGGTGTCGACCAACAACAAGGTCTTCGAGGCGCTGCGGGCCTTCTCGATGGGCCCCAACAAAGAGGGCCGGGTCGCTCCCTACATCGTCGGCTGCCACCCGATCGCCGACGTGACGGCGGCGGACGGCTCGAAGATCCTCGACTTCAAGATGCCGTCGACCGCCAACGGCAAGTCGGGTCTGGCCCATCAACCGGTGCACGCCCACAGCGTGAGACCGGCGGGCGAGGTGCGTACCTGCGTCGAGTGTCACCGCTCACCACCGGCCTTGGGATTGGGTACCGGAAGCTATTCGCTGGCCAGAACCTGGGCCTTTCTGCTCGCGGACGGCGGTGTCTCGGTGTTCGATCGGTGGAGCGATCCCGACTTGCCCCAGTGGGTGGGCACCATTCCGGCGACGACGCCCCACGCCCTCGCGGTCCTGCCCGATCTGGTGGACGGGACGACCGACTATCTCTACGTGGCATCCGGGCCTGGTGGGTTGTCGGTCTTTGACCTGCGTGCCGGGCTGCCCACCGAGCCGGTCGCCACCGTCACCGGGATCGATGCCGTCGACGTCGCGCGCGTGGCTCGCTATCTCTACGTGGTCGACGCCGGGGTCGGGGTCCAGATCTACGACAACGAGCAGCCCGAGACCCTCGTCTGGGTTGCGACGGTACCCCTACCGGGAGCCCTGCGCGCGGTGCCCTGGGGCGCTCATCTCTTCGTCGCGGCCGGCGACGACGGGCTGGTGGTGGTGGACATCGCCGACCACTCGGCTCCGCAAATCCTCGGCGCCGCCGACGGCCTCCACGCCGCTGACGTCGCTCTCTACGCCCACTACCAGATGGGTCCGGCGTTCGCGGTCCGCGCCTACGTTGCCGATCCCGGTTACGGCGTTCGAATCGTCGATCTGCTTCCTGATTTCGCCACCCCACGGCTGGTTGACGGCATCGCCCTCGATGGCGCGCAAGCGCTCGACACCTACACCCGCTACCTGCCGGCAGACGATGTCGTCCCGTCGCGCGAGCACGACTACCTCTACGTCGCCGCCGGCGCCGGGGGGCTGCGGGTCTTCGACATCACCCACCCCGACGCCCCGACCGTCGCCGGCACGCTCGACCTCGGTGGAGAGGTCGTGGACGTCGACGTCGCGAGCCAGATCGCACCGCCCGGTGTCGACGACTACGCGGTGGTCGCCAACCGTGCTCTGGGACTGCAGCTGGTGGAGGTGACCGATCCGCTGGTGCCCGAGCTGCGGGCAACGCTCTCCGCCCCGGGAGCCAGCCGAGCGTTCGTAGACGTGCAGCAGATGGATCGCTTCAAGGACGAGCAAGGAGCGGAGCTGAAGGAGAACTCCCACCCGTTCGTGATTCCGTTCGACCGCGACGACGTCCTCAGGGTGCTGTCCGCACCGGTGGCCGGCGCCGTGGAGGTCTCCTGCTGTCTTCCGGGAGGTTGCGCCGAGATGCTGCCCGACGCCTGTCTGGCCGCCGGCGGTAGGCCCGGTGCCTACGCGGCTTCCTGTGAGGCCGATCTGAACGGCAACGGGGTAGCGGATAGCTGCGATCGATGCACCCTGTGCCAGCAGCTGGTGTTCGCCGATGGCTTCGAATCGGGCGACACCTCGGCTTGGGACGTGACGATTCCCTGAGCGCCTTGGCGACCTCCTCGCGCACCTCCCGGACGGGCAGCGGAGCGCAAAGGGTACAATCCGTCGAGACCCGTCGGCACTCGCCACTGTTCGCCTGGCCCTGACTGCAGGCGGTGCCGGCATTGACTACCAGGCACCCAGGGCCGCTCACTTCCCCGAGGAAAGGACCCCGTTTATGGGCAGACCAGGACCGCAGACCATGGCGAAACGCCAGCGCGAACAAGCCAAGAGAGAGAAACGCTTGGCCAAGCAGGAGAAGATGGCGCTGCGGAAGGCGCTCAAGAAGGCCCGACTCGAGGGCGCGATCCCGCCCGACGGCGAGCAACCCGAGCAGCCCGACGAACTCGCACCGCGCGAGTAGGCCACGAAGTCCGCACCGGCGGTGAACCCTCGCCGCGGCGCTGCGATCACGAATACCGGATCCCCCGGTGCTCGGGGAGATAGAAGGACTGGAGCATCCGGTCGACTCGTAGCAGTCCTTCGCGGGTCACGGTCACGTGATCGTCGTCGACGCCCAGCCAACCGCGCGCCTCGAGATCGGAGAGGGGAGTCGCGAACCGCCTCTCGAGGTCGATTCCGAACTTCTCGGCGAAGTAGGCGCGCTCGACGCGACCGAGCTTCAACTGCAAGACGAACTCGCGAATCATGCATTCTTCCGGGGTGGACTCGTAGACCCGAAAAAGGGGCGGTTCACGGTCCTCCACCCGTTCGAGGTACTCGCCGAGATCGGGCAGGTTCTGCTGGTTGAAACCGTCGATGTGGGAGAAGGCCGAGGCGCCGATACCGAGAAGATCGGCACCGTGATACTGCTCGATCTGATAGAGGAATCGATGTCGCTCGGGATCGCGGACCGCGGCGTAGGCGCTCGCCTGTGCGTAGCCGGCTCTCTCGAGCCGGTCGAATGCGCGTCGCAGACGATCTCTCTTGGTGGCCCAGGATGCGATCGTCGGCACCTCGCCGTGCTGGAGCGAGCTCCACAGTGGGGTGTTGAGCGGGATCTCGAGCTGGTAGATCGTCACGCTGTCGGGCTCCAGCTCGACGATTCGCTCGAGGCTCGAGTCGAAGGTCTCGTCGGTCTCGCCGACGAGGCCGACGATGAGATCGACGTTGACGACGGCGAAGCCGACCTCGCGAATGTCGCGGTAGGCCGCTTCGACGTCGGCCGTGAGGTGCACCCGACCGTTGGCACGCAGAACCTCGTCGTTCATCTGCTGAGCGCCGAGGCTGATTCGCGTGACCCCCCAGTCGCGCAGCGCTTCGAGCTTCTTCGTGGTGGTGCTTCGCGGAGCGCATTCGAAGCTCACCTCGCGGGTCGAGTGCCACGACCAGACGTCCTGCAGCGCGCTCATCAGCCGCTCGATGCGCGCCGCGGAGAGCAGGGAGGGCGTGCCTCCGCCGAAGTAGACGAAATCGAGCTCCCGTCCTCCCAACGCCGGCGTCCGGGCGTGGAGCTCGAGCTCGCTCTCGAGCGCACGAATATAGCGATCGAGGTCGTCGAGCCGGTCGTCGTGGGAGAGGTAGTAACAGTAGTGACAGCGATCGACGCAGAAGGGGATGTGAACGTAGAGTCCCAGCGGCACGGAGCTCGGCTTGGAACGAGGCGTGTCGAGGCGGTGGCGCCACTCCCTGCCGCCGGCCCCGGACCAGGCTGAGAACGGCGGATAGGTGGAGACGAAATAGCTGCCGCCGGCTGGTTCGGCCAGCTCGAGATTGGGGTTACAGACCCGCAGCGACGCCGAGCCGCCTCCCTCGTCGCTCATCGCTCGACCCCCGCCTCCTCGACGACAGCGAGCACCTCGTCCTCGCTCAGCACCCGCGGTGAGCCCTTGGCGGTTGCCAGAATATCGGCGATCAGCTGGGGGTCCTCGGGCAGATCGTGAGCGCGTAGGAAGTGGATCACGTTGGCGGTGCCCGAGAGCGGGCCGATCTCGATCTCCTGCCTGCGCCCGAGCCGGCGGGCGGGAACCCCGGAGTAGATCTGGTCGACGAGCTCGGGGTCGCCGAGCCGCTCCGCTTTGAAGAGGGCGGCGGCGTGGACGCCGGTAGCGGTGCGAAAGGCGTCGCGACCGACGACGGCGGTGCTCGAAGGTATCTCCACCCCGAGGGCAGCGGCGACCGTCTCGACCAAGGCGGGCAGCCCCTCGAGGTCGCGCTTTGCCAGACCGAGCAGCTCGAGGTTGACGAGGATCTGCTCGGTCGCCGTGTTGCCGACGCGTTCCCCGATCCCGAGTACCGTGCCGTGGACCCGAGTCGCGCCCGCCTGGATCGCCGCCAGGGTATTGGCCATGCCGAGGCCGCGGTCGCGGTGACCGTGCCAGTCGATCCCCACTCCTTGACCGAGCCGCTGGCGAACCCAGCCGACGAGGTTGCTCACCCCCTGCGGAATCGCCGCGCCGGCCGTGTCGCAAAGACAAACCCGCGCGGCTCCGGCATCGACCGCCGCCTCGAGCAACAGCGCGAGATGCTCCGGCGCCGACCGAACCGTGTCCTCGGTGATGTAGGTCACGGCAAGCTCCTCCGCCGCGGCCAAGCCGACCGCCTCGCGGGTGTTGCGCAGCATTCCCTCCAGGTCCCATTCCTCGGCGAGCTGGCGGATCGGGCTGCTGCCGATGAAGAGGCACGCCTCGACCGCCGAGCCGCTTGCTTGCGCGACGTCGACGATCGCTTCGACGTCGCCGATCACCGTACGCCCTCCGAGATTGGGACGGAGCGCGAGTCCGGAATCGGCAATCTCACGGCACAGAGCAGCGGCGTCCTCTCGCTGTCGCGGCCCCGCCGCCGGAATGCCCATACTGGCGCACTCGATCGTCAACCGGTCCATCCGACGGAGGATGTCGATCTTGGTCGCGATCGGGGGGTCGACGACCGAAGGACTCTGCAGACCGTCCCGCAGCGTCTCGTCGTTGACCTCGACGCGTTGGGGCGCCGCGAAGCGCTCCGGGCCGAACTCGGCCCAGTCGAAGATCAGTCCTTGGGGGTCGTGCGAGCTCAAGAATGCGGCCTCGCGGGGCTCGGTCCATTCTAGCTTCACAACCACTTCCATCGCCCGCCTGTTCCCTGGTCCTCGCCGCCTTCCCGCCCGTCCCGGCCCTGTTGCGCTATCTCGGTCATCCCTCGGCAGTAGGGCCGGCACCCGTGGCCGGCCTTCCTCTTGCGCGGACCGGGAGCACAAGTCCCCCGGCTACCTATGGCTGGCGGGTCTAGCTACGCCTCAGAGCCAACTCCGTTCCCCGTTGGTTTCCTTGTCCTCGGTCGACAGGCACTACCCAAGCGGGTGTGTCTGCGAGCTCGTGCTGCGTGCTATCAGATAGCGAGAGCAAGCAGGGCAGCGGGACGCCCACCGCCGAATCTGATCGAGCGCCTGGGCGGCTCCAGGCCGGATGGAGCTGCCCCGCGGGCTCGAAAGCGATCCGCAGATGGCGCGGTCCCCGCTGACAGATTTCGGGGCGGCATTGCCACCGCGCCGGATCATCTCCAATCCACTTCGCAAGGAGACCAAAGATGGCGAACGTTACCCAGTACCACATCCTGTTCTACGGCTCTGGCGACGGCTACAGCGACAATCGAGCTCAGATTCAGCTTTCCGACGAATCGAACGTGCTCGGCTGGGTCCGGTTTCACGATAAGGGGATGCCGTTCCCCGCCGACTCCGAAACCGGCGGCAAGATCATGATGCACCTGCCCTCGGAGATGCTCGCTGGCGTCATCGACATTCTGAGAAATGAGAAGCCCATCAACTACTACTTCGTGTCGGGCCATGCTTTTCTCGGAACCTCGAGCGAGCCCATAGGCGAGGGGGAGTAAGGCCCGCACCGTAGCGCCCCGTGGCGAGGTCGGTCTTGGACTCTCACTGTGGGTGCGAGTGGAAGATCTTCGCGACGATCCGCCAACCGTCGCCGGATCTGTAGAGGCTCATGTAGTCGGTGTAGAGGGGCTGGCCGTCTCGATGGACCTCGACTAGCGCGACGGCCGCGGTGCCGCTGTGGTCGAGCACCTCGATGCGATGGGTGATGTTCTCGTCCAACGGCTCACCATGCAATCCGAGGCGTGCGAGCCAATCATCGAGCGACACGGACAGAACGTGGTCCTCTTGCGCGACTTGCATGACGAAGGAGGGGTCGAAACCGCTGCGCGCCACCGCTTCGTCACCGTCGAGCCAGATGCCGTGCACGTAGGCCTTCTCGATGACCGCTTCGATTGCAGCTTGGACGTCGGCCCCGTCGTCGGCCGCTCGAAGCGGCGGCGCTGTTGCCACCGAGGCCAAGAGCAGGGTCAGGATCGCTATTGTCGTTCGCATCGTCTCGCCGTCCTTTCGCATCCGAGATCCTCATCATGGGACACAAAGAAACAGCATAACCCAGCGATCCACAGGGCTTGTCCCGGCGCTCGTCGGGACCGGGCAGGCCCCCGATCACCGGCGCCAGAAGGCAAGCTCCGCGAGATGCCGGGGGAGCCGCCTGAGAGGGTAGAGTCATCGTGAATGCTCACCCTCGTCGCATTGCTCGCTTTGTGGTTGGTCCCGGTCGCGGCATTCTGGTGGGCCGGGCGCCACGCGCCGAGCAGACTGTGGCGAACGACGGGCTTCGCTCTTGGCCTGGTGATCGCACCGGCGTCTTCGGGACTCTACGGGCTCTACTTTCTCGGACCGCTGGCGGCGTTGCTGGGCCTGGTGGGGCTGCCTTTGGCCACGTTCCATGGCGGACCAGGGTTCGACCTGGCGACCGCGCTCGGTTTGCGGGAGCCTAGAACGGTGGTTCACGGTGTACAGCACGTCTACATCGCGCTGCTCAACGCCGGTGTCTGGTCGCTGGTCTACGGTGGCCTCGGCTGGGCGGTGGACCGGGTCGCCGCCCTGCGGCGGAATCGAGAGGCGGCCGAACCGATCGCAAGAGGGCGCTGATGTCGTCGCCCACGCCTGTCAGCCGCTGGAGTGAGTGTCCGGTCTGCGGATCCGACGAACGGGAGCCGTTCGTCGAGCGCGCAGAGTTCACCTTCGTCCGCTGTTCCTGCGACCTGGTCTACAAGAGCCGCGACCAGACCCCGACGTCGAAGCGGCCGCACGTCCTGTGGAACGAGCGCTACGCCAGGCGCCGCCGCCACCGGGTCGCCAAGTCGCGCCGGCAGATCCTCGACCTGCTCAACCACGTGGAGTCGGGGCCGCTGCTCGACGTCGGTTGCTCGCTCGGCTATTCGCTGCAAGCCACGACCGAGCTCGGCCTCGAGGCCAAGGGGGGCGGCCTGTTCGTCGCCGTCCCCAACCTCGAGTTCTACCTGGCGGTACGGTCACCGGAGACCCATCACTTCTTCGCGCACGGCGGGACCCAGCACTACGTCTACTATGCCGCCAGACACATGATCCGGCTGCTCGGGAAAGAGGGCTTTCGTACCGTCCGGGTGCACCCCCACCTGTGGCAGCGGCGCGCGAGTCTTCCCTGGCAGGTCGGCAATCTCCTGGCCTTGCCGCTGCGCGCGATCGGCGGGCCGCTACGCACCCGGCTGGGGCCGCGCCGGGAGCTCTGGCTGGTCGCCGTTCGTCGAGGGTCATGAGATAGCCGAAACGCGGCAAGCTCGGCTCGAGCCCATCGGGCACCTGATTGGGGCACCCGCTAGATCCCCGGTTTCGCCAGCATCGCCTTCGCCATCCGCGCGTGCCACCGTCCGACTGCCCGGGCGATGTGGATGAGGATCAACAGATCGAAGGCGCCGGCCAGCCAGAAGACGGGGATGATCCACAACGGCAGGTAGTAGTTGTTGCCCCAGATATGCACGATCGGATAGTCGAGAAAGAGCTGAGCGAAGGGCGCCACCGTCAAGGCGAGGGCGAAGGTCAGGAACGTCACCGCGACCAAGAAGTACATGATGCCCAACGGCAGTCGGAGAATCATGTACAGGATGGTCAGCCAGGTCCGCCTGTCGGTGATCCAGAACTTGAGGCGCTCGGTCCATTTGCCCCGTGGCGGAACGACCGACGGACGGCGCGGCATCCGCTCCCCCAACAGCGCCTCGACGACGCGGCACTCGACGAGCGCCACGGCCCGGACGGTCGACATGAAGAACAGGAAGAAGAGAAAGCCGAAGATGAGGATCCCGAGACCCAGTGACAGCGACAGGCCGGTGATCGCCCAGGTGAAGTAGAGGATCCCGAGAGGCAGCGAGAGCAGCATGAAGAAGAGCGCGCCGTAGGAGCGCGGCTCGGCGAAGACCCCCAGAATCCGCCCGGCCAGGCTGGCGGCCGGCCGCGACCGCGGCTGAGCCAGGGCCGCGGCCACCTGTGCCTCGGTGGCGCGATAGCTCTCAACGATCTCCGCCGGCTCACCGAAGCGCCGCAGCAGCCGTCCGACCAGATCGGATTCGCTGTCGGGATCGGCTCCCTCGGCCGCGAGCGCCTCCCGCTCCCCGGCCAGAAACTCCTGCGCGTCGTAGGTCGCGTCTTGCGCCACGGCCGGATCGGTGCCGGCGAAGGCGGCGGCCAGGCGATCGAAGTACTCCTGGACGGTCGAAATCTTCTCAGACATCTGTGCTCTCCTCGTGGTGACCGCCGGTTTCGGTCACGGCCAATACCCGGTCGATGAACTCGCGCGTGCTGCCCCAGATGGCGATCCAGCGCTCGAGCATGAGGTGTCCGGCTGCGGTCACCGTGTAGTAGCGGCGCGGAGGCGCGGAGGTCGATGGCTCCACTTCGCTCTCGAGGAGACCGTTGGCCTCCATCGACCGGAGCACCGGATAGAGGGCGCCTTGCTTCATCGGCAGCCGCCCGTCCGCGAGCTCCTCCAGGAGCTTGGCGATCTGATACCCGTACAGCGGTTCGGCCGAGCGGGCCATCAGCCCCAGGACCACCAGGGAGGCGGTACCGGAGTTGAGCTCCTTCTGGAACTTCCTGACGATCGCTTCCTCTTCCATGGCAGCCACTCTCCTGGGGGCGAGACGTATTGTGTAGCTCGGCCCATCACGAAACTAAGTGTACCACTAACTTAATACTAGTCAAGTCCTAGAGTAGCTAAGCCCTCCGCGGCACCGAGCCCCACCTCGAGACCGGTAGCAGACCCTGGAAGAGCTTCCTGGCGCGAGTGGAGGGACAGGTCGAGGGACGCATCGACGACTGCTCGAATCCGGGGCCGGACGGCCGCAAGGACCATTCCATCGATCGCTACGTCGAGATTCTCACCGACCTGAAGGAGTAGCGGTCGAAGGCTCGGCCGGTCAGGGCTTCTTCTTGCGCAACAGGGCCGTCGCGACGGCCGACGCGGCGACCCTGCCGTGGGCTACGTACGCCTCGTGGTTCTTCTCGATCTGGGCCGTCCGATAGGCGTAGTTCACCATCATCCCCGCCGACTGCCTGATCCCCTTCTCCGAGACATCGGCCAACCAGTTGATCCGTTCCACCCGCGCTCCGTTGCCGAGGTGAAAACGCGCTACCGGATCGCGAGGCTCTCGATCCCTCTTGGCTTTGAGCAGATAGTGCGCGCACAGGCGAAGCAACGGCTCCTCGAGAGAACCGGTCAGCTCGGCGTCCCGATGCCAGCCGGGGATCTCGAGCGCCTGCAGCCGCTCGAGCTCCTCAGCGTCGAGGCCACTCTCGTCGGCCTCCACGGTGCCGTCGTCGAGCCAAGCACGGAATCCGGGTATCGGCGACAGCGTGGCGAAGGTTCTGAGTCGGGGCTGCTCCCGGAGCAGATCGAAGACCACCTGCTTGATGAGGAAGCTCCCGAAGGAGATCCCGCGCAGCCCGTCCTGGCAGTTGTTGATCGAGTAGAAGATCGCGGTGCTGGCTCGACTCGCGTCGCCCGCCGCGTGCTCGAGGGAGAGGAGGGCCTCGATCGAGTCGGCCAGGCCGTCGAGCAGCGCGACCTCGACGAAGATCAGCGGCTCGTCGGGCAGGGCGGGGTGGAAGAAGGCGAAGCAGCGTCGATCCTCTTCGAGGCGGCGGCGCATGTCCGGCCAGCCTCGGATCGCGTGGACCGCCTCGTGCTCGATCAGCTTCTCGAGGATCGCGGCCGGGGTGTTCCAGTCGATCCGCCGCAGCTCGAGGAAGCCCCGATTGAACCAGGAGTGCAGCACGTGCTCGAAGTCGACGTCGACGCTCGCCAGCTCGGGATGGTCCGGGAGGAGGCCCAACAGTTCCTTCCGCATCGCGACGATTGCCGCGGTGCCGTGCGGGGCCAGATTGACCCGTCGAATCAGCTCCTGACGCGGCGATTCGACGGTCCGGCTCAAATCGAGCAGGGCAGCGGGGCCGGGACTCTCGAGGAAGGTGGCGGCCGCGCGGGCGATGGGCTCGAAGTCAGGCGAAAGCTCGGTCTCGAGCAGCTTGAAGAACGCCAGCCGCTGGTCCTCGTCCATCGCTTCATAATGCTCGATGAGGTCCCGCGCCAAGGCGACTCCGGAGGCTTCGCCCCTCTCGGACACGAGATCTCGGCACAGATTGCCGATCGACCGCACCTCGCGAGCGTCGCGCCGCCGCGCGAGGATCTCGCGCCCGCGGTCGGCGACCGAGTTCCACATCTGGCCCAGCAGCGTTGACGCCATGCCGTCGATCGTACAGCGGGAGCCGAGCAGAACTGGCGCTCGAAGGCGGCCCGCGTTTCGTCGTAGCGTTGCTGCCGCTCGACGCTCAGACCGAGCCAGAATTGGGCGGGGGCGAAGTCGGGCCGAGCTCGAGCGTCTCCTCGAGCACCTTCACCGCGGAAGAGCCGGATACTCGTTTCGAGGTCGGCGGGAGCTCGGCTCGACGCCGCCTTCCGGCGAGCGGATGAGCAGATCGCGAGCGGCGACGAGCGCCTGCGCCAGTTCCGGGGGGTGGTTGAAGTCGGGCTGCAGCAAACGGTTGGTGTCGAGATTGGACAGCGCGATCCGGTAGGCGTCGACCGCGGCGAGCACGCGCGTCGGCGGTGCCTGCCCTACTGCCGCTTCAACGTCCGAGGCGTCTCCCCGAAGGACCTGCAGCAGCCGTCCAGCCTCGGCGCTCGCCGCCTCCAACGCCTCCCTCGCCGGCGATGCCGCGGCTCCGAGCTCGGCCAGCCGCTCGCCGAGGCTGCGCTCGAGGGCGGCGATCTCCGGCTCCCGTCCGAGCAGGCCGCGGTGGAAGAGGAGGCGCCGATCGGCCTCCAGGATCCTCCCCAACAGGATCCGAGAGCGAAACGTCCCGAGGGCGCCCAGGAGGGCGAAAGAGGCGATCGGGAAGAGAGACCACCAGCGCTCGCCGGGCGGCAGCTCTGACGCCGAAGCGCTCGTGCCGAGGTTGATGACCGCGAGCAGTAGGCCGGTCACCGCGAGGAACCTCACCCGGCGCTCGCTCGCGGCCCGAGCTCTTGTAACCCGACGCCCGACCGCTTCGAGCTCCTCCAGGCTCGCCACCGGGCGGCGGAGCGAGGGTCGGATGTCACGGTCGCGGCTCATCGTTCGAAGCGGATCGCCACTAGGGTGACGTCATCTTGGGGCGCCGAACCCGCCAGGTGCCGGGAGAGGTCTTCCTCGAGCGTCCGGATGACGCTCTTCGGATCGGAGTCGCCCAGCGTGACGAGGCGCTCGGCGAGCTGCTGCCAGCCGTACGGCTCATCGTCCCGATCAGCCGCCTCCGGGTAGCCGTCGGTCAGCAGCAGGAGCAGGTCGCCCGGCTCGAAGCGCGTTTCGCGGACCTGGTACCGGGTCTCCCGTCGGACCCCGAGGGGATAGCCGGCCTGCTCGAGCTCCTCGACTTCTCCCGCGCGCCGCAGCAGCGGCCAGACCTGGCCGGCGCTCACCCACGAGGCGGTCTGGCGGGCCGAGTCGACCTCCATCAGCAGGAGGGTCATCAAACGACGCCGGCCGAGGGTGTCGCACATCAGCCGGTTGAGCTCCGCCATCGCCTCGCCGAGGGGTCGGCCCGCGGAGACCTGGGTGTAGAGGGCGCTCTTGGCCATGCTGCTGACCATCGAGCTGTCGAGGCCGTGACCGCTGGCGTCGCCCACCGCCACCAGCAGCCGGTTCTCGCCGGTAGCGTAGAAGTCGTAGAAATCGCCGCCGACCTCGCTCGACGGGCGGTAGCGATGAGCGACGGTGAGTCCGGCAAGTTGCGGGGCTCGACGTGGGAGGATCGACTGCTGGAGGTCGCGGGCGAGATCGACTTCGCGGCGGATCCGCGCCGCCGGGATCCCGGTGGCCAGCGGCGCCGCTTCGCTGTCACGGGCGGCGGCGACCTCCGCCAGCAGCGTCACCCGTTCGCGAATCGGGTCGCCGACGGCGGCCAGTATGTGCTCGCTCCCCTCCGCGAGGCTGGCGCTCTCGATCGCCAGGAAGAACGACTCGAGCAGGGATCTGCGGCGGGTCACTTCCCTTTCGAGAGCGGCCAGGTTGAGGTCCTGCACATCGAGCTGGCCGAGCAACGCCCGAAGGGCGTCGCGCTCGCTCGTCCCGGTCGGTCTCGAGAGTGCGACGACGACCTCCTGGCGGAGCTCGCGATCGTCGCGGCCTCGGGCCAGCAGGCGCTCGGCCTCGTCGAGCCAGGCGATCACCGTCAACGCGTGCGAGCGGCCGCGAGCGACGTCCGCGGCGGTTTCGGGGTCGGACTGCCGCAGCGCCGCCTCCGCCTCCTCGACCGAGCTGATCAGCTCGCCGCGAAGGACGTCCAGCTCGCCGACCGCTTCGTCACCCCGCGCTCGGGTGGCCTCCTGCAAGGCCTGCCGCAGGCGCCGGTGCCTCGCCTCGTACTTCCGGCGGCCGGGCACGAAGACGAGAAAGCCGTCGAACAGGACGATCGAGCCCCAGATCGATAGCGGGCGTAGGCTCCACAGCGGCAGCGGGTCGGTCAGCAGGTTGATAAACAGCAGGTAGCCGAACAGCCCCGCCCAGAGCGCAGCGTGGAACAGGAAGCGATTCTCCGCTCGGACCCGGCCGAGGCTGAGCAGAGCCATCTCGTCGGTCGGCGAAGGTTCCAACCGCAACGGGGGCACGAGCCGCGACAGTGCCCGGCCGGCTGCCGAGTAGGACGACGCGGAAGTCATCCCGCGCTCGGTCTCGGCCCAAGAGAGAGGCACGGCATCCGCGGAGTATCGCAGAAGGACCGGGCGGCGAGCCCAGTCCGCTCTCGATTGGCCGTAGATGTCAACCGCCCCGACTCTGGACCCCGCCTGCGAACTTGCTCGCCTCGGGATTCGCCATGAACGCCGCCCAGGCAGCGACGTGCTTGACTCGGCCGCTGGCCAAGCGGGCGAGCCCTCTACTACCGGAAAGGGTGGTTTGCGGTTGCGTCGCACGTGCTATCCTAGACTGGAGACTATTGAGATAAAGTCTCATTAAGGAAGCCAATGATCTCCTCTCAGCCCGCTAGCAGGCGATTCCCCTCCCCTCGGCCGGACGCTTGGCTTCCCCTCACCTTAGTGCCCGAAGGGACCACCGCGCGACTGCGCGCGAGTGATCTTCGCGACTCCGATCGGGATCTACTCACCGCTCTTGGGCTGACCCCTGACCGGCGCCTCTTCGTCTGCAAGACCGGGTCGCTGTGCATCGTCGAGGTGCGCGGCATGCGCGTCGGCCTCTCCGAGGCGATCGCCGAGCGTCTCATGGTCGAGCCCGTCGACGACTCCTCGTCGGAGCTCCCGGTCGGAGGATGAGCACGGCTGCCCCTTGGCGGGCAGAGGAGGAGAAGGCGGTCGTCGCCGCCTCGAGCGCGCGTCGCATTCGGGTCGCCCTCCTCGGCGCGCCGAACACCGGCAAGACGACGCTCTTCAACCGGCTTTGCGGTCTGCGTGCGAAGACCGCCAATTTTCCCGGGACCACGACCGACGCGCGAGTTGGCCGCTTCCAGCTGGCCGACGAGTCTGGCGAGGCGGCCGAGATCGTCGACCTGCCCGGAACCTACCGCCTCTTCCTCGAGCTGCCGGAGGCGCGGATCTGCCGCGCCGTCCTCGAAGGCGAGGGGGTCTACCGTCAGCCGGATGCCGCGATCGTGGTCGCCGATGCCACCAACCTCTCCCGCAGCCTGTGCTTGGTCGGCGAACTGCTCGGCATCGGGGTGCCGACCATCGTCGCCCTCAACATGGTCGACCTCGCGCAACGGCGCGGACTGACGCTCGACCCCGTCCGCATCGGGCAGCTCCTCGGCTGTCCGGTAGTGCCGGTGGTCGCCCGCAGCGGCCGGGGAGTGGAGGAGCTGCGGCTCACCCTCGCCTCGGCGTTGGGTACGCCGCCGGTTACCCCCGAGCTGCCGGTGCCGGACCTCGCCGACGGCGACGCGCTGCTCGATTGGGCCGACCGCGTCGTGGAGGAGAGTGTCGGCGGCGAGGGTGCCGTCGGCAGCGGCGGCGACACGCTCACCGAGCGGCTCGACCAGGCATTCACCCACTCGGTCCTCGGTGTCCTGCTCTTCGCGGTGGTGATGGCGGGACTGTTCTGGACGGTCTTCGCCCTCGCGACGATTCCGATGGATCTGATCGACCTGACTTTCGACGTGATGGGCGATTGGGTGCGAGCGACCCTGCCGGCCGGCGCGGTGCGCGACCTGCTCTCCAACGGGATCATCGCCGGCATCGCCGGGACCGTGGTCTTCCTGCCGCAGATCTGCCTGCTGTTCTTCCTCATCAGCCTGCTCGAAGACACCGGCTATCTGGCGCGCGCGGCGTTCGTCACCGACCGGCTCCTGTGCCGCTTCGGGCTGCCGGGTCACGCCTTCGTCCCCCTGCTGTCGAGCCACGCCTGCGCGATACCGGGAATCCTCTCTACCAGCCTGATTCCCGATCGCCGCGACCGCCTGGCCACGATCCTGGTCGCACCCTTCATGAGCTGTTCGGCCCGTCTGCCGGTCTACATCTTGCTCACCAGTCTGCTCTTCCGCGACCGGCCGCTGATGGCGGGTCTGGCGTTTACCGGCTGTTACCTGCTGGGGGCGCTGGCGGCGATGACGAGTGCTCTCGTGGCCCGCCGCACGCTGCTCAAGGGTCACTCGCGACCGATGGTTCTGGAGCTGCCGTCGTACAAGCTGCCGGCGTTGCGGACCGCCGTGCTCACCGCCTACCAGCAGGGCAAGACATTCCTGCAGAAGGCGGGCACCGTCATTCTCGCCATCTGCATCGTGATGTGGTGGCTGTCGGCTTATCCCAAGGTCGAGGCGCCTCCGGAAGCGGAGGCGCTGCGCGCCGAAGCGGTGGCGATCGAAGCCAGCGATCCCGACCGGGCGCTCGAGCTGACCGCCGAGGCGGCGAGCCTCGAGGCGCCGCATCGGCAGGCGGCGAGCTTCGCCGGCCGTCTGGGCCGGCTCATCCAGCCGATCTACGCGCCTCTGGGTTACGACTGGCAGTTGACGGTCGGGGTGCTCACCAGCTTTCTCGCGCGCGAGGTCTTCGTGTCGACCCTGGCCGTTCTGATCACCGGCGAGGAGGTCGACGACCCGGCGGACGAGGGCGTCTTCTCGCGGGTTCGTGACGCGCGGCGCGACGACGGAACGGCGCTGTTCACGACGGCGACCGCGGCCAGCTTGTTGGTCTTCTTCGTCCTCGCCATGCAGTGCCTGCCGACCTTGGTCGTCACTCGCCGCGAGACCGGCGCCTGGCGTTGGGCGGTGCTCCAGTTCTTGTGGATGAGCGGTCTCGCGTGGATCTTCGCCTTCGCCACCTATCAGGGGCTGCACCTCGTGGGAGTCGCTTGATGCCTTGGCGCGACTGGCAGTTCTGGCTCGTCACCGTCGCTGCGGCGTGGGGACTCTGGGCGCTCGTCCGCCAGCTCGTGCCCCGGCGAGACCGCAACCAGCCGCCGTGCTCCGCCTGCGCCGTCGGCACCGCGGCCCAAGCGGCGATCGACAAGCGCGAGTCGCTGGCGAGCGGCGACTAGGCACCCGTTCAACCCATCCAAAGGGGTGGTGGTTCGGCCCACCCTGTCGGGTCTGGTCGAATCGTTCCGAGGCTGTCCACTTAGAGGACGCTTCGATAAAGGCACAACCGGCAAAAGCCGGTGCCGCAAAGCCACGGGTCCTCGCTTCTTGCGGCGGCGGACGCCGCCCCGCAGATCCCACGACAGCCGGGCTGCCGAAGGTACCCACCTTCCGCAACCGACAAGGAGGAGGATCTGTGCCATGAGACTCAAACCGAGAGTTCGTTCCATCCTTGCTGTAGTTGGATTCACCCTCGCCGTGGCGCTGCCCGCGAGCCCGGTGGAGCTCGCCCACCGGCCTGCGGCCGATCCCGAAGACTGGCTGCAGTTGAGCGGCGGTGGCTTCGGGGATGGGAACAACAGGACCGCCGTCCTGGGCGCCGTCTATGGCGATCTGCTCTATGCGGGGACCTTCAATGGGGCTGCCGGAGCGCAGGTGTGGAGCTTTGACGGCCAGACCTGGACCCAAGTCGCCAGCGGTGGCTTCGGGGACACGGGGAACATCGTGACCTGGCCCGGCACCGTCTATGACGGTCTGCTGTTAGTGGGCACGACCAATGGCACCACCGGGGCCGAGGTGTGGAGCTTCGACGGGGCGGATTGGACTCAGGTCAACAGCGACGGCTTCGGTGATGCGAACAACACCACCGCCATGCCCGAAGCGGTCTACGACGGCGAGCTCTTTGCCGGTGTCAGCAACGGCGTTACCGGGGTCGAGGTGTGGAGCTACGACGGCGTGAACTGGGATCAAGCCAACGCCGACGGCTTCGGCGACGTCAACAACCGCGAGGTGACCGCGCTCGTCGTCTTCGGCGACTCGCTCTATGCGGCGGTCCGCAATGATGTCACCGGCGCCGAGGTGTGGAGCTACGACGGCGCCAACTGGGCCCAAGTCAACACCTCCGGCTTTGGCGATGTGAACAACACCAAGGCGTGGTCGCTCGCCGTCTATGGCGGTTCCCTCTACGCGTCGACGGGCAACACAGTGACCGGCGCGGAGGTCTGGGCGTTCGACGGCTCGAACTGGACTCAGGTCAACAGCGACGGCTTCGGCGACAGCAACAACACCGATGCCGAGGGGTTGAACGCCTGGGGCGGCTATCTCTATGTGGGAGCGAACAACGCGGTGACCGCGGTAGGGGTCTGGCGCTTCGACGGCTCGTCTTGGACCCAAGCCAACATCGACGGCTTCGGCGATGTCAACAACATACAGATCTGGACTTCAGCCACCTTCGGCGACCGCCCTCTCATGGGAACTCGGAACAACGCGACCGGCGGCGAAGTGTGGTGTCTCCTGGGGTTCGAATGGACTCAGGTCGGCAGCGGCGGATTCGGCAACGCACAGAACGAAACCGTTTCCCCTGATAGCTCCTACGACGGGCGCCTCTTCGCGGGTACCTGGAACGAGTTCACCGGGGCCGAGGTCTGGAGCTACGATGGCGCGACCTGGACGCAGGCCGGCAGCGACGGCCTAGGCGATGCGGACAACCTCGGCGCCTTTCCTCGAGCCGTCTACGACGGTCTTCTCTTCGCTGGCACCTACAACGAAGTCACGGGGGCCGAACTGTGGAGCTATGACGGCATGAACTGGACCCAGGTCAACAGTGATGGATTCGGTGATGCCAACAACTACTTCGCCTACGGGATGGACGTGTATGCCGGCTTCCTCTACGTGAGCACCGGCAACGAGATCACCGGCGCTGAGATCTGGCGCCTTGACGGCGCAATCTGGAGCCAGGTCAACACGGACGGCTTCGGCAATGTCGACAATCGCGATGCGTTCGACCTCGCCGTGTACGACGGCCAGCTCTATGCTCCGACACATAACTCGGCAACGGGAGCCGAGGTGTGGCGATACGACGGGAGCACCTGGAGCCAGATCGGCAGTAGTGGTTTCGGTGACGCCAACAATGAGGAGATCGGGTCCCTCGAGGTCTTTGGCGGCTCTCTCTACGCTGGAACGACCAACGAGGTGACGGGAGCCGAAGTGTGGGTATTCGACGGCGCAACCTGGACCCAGGTCAACGCCGATGGTTTCGGCGATGGCAGTAATTACGACGCGTTCTGGTTGATCACACACGACGGCCACCTCTATGCGGGAACCTTCAATGCCGATAGCGGTGGAGAGATTTGGCGGTACGACGGCGCACGGTGGATTCAGGCCAACCTGGACGGCTTCGGCGACGGCATCAACGAAGACGTTTCCACGCTGGCCGTCTACCACACCAATCTCTATGCGGGGACAGGAAATAACCCCACCGGCGGCGAGGTGTGGCGCCTCCCCGGCTTCACCATCTTCACCGACGGCTTCGAGTCCGGCGACACCTCGGCCTGGTCCAACACCGTGCCGTAAGCCCTCCTCCAACAGTCCTCTGAGACCTCGGGATTCCCCGCGGCCGGCGCACCCGGTTTGCGAGCGTCGGCTGCAGCGATTCGTGGCCGATGTCGCTTACTCGGGTGAGGAGGTAACCCGTGAACCGACCCATCGTCATCGAGCCCGGCGGAGTGCTGTTGCTGTTCGTGAGCTGGCTGGCCCTGCTCGCCGGCGCGTTCGCGCTTGGCGTGCACGTGGCCTGAAGCTCAGCCGCAGATTCGAGCCAACTTGCATCTTGCAGGCCTGGCACCCTGCTTCGTGATTGGTCATGATCGGATCGATGCTCGGAGCTGCCCTCCCGTTTCTCTTCGCCGCGCTGCTGGTTCTTCTGGCCCTCAAGTGCTTCTCGATCGCCAGGCGCGACGGGACCAACTCGAAGGCCACGGTTGGACTCGGCCTCTTCATTCTCGGGCTAGAGACGACCGTTCTCGTCGGCTTCGCCACCGACGGCCGAGTGGGCGCCGACGCCAGGCTGCTCAGATTGGGCCTCGCCAATCTCGGAGGGGTCGTCAACCTCGTGGCTCTCGTCATGTGCATTTGGGGTGTTCGCGAGATCCGGCGCGACCGGACGAGTTGGACACAAGGCTCGAAGCAAGGCTGGTGGGGGATCGCGCTTGCCTGCCTCTGGCTGCCGGTCATTTCCAGCAACGTCTTCGTCTCGGCTGCCGCGTTTTTCCCGGACACCGAACCGAGTCCGATCGAACGGATAGCGACGAGCAGGGCCGAGCAGGTGGCGATCGAAGAGTTGAACTTCAGCATTACGGTTCCCGATGGGTGGCAGCGCCTCACATCCGTCGAAGAGATCTCGCCGGACGCCGCCGTGGGCTTCCTGCGAACCCGACCGACCGTCTTCTTCATGATCATCGCCGAAGAGCTCGATGTCGGCCTCGACACCCTTACCGACATCGTCGCCGCCAACGTAGCGGCCGCGTCGGAGTCGCTGGAGCGTATCGACCGATCGGCCGCCTCGGTCGGCGATCTCGGGGGCATGCAGCTCGAGGTCGATACCGTCATCGACGCCCAGGAGTTCGATCACCTCTACTTCGTGACCGTCCACAACGGCTTCAGCTACCAGCTCGTCGCGTGGAGCCCTTCGACCCCCGATCGCGAGCCGTTCTCCACGTTGGCGCGCGAAGCCTTCCATGGTTTCGAGCTCATCGACCTCGAACGAATCGCTACTCCCGATCGCCTGGCGGCGAGAGAATCGCCCTACGGCTACGAGCTCACCCCACCCGAACGGTGGCTCGAGTGGCCGACCTTGCACGACGAGATTCCGTCGGCCGACTTCGGCGGGCTGACGCCCGAGGGAGCTGCCTTCGCCGTTGTTCCGCTGGCCCTGCCTCACGTGCCGATTGCCGATCACGATCTTGTCAAAGCTCTGTTGCTGGAAGTGAACGTCGATCTCGATACGGTGGCCGTGGACCACCGGCGGACGGTCTCCGAGGAAGGAGTCTCTGGCCTCGATCTCGAGTTCACCGACACGGTGGACGGCTCGACCTATGACAACTCCGTTCGCTTCCGGCGCTCAGCCAACTTCGCTTATCTCTTTGCGGCCTGGCGGGACGGTGACCTCCAGTCGGAGTCGTACCAGCTCGAAGAGCTGTTGGACGAGGTCGTTCTGTTCCCCGATCACGAACCGAGACGCGGCTGGGCCGAGGCGGAGGAGCGCGAGAGATCAGCCCACGCGCGGCTGTATACGCAGCTGGCGGCAGAACTCTTCTCGAGGGGCAGCCACGACGAGTCGATCGCGCTGCTCCGCGAGAGCTTCGCCCTCGAGCCCAAGGCCGAGGAGACCGGCCTAGAGCTGCTGTCGGCGCTAGACCAGCTCGGGGACTATGCGGGCGGAATGGAGTTCTTCGAGGCCAACGGGGCGGCGCTTCTCGAATCTCCCGCCGCGCGCTCCTACCAACCCTACTTTCTGGCCAGGCTGAATCGCCTCGGAGAGAGCGCCATCGCCTACCGCGATCTGTTCGCCACCGGCTGGACGAGCGATCACGATTTCGAGCTATATCTCGATCTGCTCTGGCAGCTCGGCCGGCACGACCAGGCGACCGAGGAGGCGACCTCCTACCACGAGCGCAGTCCGAGCGTCACCGCCAAGGTCCTCCTCGCGTCGGCCTATCGCCAACAGGGCGATGTCGAGAGCGCCCTCGCGCTACTGGGTGGCGACTCGCCGGAAGATCTGCCGCTCAACGACCGGCAGGCCGCGGAGCTGATCGCCGCCCACCACGACGCCGGCAATCACGAGGCGGTCATCGTTCTCGCCGAAGAGTTGGTCGCGAGAAGCGGCGACAGCGCGACGACCCTTCTGCTGCGCGCCAAGAGCGAGTTTTCCCTGGCAAGATTCTCCGACGCTCAGGCATCGCTCGAGCGCGCCCTCGATCTCGATCCTTTTCTCGCCGAGGCTAGGACCTACTTGGAGAAGGTCCGGCAAGCGCTCCAGGCTGGGCAACAGACCTCCTAGCGGCCCCGTGGCGAAGCATCCGCGGGTGGCGCCGCGAGTGCCCCACCGCGGGCTAGACTCGATCGGATGTGGGTCGAGCTGGACTCGAGCGGTCGCAAGATCGAGCTCTACTGCCGCATCCTCGGTGACGGGGATGTCCCTCTCATTCACCTCCACGGCGGCTGGGGCTACTCGGTGTATCCGTTCGATCGTCAAGTCGAGGCGCTCGGCTCGGATTTCAAGGTGCTGATCCCCGATCGCTTCGGCTACGGCCGCTCGGGGCGTCGGCTCGAGGCCTTTGCGCTCGACTTCCACCGCCGGGAGGCCGACGAGACGTTCGCTCTCATGGATGCACTCGGGGTCGAGAGCGCGGTGCTCTGGGGGCATAGCGACGGCGCCTGCATTGCGGCGTGGATGGGGCTCGAGGCGCCGGCGCGCTGCGCGGCGATCGTGCTCGAAGCGCTCCACTTCGATCGGGCCAAGCCGCGGTCCCGGGAGTTCTTCGAGACCATGGCCACCGATCCCCGAGCGCTCGGTCTGGGGCTGAGTCGAACGCTGGCGAGGGAGCATGGCGAGGATTACTGGGAGCAGCTGCTTCGTCTGGAAGGCGCCGCGTGGCGCCTCATCCAGACGGCGCCGCACTCGCATCCGGATCTCTTCGACGGTCGGCTCGGCGAGCTCTCGCCGCCGGTCCTGATCCTCCATGGGACGGATGATCCGCGCACCGAGCCAGGGGAGATCGAGACGGTGCGGGCGGCGCTGCCAGCGGCCGACGTGCACCTGATCGAGGGGGCCGGGCACTGCCCGCACAGCGAGCCTACGGCCTGGCTCGAAGCGACGAAAGCGGTGCTCGACTTCCTCGCCAGCGTGAATCAGCTCCCGCAATAGGCGGTTCATCGCACCGCTTCTCCAGCGGGCTCCCTGCGCCCTGATCGCCCTCGGAAGACGGGCGAGCTCCGAGCGGCCTACCCCAAATAGCGATCGAGGATGGTGGTCGCGGTGCAGTTGCCGTACACGTTGACCATGGTGAAGAGCGGGTCGAGGATGGGCGCGACCGCGAGCAGGGCGACGATGCCGACCTCGGGCGGCACGCCGACCGGGTCGAGAATTAGCCCGAGCATCCACAGAGCGCTCACCCCCGGTAGACCCATGGCGGCGAGGCTGGCGAGGACCGAGCCGAAGACGAGGAGCAGGTAGTTGGTGGCGCCCAAGGCGGACTCCGGCGCTGCGTGCAGCTGGACGACGAAGATCGCCGACAGGCTGAAGAAGAGAGCGCTACCGATCGGATTCATGGTCATGCCGAGCGGCAGGAAGAGATTGACGTTCTCGCGCTTGAGGCCGAGGCCTTCCTTGAGCGCCACCATGGCTGCCGGAATCGAGGCGAAGCTGCTCGAGGTCGCGAAAGCGACCATCAGTGGCTCGCGCAGCTCCCGGAGCACGGCGAGCGGGCTAATCCTGCGCACTCGAGAGATGGTGAGAGTGAACAGCGCCATGGTCGTCGTCGTGGTCAGGAGGCCGACCAGGATGACCTTGCGGAAGACGTTGACGAAGGCGAGCCCACCGCCCGCTACCTGGCCGGCGACGATGCACAACAGCCCCACCGGCAGCAGAAAAATGATCCACGAGATGATCCGCAGCAGCGAGTCGAAGAGCGCCTCGACGACGCCCAGGGCAAGATCGCGAGTCTCGGCCGGGACGAAGCCGACGGCGACGCCGAGCAGAATCGAGAAGAAGAGCACGGCGAGGTAGTTGTCGTCGAGGTAGGCGGCGACCAGGTTGCTGGGGATGAGATTGCCCAGGTAGGTCACGAGGCGCGGCTTCTCGGCGGCGGGATCTCCGACGCTGCCGGTGGGCGCCGGCGACGCCGATGGCATCGCCTGCCCTTCGAAGAGCTCGACGTAGCGCTCGTCGCCGGCGAGCTTTCGGCCCGTGGTGCCGGCGTCGGTCTTGGAGATGGACTCCATGTCGAGCAGCAGCCTGCCGAGCACCGGCGACGCCCGCAGGTCGCTGCCGACCCCGGTCACCCAGCCCACGCCGGTGCCGATGGCCGCGGCGAGCAGCATGCCGACCCAGAAGACGAGGATGATGACCACGAGGTTCTTGCCCAACTTGTGGTTGGCCACGAGGCGGCCGAGGCTCGAGACGACGGCGGCACCGATGATCGGGATCACGCACATGAGCAGGAGCGACAGGTAGAGCGCGCCGAAGGGAGCCAAGAAGTTGCCCGTGGTCTCGCTGACGTTGCCGATGGTGGCGCCGGCGACGATGGCGACGACGATCGGCAGCAGCCGTCGCAGGCTCTCCCAGCTGCTCTTGGTCGGAGCGGCGCTCATTGCGAGCTCTCCTCCGACGGACCGCTGGCGTCGCGCCGGCGGTTGATGAACCACTTCTCGTAGAGGCGTTCGGCGGTGCCGTCGGCCCGTATCGTCTCGAGGTAGAGATCGATCCAGGCGAGCAGGTGAGTGTGCTCCCAGGCGACGGCGATCGCCAGCGGATCCTTGCGCGTCTTGTCGATCGTCGTGCGAACCTGAATGAGCTGCTCGGCGTTGGCGCGGCGCCAGGTGTCGGCACGGGCGCTGTCCATGAGGACGGCGTAGAGATTCCCCTTGACCACGTCGGCCATCATGAGATCGAAGTCGGTGTAGGGCCGGACCTCGGCGCGCGGCAGATTGGTCCGCACGTAACCGACGTAAGCACTGCCGGCGAGGGCGCCGATCGAGTACTTCGGCGCGTTGAGATCGCGGAATGGATCGGTCGCGCGCGGCGCCGCCAGTCGGTTGACGAGCAACGCCTGATAGACCGTCAGATAGGGCCGCGAGAAGCGAACCCGGAGAGCGCGCTCGAGGGTAGCGCTGAGCTTGGAGAGCGCGATGTCGGCACCACCGCTCGCCACCTGGTCGACGACTTCGTCGAAAGACCGGGCGCTGGTGCTCTCTTCGTAGCGCACTCCCATGCGGGCCGCCATGTCGCGCGCCAGATCGACGTCGAAGCCCACCCACCCACCGGTCGTGCGGCCGAAGAACGGTGGCCGCTCACCGCCGTAACGAGCGAAGCGCAGCACTCCACGCTCGCAGATCCGTTGCAGGTCGGGCGGCAGGACCCGGTCGCACGACGCCAGGCTCGGGCTTGCCGGGAGCTGCCCCGGCGCGGGGGCCGCCGAGAGGGCGAAGCAGAGACAGAGCGTGAGCCGGGCTCCCTTGAGTCGACTCCCTGAGTTCGAGGTTGACACGCTTCGCACGTCCTCTCTTGCACCCTCCGGGCGAGACCGCGAACTGGAGCTGGAGCGCCCGGTCAGTGATCTGCTGGATCGAGAACTCGGCCCGATGTTACCGCGCCGTCCTTCACGGTCTTGTAATCCGGCCGGCTCTATCTTGGCCGGGCCTCGAATGGAGGCGGCGACATGACGACCACGATCGCGACACCAAGGCCCCTCACCTCTCTCCGGAGTCCGGTTGTCGCGCTCACCTCGGTCGGCAGGCCGTCCGCCACCATTTCGAGGACTCCGTGCTCCGAACGCTCCGGCGCGCTCCTCTGGGTCCAGAGCGAGACCCGGCTCGATAGTGCAAACTCAGTCGGCGCCAGCGAGGACGGGGACGGCGGGGTCGCCGGTGATGCCGTAGGTCTGGAGAATCGCGGGGAGGCTGCCGTCGCCGGCGTAATCGGCCAGGGCGGAGCGGACGGCATCGCCGAGGGTGACGACGTCATCGACCGCCAGCGCCCGGGCGAAGGCTTGGTTGAGATCCGACGCCGGCCCGGTGAGTGACAAGCCGGTCGGCGCCCAGACCGCTATCGCCCCACCTTCGGGGGCGACGACCAGCGCCTCGGCCAGGGACTCGAAGCCGGGAATCTCGAAGCGACCGACGACGCAAGTCACGGTGGTGAAGATCGGCGACCTGCCGGCCTCGCGGAGCCGGGGAAGATCGGCGGCCGTCAGCAGGCCCTCGTGGGCAAGGCGGCTCACTCCGCCGTGGCCGACGTAATTGACCAGCGAAGCGCCGCTACCCAGCTGGTCGAAGAGCAGCTCGCGAGCTTGCGATACGGGGTACTCGGAGAGATAGATCCTCTCCACCGGCCAAGCTGCCGGCAGGAGCTCGACGAGGGCATCGCTGGCGGCCGGGAAGTCGCCGGCGCCATCGGCGTCGTCGGCCAGCAGGAGCGCCCGGCGCCCAGCGCCGGACGATTCCCACAGCTCGAGCTTGCTCACGTAGCTCGTGAGCTCCTCGCCGCTGAGTACCGGGATGCGGCCGATCGCCAGATCGGGCACTCCATCGTCGCCCACCACGTCAGCGAGCCGGTTGTCGGAGGCGAACAGACCCCAGGGCGTCGCCACCATCAGGGGCGGCACGAGGTTTCCGCCGTGGCCCAACCGATCGAGGTAGTCGAAGGTTCCGGCGCCGACGAGCACGGCGTAGCGCGGCGCTCCCGACCACTGGTGGTAGGCGTGGGACAAGAAGTCGCGGATCGCGGTCGGCGCCGCCAGACCGTGATTGAACTGCCGGTAGACCTCCTCGAGCTCGACGACGCGAGCGTCGAGCCCATGGCGCCGGTGATGGCTCACCAGCGTCTCCACCGCAGCCCGCAGGCCGGCCGGCGCAATGGCGATGTACTCGGCTCGGTTGTCGCGGGAGCGCAGGTCGGAACGCGGGTCGATCCACCGGTGGCGGATCGTCGGTGAAGCGATCCCCTGGACGCCGATCGCCAGGTAGTCGCTCTCGGGGCTCACCGCCGCCAGGCGAACGCTGTAGTCGCCGGAGCCGCCCGCCGGCTCGCCCCGTGTCCAGCGCGGCGCCGCGGGCTGGACGGAGACGACGCGGGGCCGCTCCGGCCTGGTGATGTCATAGACCCGCACGTCGGGGCTGCTGAAACCGGTGATGATCACCGAGCCCGCGCGGTCGGGCCTGAACGTCAGGCGGTCACCTTCCGCCTGGTAGCGCCGGGGGTAGGAAAGGTCGAAGGAGTCGACGAAGAACAGGCTGTAGGGAACGCCGCCGTCGAGGATTCCCTCGACCTCGACGCGGTTCTCCCCCTCCTGCAGCCGCGAGACAGGGAACGAGAACGTCGCCGCGTGACGGCCGACCCCGTCCCAGCTCGTCTCGCCGATCTCGATGTCGTTGAGCCGGACCACGGCGTGATGGTCCTCGGCGGCAGGCGTCTCGCTGACGCCGAAGAGCTCGATCTGCAGCTCACCCTCGTCTCCCGTCGGGCTGAGGCCGGGTGTGGTGAGGGCGAACTCCTTGCGGCCTTGCGTGTCATCGCCGGCGCGCACTCCCTCCCAGAACCAGTAGTCGGATTCCGGATCACGGACGACGGCGGTCGCCGGCAGCAGGTCCTGTTCGAAGTGGAGTCGCTCGCGATGAGCCGCGAGCTCACCATCGCCCCAATTCGGCGGCATGCTCCACCCGCCCATCCGTGCACCGGGACCCTGGCGCAGCCAGTAAACGTTGTCGGGCGCGTACTGGTCATCAGGCGACTCGCCGTAAAAGTAGAGCGCCGATCCGTCTGGTGCCGCCTGCCAAGAGATCTGTCGGCCGCGGTTCTTGAGCGCCAGTTGGCCTCGGGCGATCCACTGCCGCACGATCGCCGGCGACTCCTCGAAGCTCGCCGCCAGCCGCACCGCATTCAGCTCGAAGAGGCCGCCCTCGCGCACTCCGATCTCGAGCTCGGAGTGACCCGTCGATCGGTCGCGTCCGTCGCTGTCTCTCGAATGCAACTCGACCGCTTCGATGGCTCTACGGGCAGCGAGTCGCTGCCGCACTCGCGCCGGGGCCACCACGGGCTCGACCGCGTCGTCTTCGGTCGCGGTTCGTGGGGAGCCGACGTCGACGCGAAACGGACCGTGCACCCGCTCCCCGCCGCCGACTTCGACCTCGACCAGCGCGTACCGGTAGCCCGAGGCCGCGAGAGCGCCCTCGTCGAGCAGCCTGTAGACGGCGCCTTGCGGCGCCGCGAGGGTCGCCGGCAGCAGCCGTGAATTGACCTGAGCGTAGCCGTCGGCGCCGGAATCCCAGCGGTAGAGATAGAAGCCCGCGGTGCCTACCTCGGACGCCGTCTGCCACTCCACCTCGACCCCTCGCGCGGTGGGATGAGCCTCCAGACGCTCGACGACCGCCAAGGTTGGCGCGCGATTGCGGAAGGCCGCAAAATGGTAGGGACCGCTGTCGTTCACCGCCGAGTGGTCTCCGACTTCGAAGCAATTCGAGCAGCCGACCGGCTTGAGGCTCTGAATGCCGTTGGCGAATGCGCCGAAGGCGGCGCCTTCGAAGGTCATCGTGGTGTCGATCGTCCAGCCCATCGAATAGGAGTGCTGGACCGCCGGCTGCGTGAACTCCTGCTTGACGATGACCCACTCGGGTTCGAAATCGAGTGCCGGGTCGATGATCTTGCGGTCATCGGTGGCGTTGCCGGGATAGGAACCGACTGCGGTGCTGCCGGAGATCCCTTTCCAGGCTACGTAGTGGTACTGCCAGAGGTTGGCGTTGACGTGCACGTCGCCGCCGACCTCGAAGCCGTTGGCCTGCAGGGCGGTGACGGTGTTGGTGAGGACCCCTCCGCCGCTGAACTCGAGGCAGCCGTCGCCGGCGAGGCTCGAAGGGCGAAAGCAGGGATCCTGGTCGACGGTGATGACGATGAGGAAGTCCGGTTGAAAGTCGGTCGAAAACGACGTATCGGAGATGTCGATCACTCGCCCGGCGCTGCCGTTGCCCATGTAGCTGCCGACGGCGAGCTCGCCGCTGAAGCCGGCGAAGGCGACCCAGTGGTAGACGACGGCGCTGCCGTTGACGCGTTCGTCTCCGCCTACCGAGAAGCCGTCGACGTCGAACGAGGTCACGAGACCGGTCTCGAAGCCGGTCCCCGTAAAGTCCTGGCTGCGAGCGAACGGCATGGTCGCCGTACGGATCACGCCCCAATCGTTGGCTTCGGCCTTGACGAACACGACGTCCGGTCGAAAGCCCAGGCCGTCGATCGCCTGACTGCTGCCGTTGCCGGTGTAGGAGCCGGCCCTCATTTGAGCCAGTGTCGGCGCCGCTGCGAACAGCGCGGTCAGACCGAGGAGGACGGCGGCGAACGCGCGGGGCAGTGCCCGCTTTCCGACGAGGGTTACACCGGGGTTGCGGGATCTCGATAGGTGCCTCGGAATGTACATTGCCGTCTCCTCTCACCGTCTCCTTATGCTGCTCACCCCGGGTTCTCTCGCAAAAGGGATGCCGGACGGTGCCGACGACCGCAAAGACCCTCCTGCCTGATTGGGCTGGAGCCCAAGAGCCGTGCCGCTACGGACGGTGGAACAATGAGCTCGAAGACCGTTCGTAACCCTGACCGAGTAAGAACTCCCAGGTCAAAAGTGGGGGTTCGACCGCCACTCGCCGGGGTGGTACCGACAGGGCCGTCGCCGTTGTCATCACCGCCGGGAGTCTCCCGCAGCCCGGCTGCAGCCACGGCGGGTGGCAGTCTAGGGCAGCACCGGGCTGCCCCCCTTTTCCGGCCACATGCCGCCGAGGGAAACGGGGCGGCACCCAGGATCCCCTGAAGCGCGTTCTCCATCGAGACCGTGTCGAGGCGACGGATCCAGATCACCTTGCGGCTGTTGCCGTCCGCGGTCTGGGTCTTGTTGCAGAGCAGGTCGGCGGCGTCGAGGTTGCCGCGGGCGATCTGAACAAAGACCCAGGTGCGGACGTCGAACGCCGATCTCGCTATCACGAGTACAAGGACAAACCGGTGGCGGATCCGCCACGAAGGAGGATGAAATGCTGCAACCACCACGAAGACACGCATTCAAGCTCGGCCTCTGGCCGATCGCCCTGCTGGCGGCGGCTTTCGCGACCGTCGCCTGCGAAGGACCCACCGAGATAAGGATCGATCCGTGGGTCCCGGGTCGGACGCAGCTCTCGATGGTCTCGGGCGACAACCAGTCCGGGACGGTCGGGCAGCCGCTGGCCGCTCCGTTCGTGGTCCGAGTGGTCGATGAGCAGGGTAAGCCCGTCTCCGGGGCCGTGGTCTTGTGGGACGTCGTCGAGGGTGATGGAGACTTCCCGGCCGCCCCCAAGGGACCCAGAAAGCTCTTTCACGAGACCAAGACCGACGCCCAAGGCATCGGGTCCCTCGTGCTGACTCTGGGCCCACGATCGGGACAGAACGTGGTCGAGTGCAGGGTGATGTTCGGTTCCGGGAGCGCTACCTTCGTCGCGCGCGGGTCGGCCGCGGCGGCAGGCCGCTGAGATGCAGGTGACGGCACCCCCGCCCACTATTTCGGGTGGGCGGCGTTGCCCCCTCTTTGGGTCTGGCGGCTAGCATTCGATTATGAATGTCTAGGAGACGCTCCGACAGAAGGCTTTCCCGGGAAAGACCCCCTGACACCTAAGTGAGGTGGCTCCCATGCCTAGCGCTGCAGTGGGGATGGCGGTTGCACTCTCGATCTCGGTCGTCGTGCCCGCACTCTCCGCGAATGATTTCGTCGAAGGAGTCGTCGTCGAGCCAGGTGGGCGCTCGATAGGGGGAGCCACTGTCCGCGTTCAAGCCACGTTCAACGAACAGACGACCGGGGCGGACGGTCGCTTCCGCCTCGAGGGCGTTGGCTCGCGATCCGTTCTTCGCGTAACGGCCTGGAAGGAGGGCTACTACGTGACCGGAACGGAGGCGCGACCCGGAGAGGTGGACCTTCGTCTGACCCTGCAGCCGTACTCCGTATCCGACCATCCCGACTACGAATGGATCCTTCCCGAAGTCGTGCGCTCGCCGCCCGACGAAGGAAAGCTCCGAGCCGCACTGGACGAGGCGGCGCGAGCATCGCTGTCGGAAGCTTTCTTCCCATTGGCCAAGCGGCTCGTCCTGGGATGCCGCGACTGCCACGGCGCGGTTCACGAGCAATGGGATTCGGGTGCGCACGCCCTCGGCGCCCGAAATCCGATCTTCCTCACCATGTACAACGGGACCGACTTGTCGGGCAACCGCGGCCCGCCGACGCGCCGATGGCACAGTCGCGACTACGGCTCCATTCCTTTGAAGCCCCCCAAAGGTGCTCCCTACTACGGGCCCGGATACAAACTCGATTTCCCCGAGACTGCCGGCAACTGCGCCACGTGCCACGTTCCCAGCGCCGCGCTGCAAGATCCCTACGGCATCGATCCCAACACCGTGCGGGGCGTGGACGCGCGGGGCAGCCATTGCGATTTCTGCCACAAGATCGCGGCCGTCGTCCTGGATCCGACCACCGGACGGCCCCCGCCCAACAGGCCCGGGGTGTTGTCCTTGAAGCTGATCCGGCCCGCTCCCGACCGACCGCTCTTCTTCGGTCCGTACGACGACGTCGACGTCGGTCCCGACGTCTACCTTCCGCTGATGAGACAGAGCGAGATCTGCGCGCCGTGTCACGACGCCAGTTTCTGGGGCGTTCCGATCTACGAGTCGTTCGCCGAGTGGCTGGCGAGTCCCTACGCGGCCCGCGGTCAGACCTGCCAGGACTGCCACATGCGGCCCGATGGAAAGACGCACAATTTCGCGCCAGGGCGCGGAGGGATCGATCGCGATCCGGCGACCATCCCGACGCATGCTTTCCCCGGTGCCGACGCCGAGGCGCTGCTGCGCGAGGCCGTGACCCTGCGGGTGGACGCCGTTCGAAAGGGTGACGACGTGACCGTCAAGGTGGCGATCACCAATGACAAGACCGGTCACCACGTTCCGACGGACAGTCCCTTGCGCCAGCTGATCCTGCTGGTCCGGGCGACCGACGATCGTCGAGTCCCGCTGAGCCTGATCGCTGGACCGAGAATTCCCGGCTGGGCCGGTACCCGCCGCGCTCGGCCGGCTCACTACGGCGGCCAGCCGGGCAAGGGCTTTGCCAAGATTCTGCAAGACGTGTGGACGAGGGTTACTCCCACGGCGGCCTACTGGAACCCCACGCGCATCGTCCACGACAACCGGATCGCCGCCTTTGCGACGGATAAGAGCGAGTACAGGTTCGCCGCGGGCAGCGGACCGTGCCACGTCGAGGTGACGCTCTTGTTTCGTCGGACGTTCATCGAGCTGGCAGAGCAGAAGGGTTGGAACACCCCGGACATCGTCATGGCCCGTCAGGGTCTGACACTCGAGCCTCACGGAGGATGAAGCCATGCTTCGCACAGACAATTCCCCTACCAGACATAGGTTCCGCCTCGTGGCTCCGGTGGCCGCGATCTTGGCGGCGCTCGCAGTCGCTTCGCCGCCCGCCGCGGGCCAGCCGGCTCTCAACCTCCTCCCCTGGGTCCTGACCAGGGGACCGATCGGGGGGTTGGGATACGACGTTCGATACAACTTCGGTGATCCGAGCACGTGGTACGTGACCGACGCCTGGAGCGGCGTGCACCGCAGCACGAACCGGGGAATCAACTGGAGTCCGAGCAACGCGGGAATGTCTGTCCCATGGGGTCCGGCGGGCGACAGCATCCCGGTCTTCTCCGTCACCGTGGATCCGCACGACCCGAACATCGTCTGGGCCGGGACTCAGAACACGGGCCAGATCTTCAAGTCGGTCGACGGCGGTGCCAGCTGGACCGAGAGGAGTCAAGGGATCGATCCGGCTCTGGTTCCCTATCTCAGCTTCCGCGGCTTCACCGTCGATCCCATCGAATCCGACACGGTCTACGCCATGGGCGAGATCGGCAGCCCGGCCTGGACTCCGGACGGCAACCCTCGCCTCGGACTGTTGTTCGACATGACGATGGGCATCGTCTACCGGACGCACGACGGTGGGCTGAATTGGATAGAGATTTGGAGAGGTGACAACTTGGCGCGTTACTGCTGGATCAATCCGGGAGATCCCGACGTGCTCTACGTATCGACCGGCATCTTCGACCGCGAAGCTGCCAACACCGACGTCGACCAGGAGATCGCAGGGGGTGTCGGCATCCTCAAATCGGTCGACGGCGGCCAGTCGTGGCAGGTGATCGACCACGACAACGGCCTGACCGATCTTTATGTCAGCAGCCTCTACATGAGTCCGACCGATCCTCAGGTTCTTCTCGCCGCGGCTTCCAGCGACGCCTGGTCCAACCGCGGTCCGGAGCACACCGGAGGGGTGTTCCGGACCAGCGACGGTGGTGCCTCCTGGACTCGGGTGCTCGAGGCGGAGGCATTCTCCGTGGTCGAGTTCTGCACCTCGGATCCCGACGTCGTGTACGCCGGCAGTTACCAAGCCATGTACCGCAGCGACGACGCTGGCCTCAACTGGCAGCGCTTCAACCGCAAAGACGGAACCTGGGGCTCTCCGGGACTCGTCGCCGGGTTCCCCATCGACGTCCAGTGCGATCCCGACGATCTCATGCGGGTGGCCGTCAACAACTACCTCGGCGGTAACTTCCTGTCCCGGAAGCGAGGACGGTGGTGAACACTGGGTCGGGACGCAGTACCCACCCGCGGAGGTGTTCATCCCCGGCGCACCGGTCAAACTGACCGAGGTCAACGCGGTGGCCATCGACCCGTCTGATCCGAGTCACGTCATCGCCGCCGTGGGGGAGACCGGCACCGCTCTGATCTCCGACGACGAGGGCCGTAGCTGGCGTCTCGCGTCGTTCCCGACCGGCGTGAAGGTCCCTTTGAGCATCGCCTTTTCGCCGGCGGACTCGGCAGTCGTGTACGCGGGTTCGGCCAGGGACCTGTGCCGCGACGAGGTCGGCGTCAGCTCCCTCGAATGCGACGAGCCGGGGGCGGGGGTCTTCATTTCCGAGGACGGCGGGGAGAACTGGCTGCGGCCGGGGGGATCCGACCTCGACGGCAAGGCCGTGCTCACGGTAGAGGCCCACCCGACGGACCCGAGCAGCGTTCTGGCTGGCACCCACTCCTCGGGCCTCCATAGATCGCAAGATCGTGGGGCATCCTGGAGCCAGGTGGGAGATGATCTGCCTTCCCTTCCGGTGCTCGACCTCGCCATCCATCCCCAGGACCCCGCCCTCGTGTTCGCCGGGACCCAAGGAGGAGCGGTCTACAAGAGCGTCGACGGCGGTGAGACGTTCGTCCACTCGAGCGTTGGGTTGGAGCCCAACGCCATCGCCCACGCTGTGGTCGTCGATCCCAACGATACGCAGGTGGTCTACGCGGCCGACGACGCGAGTGGGGTTTACGCTTCGGTCGACGCCGGTGCGACATGGCAGGCTATCAACGACGGTCTGGAGCACAAGGCCGCGAGGACCCTCGCGCTCTCTCAGGACGGGTCCGTGCTCTACGCGGGCGTGAAGGGTGCTGCGGTCTGGAGGCTCGGCGAACCTGGGGAGGAACCGGCCGGCAACGACACGTGTGACGGAGCAGTCGAGATCGGCGAGGGCACGTACGCCGAGCAGTTCTCCCACGCCGGAACCGACGGCGCGGCCAGCTGCGCCTCGCCGCCGGGTGATGACCTCTGGTACCGCCACACGGCGACAGCTGGCGGCACGCTCCGCGTCAACACTTGCGGCTCGCACGACGTCGGCGTAATCGACGCCGGCATCGACACCGTCGTGTCGGTCCATACGGGGTGCCCCGGGACGCCGGGCAACGAGCTGCCGGCCGGATGCAGCGACAACTGGATGACGGGGAGCGATCCCACGGCCTGCGTCCTGTACGACACCGGCGTGCCGGCCGACGGCGCCGTGACCGTCGAGGTTCAAGCAGGTCAAGAGTTGTGGATCCGAGTGGGGCAACGCCAGCCGGAGGCGCAGGGAGAGTTCTGGTTGAGCGTCGTGCGGGGGCCGGATATCTTCTCCGACGGCTTCGAGTCGGGCGACACTTCGGACTGGTCGGTGACCGTGCCGTAGACACGGGGTCTCGATGATCTCGTCAGCTAGCTTCGCTTCTTGCCGACCGTCTTCTCGAGGTAGGCGCGGATCGCCTCATGGGAAGCGGGCGCCTTCCAGAGCGTCTCGACCTCCCCGGCGAAGAGTTGTCCGGTCAGATCCATGGCGTCCAGGTGAGGCTGACGCAGTTGGCGCTTGGTCAAGCTGAAGGACTCGGCTCCGACGGTAGCCATTTCGAATGCGATCTCGAGCGCTCGCTCCTCGAGCTGGTCGTGGGGCACGATCTCGTCGATCAGGCCGCGCTCGCGAGCCTCTTCCCCCTCGTAAGTGCGACCGAGCAGCAGCACCTCCTGCAGGTACCGGCGCGGCACGACCATCCGGACGATCTCGAGCGGCACCGACGGGAACGGCACGCCGACCCGCAGCTCCGGCACCCCGACTCGACCCGTCCCCTCGGCCATCACCTTGTAGTCGCAGGCGCAGGCCAGAATGCAGCCGCCGGCGATGGCGTGGCCGTTCACCGCCGCGACGAGGGGCTTGGGAAACTCGACCACCTCCCGCAAGACGTTCGAGAGAAGCGGCACAAAGGCCTGAAGGTAATCGACCCCGCCCTCGAGCACCTTGAAAAGATCGACACCGGCGGAGAAGATCGTGCCGCTCCCGGTCATGACCACCGCTCGCGCGTCGCTCGCCGCGGTTTCGCGGAGTGCGTCTTCGATTCCCTCCAGCAGCTCGGCGTCCACGGTATTGGCCTTGCCATGTCGGATCCGGAGAAGCTCGATGCCGTCCTTGTCTTCGATCTCTAGCATCGGCCAAGTGTAGGACAATGCGGCGCCAACTCGACGCTGCGTAACAATAGGCACCCCTCACCGTAGAACCCCTAGCCATGCTGACTCGAATCGGATTCTTCGTCGGCGTCGCCGCCTTCGGCCTCGGGCTGACGGCGGCCGCCGGCTTTTGGTGGGCGCCCGAGGCCACGACGGTGCTGGCCGACCCCGAGGCGGTCGCCCGTCGGGCCGTGGCCGACGCCGAGAGCTTCGGCTACCGGGTCGGGAAGCCGGACGAGCCGCAGTTGACGTTGGGGCCGCGCTTCTATCCGGCGGCGACCGACGTTCGGGTACTGCACGAACGGGTGGCGGATCACGAGGAGCGGCTGCGTCTGCTGGCCGCCGCGCCACCGCTGCGAATCGGGGTGAGATTCTGGGATGCGGTGGGGCCGGACGGCTCGCCCGGTGCGCTGTTGCTCGAATACGGCTCCGACGCCGCCTTGGTGGCCGCCTCCTTCGGCTGGGACGGGGTCGTCCAGGCCGGTCTCCAGCCGTTCGCCGGGCCCGCGTTCGCCGACGGTATCGCCACTCGGCTGCTCGGCGAGCCGGCCTCCGAGCCCGAGATTGTGCGTATGGGTGGGGGAGTGGAGTACGTCTACCCGTCAGCGAGACCGGGCCGACCCGGCGTCTACGTCTACCTCGGCGGCAGCGCGCGCTGGATCGGCGCGCTGCAACCTTCGTCCTACCCCTTGCTCACGCGCCAGCTCACCTTCGTCCAGAACAACGTCGCCGTCCAGGCTCTCTACTACTTGATCGTCGCGGTGTTCGTCGTGCTCGTCGGCACCCTCCTTTGGCGACTCAGTCGCCGGCGCGCCGGCTTCGGCCACACCCGCTTTCTGGGATTGCTGCTCCTGCTCGGCCTGCTGCCCCTTTTCGGCAACCTGCCCACCGGGCCTTCGCACGTCAACCTCGCCCTGAGCTACATGCTGACCAGCGCGCTCATCCTCCTCCTGTGGACGGTCGCCGAGGCCGAGCTGCGCGAGACGCGGCCGGAATCGATCGAGCACTGGGACCGGGTCGTGCGCCGCAAGCCGCTCGCGAGTACCGGCCGGACGTTGGTCGTCGGCGTTCTCTTCGGGACGGGCCTGTCGGGGATCGTCGCCGGCGGCGGTCGGTTGGCCGAGGTCTTCGGCGGCGGCTACGCTGGTCTGCTGCTGATCTTGCCGGAGTATTGGCTGTTGCCGACCCCCCTGAGCTGGGGACTGGCGCTAGCCGCGGGTACCGCCTTTTTGATCAGCTTCGGACGCCGGCTGGCGCGGCGGCCGGGCGCCATCGCCGGCGCGGCGCTCGGCGGCCTCGCCTGGTCCTTCGCCATCCCCGCGGCGCCTCACTGGTGGTGCGTCGGATTGGGCATAGTGGTGTCCCTGGCTGCCGGATGGCTGATGACGCGTCACGGGCTGCTCGCCCTGACGACGGCCTGCGTGACCGCCGTCTCTATGCCGACCGCGGTGATCCTCCTCAGATGGCTGCCGTTGCGCTGGGGATCGTTCCTCGACGCCAGCCTGCCGGTCGCCGTGATTCTTCTCGGTCTCGTGCTGCAGCGGCGAGCGCCACGGCACGGCAGCCTCGAGTCGGTGAAGCCCGCCTATGTGTCGGAGCTCGAGCGCGACGCGCGTCTGGCGGGCGAGGTCGAGCTGCTGCGCGAGTTCCAGCTGTCGCTGCTGCCGGCGACGAGCGCGGCCGCGGAGCTGGGGGGCGCCGAGGTCGCCTGGAAGATGATCCCGGCAGACACCGTGGGCGGCGACTTCCTAGACCTGCTCGAAGACGACGCCGGCCGCATCTGGCTCGCCATCGCCGATGCTGCCGGGCACGGCATCTCCTGCTCGGTGCTCACCGCCTTCACCAAGGCGGCGGTGACCGAGCACGTCGGCGCCGAGGTCGGTCCCGCCGAGGCACTCGCCAGGATCCGGAGCCTCTTCGGCCGCCTGCGCACCCGGCGCTCGATGGTCACCCTTCTGATGGCGATGTGGGATCCGGCCAGCCGCCGGCTGAGCGTCGCCAGCTCCGGTCATCCGCCGCTCCTCGTGCATGACCACGGCATCCGGGAGGTCGGACGATCGTCGAGTCCTCTGGGCACGGCCCTCGAGAGCGACGACACCGAAGAGGAGGTCGTCGAGCTCGGCCGGGGAGCGGTGGTCGTGGCCTATACCGATGGCGCTCCCGAGGCGATCGGCCCCACCGGAGAGACCTTCGGCTACGACCGCTGGGGCTCGAGACTGGCCGAGCTCGCCAAGCGCGGTGAGTCGGCCGCCGGCATTCTCGAACGCCTGTTGGCGGACGTCGAAGCCCACCGCTCTGGCCGACGGCCGGAGGACGACCTGACGGCAGTGGTGCTGAAGCTGGGCTGAGCCGGGAGGTGCCGGGCCTCTGCGCTCGCGGCGATCGACAAGCGCGGGCAGGCTATGATCTCAGCCCTCGTGAGCGACGAACTCGAGCCTCCGACCACCAGCCGACAGCGGGCGTTGCTCGAAGCCTACGCGGAGCAGCTGCCCTTCCGGGTCCGGCAGATCAGCGGGCTGGCGCAGGAGGTGGTGCGTGATCGGGCCACAGAGCGATCGTTGCGGGCGCTCAAGATGGCGGTTCGCAGCCTCGCGGGATCGAGCCAGGCGATGGGGCTGCTGGGGTTCACCGACGTCGCGCGTGGTTTCGAGCTCTATCTGGATGCCCACGTTTCCGATCTGGACATCGAGTCCAACGAGGTCGAGAGGCGGCTCGAGGTCCATCTCCGGGCGCTGAAGAAAGCATGCTCGGACGTCAAGCGCCGCGAGCTGGCGGGGCTGATCGACAACAAAGGGGGGGACGGCCTGGGGCCCGAACGGACGAGCCGGGTTCTCTACTTCATCAGCACCGACGATGCGGTTGCCCGAGACCTGAGTTTCGAGCTGGGCTGCTTCGGTTTCGGACTGCGCCGGTTCCGCGAGCCGGCGAAGCTGCGCCAGGCTCTCGAACAGACCTTGCCCGCCGCCGTGATGATCGATGCCCAGCCGTTCGCCTGGGGACTCGAAGAAGCACGGTCGATCGACGAGCTGCGACGGCGGGAACGGCTCTCCACGGCGCTCTTCTTCCTCTCTTGTCGCAGCGATCTGGACTCGAGGCTCGCGGCGGTGCGCGCCGGAGGCGACGGCTATTACGTCCATCCGATCGACACCAGAAAGCTCATCGAGCGACTGGACCTCTCGGTTCGGCACTCGGGAGCCGACCCCTATCGGATCCTGATCGTTCCCGCAGACTACGGCCGCGGCCTCGGTCACGCTCTGACCCTGCAGCGGGCCGGCATGTCGATCATCATGGTCGAGAGAGCGCTCGAGGTCTGGCGCCAGCTCGTCGAGTTCAGACCAGAGGCGATCCTCATGGACCTCGCCCTCAAGGAGGTCGGCGGCGATCTGCTGGGCGCGGTGATCCGCCAACAGGACGCCTACGTCGACATCCCGGTCATCTTCCTCTCGACCGAAGCGAGCCTCGAGGCTCATTTCAAGGCCCTCAGCGCCGACGCGGACGACCTCCTGGTCGAGCCGGTCGACGAGCAGTACCTGGTCTCGACGCTCAGCCATCACGTGGAACGGGCGCGCACGCTGAAGGGGTTCGTCGGTACCGACAGCCTGACCGGCCTCCTCACTCATTCGGCCTTCGTGGCTCGAATCGAGATCGAGATCGAACGCGCCTTGAGGACCTCGACCGATCTGTCGTACGCCGTCCTCGACGTCGACCACCTCAACTCGATCAACGAGACGTTCGGCCATCTGAGCGGCGACTCGGTGTTGACCAATCTCGCACGGCTTCTCGAGCGGCGCCTGAGGGGGGCCGACATCGTGGGCCGCTGGGGCGGCGACGAGCTGGCCGTGCTGATGCCCGAAACGAGGGGTTCGGATGCGCTTCGCGTCCTCGAGCACGTCCGCGAGATGTTTGCCGGAATCCAACATCGTTCGGCGGAGGAGGAGTTCTCGCCCACTTTCAGTTGCGGCTTGGTGACGCTCGACGAGTCCGGCACCGCCGAGAGTCTCCATCAGGCGGCCCGAACGATGCTCACGGCGGCACGAATCCAAGGACGCAACCGGATCGTCCTCGCGACCAGCTAGCAGCCAGCTCTATGGAGACTGGAGGATCGTGGTCTCGAAGTCGGCCAGCAGACGACTCGCCGCTTCGACGTCGGTCCGCTCCGCCAGACCGGCGAAGACGAGCATCAGCCGCGGCTCGCCACGCACCATCCGTACGAGCTGGAAATGATTGGGGCCGGGCAGGTGGAGCTGGCGAACCGACTTGCGCAGCAGCGGGTCCTGGATCTCGTGCATCCCCCGACGGACGGCGCGCGCCGCTTCGGACGCCAACGTGGCGAAGTTCCTCTCGTCCCCCCGGCAGACGTGGGCCAGGCTGCGACCCGTCTCGAGCTCGATGATGCCCGCTCCGAGAGTGCCTTCGAGTCTCATGAAGGCGCGGAGACCTTGCGCGGCAGCGGCGACCTCGACCTGCAGCGGAACCCCCGCGAGGGCGCTGAAAGAACCGACCATCGAACCCGAATCGGCCTTCCGGTCCGGATCGGCGAGTCTCTCGTCGACGCCACGCGAATCGCTCGCCGCTTCCTGTCGCTCGATGGACTCGTCGCCGGAGAGGGTGACCACGACCGGCTCGCCGCTGTCCTTTCGGAGGGCCGCTTCGAGAAGCAACGACGGCAGCCCATCGTGGATCAGCCTCGCTGCGCTCGTCACCGGCTCCTCCACCTCGATCTCGGGGCTGTTCCAACTCAGCACCTCGAACAGCGCCTCCTTGCTTTCGATCCCTTCGCACGACGCATTGATCGGGCGGCCTTCGTGCACGTCCACCCGCCCCTGGCGTCCTTCCGCCTTGACGCGCAAGGAGCAGTTGCGCCCCTCGGCGCTGAGGAGCTGCAAAAAGCCCGGCAGGCTCAATCCAGTCAGCCGTCCCTTGGCCGGCCGAGCGAGGATACTGCGCACGACGTCGACGAAGTCGTCGACGGCCACCGGCTTGCTCAGGAACCGGAACTCTCCGCCCGAGCTGAGAGCCTGACTCGTCCGACCCAACTCCGTCTCCCCCATGATCACGATCTCGATGCCGGCGTACTCCTCGAGAACGTGGCTCAACAGCTCGAACCCATCCATCACCGGCATGACGAGATCGGTCACCAGGATGTCCACGGGACGAGCTGCCAGGACCCGGGCGGCCTGCTCCCCATCGCCGGAGCTCAGGACGACCAGCTCGTCCGTCATGGCGGAAGCGCCTTCGACGAGATGGTCGCGAGTCGGCTTGTCGCCCGCCACGAGAAGGAGAGTCTTCACCGGCTCATCGAGCTCATGGTCTCGCCCCTGGTGAGGCGGTGATCGCGGAGAATCGAGTCGCAGGTCGCGGCCGACATCGCGGCAGAGAGAAGGACGGTCGTCAGAGAGTTACGAAGCATGTCGGGACCTTCCACCGGTTTTGCACGCGCATCCTACCGCCCGGATCGAGGAGGGCGGTCAAGACGGGCGGTGAGTCTACGAAGACCATCCCCAACGCGGGGCCGTGAGCTAGAGTGGGAGACCCATGGGACTAGTGCGGTCGACGGGCGTGCGTTGGAGCTTTTGGCTGACAATCGCCAGGCGTGGCGTGGATCGTCGGCGCCGGACTGGCGCTCGCGGGCGAAGCCGTGAGCAAGATCGCGGTCGAGGACGGCCGGTTAGTGGCCAACCTCCACCGCCCGGAGGGCGAAGGTCCCTTTCCGGCCCTGCTGCTTGTAGGCGGCTCGGGCGGCGGCATCGCTTGGCAGGACACGCTCGGCGCACTTCTCGCCCAGGACGGATTCGCTGCTCTGGCGCTTGCCTACTTCGGGCTGGAAGGGCTTCCCGCCGAGCTCGAGCGGATCCCTCGGCTCCCGAGCGTTGCATGTTCAAGAAGGCCATAGCGATCCTCCCTGTCGGCGCGATCGTCGCGCTTGCCAGCGCGGCGACCGCCACCGCCGCCGAGCCCGGAGTGCCCTACCCGCCGAGCTCTCTGATCGCGGCGGTCGATTTCGACTTCTCGACCCACGACGAGCGCGCCCCCGGTAGTGACAACTGGCCAATTACCTGGTCCGACGATGGTCACCAGTACGCTGCCTGGGGAGATGGCGGCGGCTTCGGCGGCACCAACAGCAAGGGTCGAGTGAGCCTCGGCGTGGCTCGCATCGAGGGTCCGATGGATGCCTATCAGGGGTTCAATGTATGGGGCGGGCTCGACCCCGAGAACAAGGCTCAGTTCGAAGGCAAGTCGTACGGCATCCTCAGCTTGGCGGGAGTGCTCTACATGTGGTGGGGCCCGGGCTCCGGGACGACCTCCTACGGCCAGACGCGACTCGCCGTTTCGTTCGACAAGAGCGCCACCTGGACGCTCTCCGACTGGGATCTGACCGAAAGTGACGATCAGCTCATCATGCCCACCATCCTCAACTTCGGCCAGGACTACGCCGGCGCCCGCGACGGCTTCGTCTACCACTACTTCATTCGCCGCGAGCCCACCACCTCGGGGCTGGGGATCCACCGGGGCGGCGATCCACCCACTGGCAAGATCGACCTCGCCCGGGCGCCGGTCGATTCCATGATGACCCTCGAGGACTGGCGGTTCTTTGCCGGCATCGACGGCAGCGGCGGGCCGCTGTGGTCGCCCGACGCCTCGGCCCGGGTGCCGGTGTTCGAGGATCCGAACGGCGTCGGCTGGAACTCGAGCGCCGGTTACAACGAGGGCCTCGGGCGATATCTACTCATCACCGAGCACACAGAATCGCTGAACGGCCGAATGGGGATCTTCGACGCGCCGGAACCGTGGGGGCCGTGGACGACCGTGGCGTACTTCGACGACCCGCCGTTTGGCGATGGTGCCGTGCCCGCCAGCACCTTCTTCTGGAACTTCGCCAACAAGTGGTCGAGCGCCGATGGCAGGGAGTTCATCCTGATCTTCACCGGAACGGGCTCGAACGACTCCTGGAACACCGTAGCCGGAACGTTCACGCTGCGCGACCTCTTCGCCGACGGATTCGAGTCCGGCGACACGAGCGCCTGGTCATCGACGGTGCCCTGATCGCTGATCTCGTTTCTGCCCGTTGGTGGGGCGTCAGCGGTCCGTCACGGCGAGCCCACGGTGACGGCTCTGCTCTCAAGGCTCTATCCGCCGCGGTTCGGCAGGCGGCCGACGATCAGGCGTGAACAGCGTCCACCAGAACTTGAGCTCGACGAGGATCCCCAGCGGCAGAAAGATGGCGAAAGCCGGGGTGGCGCCGAGTGCCTCCGCGGTGAGGGCGAATAGATAGAGCAGGACCGCTAGGGCAGCGAGGTGGAGGAGATGGCGGGTCCTGTTGCGCATGACGCCCGTTCGGATCAGCCGCGCGACTCGCGCCAGAGCATGAACGCCAATCCAGCCGCGACGAAGGCCACGACAACGCTCGCCCCGAGCGGCACGGTCAGCCCGTCGATGACGACCTCCCAGGCGAAGACGACCCGCAGAAAGTGGGCGAGCGCCAGGAGCGCGAAGATCGCGATGGCGATGGAAGTGAACGGCTTGAGATCAACGGTTTTCGAGGACATCTGAGACTCTTTTCCTTGTACGAACTGCGAGGCACCAATCGCCCCGTAGCCAGAACGGATCGAGCTTCCAGACCTGCGCCGCGGACTCGGGCTGCGCGCGCGCGGCCTTTTCCGGCAGCAGCTCAGGCGTGAAGCGGTTGAAGATGTGATCGAGCGCGGGCACTCCCGACCTCGTGCCGCTGTTGATCGAGACACCTGCAAGACGCGCCAGATCGCGAGTGAGGTAGCACCGATAGACCGGCTTGAGAAAGCTGCCGGCACAGTTGGTAACCTTCAAGACGGGCACCGCCGAGTGGCCTGCGAAACGCTGGGCTCGCAGGCCCCTTGCCGGTCGAACAACGGAAAGAGACTCGCCTCCTCGAGGACGATGTCTCGCAGCCGCACTCGCCGCCGGTGCAGGGAACGGGCAGTGATCGGCAGGACGGACATCAGGAATCCGCGTCGGGAGGTCGGAAGGCGGCCGCGGCCAGGCCGACGACGCCGGGATTGATCGATTCGGCCATACCCGAGGGGATCACCATCAGGGCGCCACGCTTCTTGATCGACTCGTAGGTCATGTTCATCGCCCTGATCTTGAGCGCGGTGGGGTTCTTGACGTAGACCTCCGATGCCGTTTCCATCTGCTCGGCCACCAGCACCTCCGAGTGCGCCAGGATCACCCGCGCCTCCTTTTCGCGGTCGGCTTGGGCCTTACGGCTCATCGCGTCCTCGAGCTCGGTGGGAATGCGCACGTCGCACCGCGTCGACATTGACTGGCACGGTGTCGCGGGTCCGGGCGGTCGCCACCAGGATTCCGAGACTCAAGATATTGACGCTACCGGTCAGCATTGACGTTCTCCTTCCACAGGGTTTCGACCAACTGGGTCAGCTCGCCGATTCGCAGGCCGGCCCCTTGGCCGAGGTCGATCAGCTCAGAGGCCTTGGCGGCGATCGACCGGAAGTCCCCCTCCTCCACCGCTCGGCTCTCGCCGCCCTCTGCGACGAACGTGCCGACGCCCCGCTCGAGCCGCAGCAGGCTCTCGCGCTGCAGGTCGCGGTAGACGCGGGCGACGGTGTTGACGTTGATTCCGAGCTCGACCGCCAGTGACCGAACGGTCGGCATCGACTCCCCGGGAGAGAGAGCTCCGCGGCGGATCAAGAGCCGGATCTGCTCGCTGAGCTGCGCGTAGATCGGCACCGCGCTGCCTTTCTCGATGGTGACGTTGAGCTCCACGGGTAGAGTCTAAAAAAATTGAATGTACTAGTCAACTAGTTCATTAGGTAACACCTGGACCCCTCGAATTGCTCCTCTCGTGCGCGACCGACCCTGCCGCGCTCACGCCACGGTGTACCCTGTTGCCCATGGCCAGGCTGTCCCGGGCCCATGACGGTTTCGTTCGGCCTCGTCGGTCGTTCGTACCGGCCTATCTCGAGACCTACGAGTCAGGCGCGCTGCAGGAGAAGGTCGAGGAGGCGGTGGAGGCCCTGCGCTCGTGCCACCTCTGTCCGCGGGACTGCGCGGTCGACCGCCTGAGCGATCAGCGAGCTCTGTGTCGCACGGGACGCCACGCCAGGGTGTCGAGTGCCTTCGCCCACCTCGGCGAGGAGGACTGTCTGCGGGGGTGGCGAGGCTCGGGGACGGTCTTCTTCTCCAATTGCAACCTGCGGTGTGTCTTCTGCCAGAACTTCGACATTTCGTGGGAGGGTGCCGGGGAGGTGCTGGAGGCGCGAGAGATCGCTCGCCTGATGCTGGCCCTGCAGGAGCGCGGCTGTCACAACATCAACTTCGTCACCCCGGAGCACGTCGTGCCGCAGGTGCTCGAGGCGGTTCTAGCGGCGGTTCCTCTGGGGATGCGGGTGCCGATCGTCTACAACACCGGCGCCTACGACTCGCTCCATTCGCTCGAGCTGCTCGACGGCGTCGTCGATATCTACATGCCCGATTTCAAGTTCTGGGATGCCGCCACGGCGAAGCGCCTGGTCCTGGCGCCCGACTATCCCGAGCGCGCCCGGGAAGCGATCCAAGCGATGCACCGCCAAGTGGGGGAGCTGGTGGTCGACGAGCAGGGGTTGGCGCTACGCGGGGTGCTGGTTCGGCATCTCGTCATGCCCAACGGCCTCGCCGGCACCCGGGGAATCATGCGATTCCTGGCCCGAGAGATCTCGATCGATACCTACGTCAACGTCATGGACCAATACGCACCGGCCGGACAGGTCCTCGAGCGGTCGCAGATGTACGCGGACGTGAACACCCGCCCCGGCCGCGCCGAGCTCAGGAGGGCGCTGCGAATCACCCGCGAAGAGGGTCTTCACCGCCTCGACGGACGCTCGAGGGTCGCGCCATGATCGGCAACCTCGCCCGCTCGACTGAGATTGCGCCTCTCGCAAAGATCCTCTTCTCAGGGTCTCCCTCGCAGGGTGACCAAGGATGACGTGACCGAGGATGACGTTCCAGCCGGAATGTGTTGGAATGCCGATTCGGCTTCTTTGTCACCGGATTGTCGCGATGTGATGCGCTTCACGGAGACGCGACGCGCCGGGTCGTTATGCTGCCCTAGCTCCCGTTTTCTGGAATCACCCACCGCATGGCCACTATTCGGATCAATCCTGCCAACACCTTCCGGCGCGGTATTCGCGCATGCCGTGAAGGCAACTGGCGGGAGGGACACACCGAGCTCACCCGCTTGGCGCAGCAGGAGGAGCGCCACCACAAGCTGCCGGGGTTGTTCTACTCCTATCTCGGTCAGGCCATGGCCCGGTGTGAAGGGCGCCGGCGCGAAGGTCTCGATCTGTGCCTCCACGCGGTCGAACAGGAGCCGTTCCAGCCCGAGAACTACCTCAATCTGGCTGAGGTCTACCTGTTACTGCGCAACCGGCGGGGCGCGCTCCGGGCGCTCAATAAAGGGCTGCACCTCGACCCTGACCACACGCGACTGTTGGAGGTGGGCCGCACTCTCGGCCTGAGGCGCAAGCCACCCATCCGCTTCCTGGAGAGGGGCAACCCCCTCAACCGCTTCCTCGGGCTTCTGAGCAGCAGGCTGCGAGCCGGCTTCCGGGTAAGGCGCAACCCGGAAGATGACGGCGGAGAAGACTTCTGGGGCACCCAGCACCGGAGAGAGCAGCGGCCCCCAACGAGCAACTGAGCGCCGCTCAGGGGGTCTCGACGCCCGGATGGGCCGCGAGGAGATAGAACGCCGCCACCACCAATGAGTGGGTGATCTCGCCGCGAGCGATCAGCTTCGGGATGTCGGCCAACGGCGCCCTCTCGACCCGGATCTCCTCACCCTCTATCCCTAACAGCTCTCGCTCAGTTGCCGGCGGCGTGAGATCGGTGGCGAGCCAGGTGGAGAGCTCGTTGTCGAGAAAGGCCGGGTTGGGGTGGGTCACGCCCAGTCTCGACATCTTTCCGGCGTGGTAGCCGGTCTCCTCTTCGAGCTCCCGGCGGGCGGCCGTCTCCGGATCTTCCCCCGGATCCACCATGCCGCCGGGGATCTCGAGAGTGGGCGCCTCGATGCCGAAGCGCCACTGGCGGATCAGCACGACGCGACCGTCGTCGAGCAGCGGGATGACGTTGATCCAGTCCGGCGCGCCCAGCACCA
>CALZKB010000002.1 GCA_945787575.1 Thermoanaerobaculia bacterium | reverse complement strand
GCTCGCGGTCGAGGAGACGCGAGATCGCCGGCCGCACCGACTGGAGAAAACCGAGCCATTCGCCGAACGCTTCGGCCTCTCCGTCGACCGTGCTCCCCTTCAGCTCGCCGGTTGCAGCGACCTCGGCGACCAGTCCTTGCTCCCCCGCGATGGCGACCCGCGAGGGAGGCCGGGACTGCCAGCCGACGGCGGCTAGGTCCATCGCCCGGGCGAGCCACGAGCGCCAGCAGCTCGTGTCCTCCAACGGCCCTGGGGCGTGAAAGCCGGGGTGGAACTCGTCCCGTGCGGCCAGACCGCCGAGGCGATCGCGGCGCTCACAGACCACGACCTGGCGGCCGGCGTCGGCGAGTCGCCACGCCGCCACCAGCCCGTTGGCCCCACCCCCGACGACCACCACGTCACCGCTCACCGGCCACCCCCGCGTTGCCCCAGCATCGCTCTCGCGCACAATGCACCGGGCGCTCCCATGATGCCGCCGCCAGGATGGGTGCCGGACGCGCACATCCAGAGCTCGCGTACCGGAGTCCGGTATCGAGCCCAACCGGCCACCGGACGTTGAAAAGCCAGCTGTTCGAGGCTCAGCTCACCGTGGAAGATATTGCCCTCGGTAAGGCCGTAGGTCTTCTCCAGATCCCAAGGCGTCAACACCTGTCGGTGCAGAATCCGATCCTCGAGGCCGGGCAGGTACTCGGCCAGGGTCGAGACCACGGCGTCGCCGAAGGCCTCGCGTCGAGCCGGCCAGGCGTCGATCCCTTCGGCCAAGTGATATGGCGCGTACTGCACGAAGATCGACATCACGTGCTTGCCGGGCGGCGCCAGGCTCGGATCCGTCAGCGAAGGAATGACGACGTCCATGAACGGCCGGCGGGAGAAGCGGCCGTATTTGGCGTCATCGTAGGCCTCCTCGAGATAGTCGACGCTCGGTGCGATGGTGATGTCGCCGCGCAGATGGAGGCCGTTGCCGGGCAGGCAGGCAAAATGCGGCAACGAGTCGAGCGCCAGGTTGACCTTCCCCGAGCTGCCCCTGAGCTTGAAGCGACGAATCTGTCGGGTGAACGAGCTCTCTAGGTGCTCCTCGCCGACCAACCCCAAGAAGGTGCGGTGCGGATCGATCGCCGACACCACGTGGCGGGCGCGAAGCTCCTCTCCGTCTTCGAGGACGACCCCGGTCGCACGCTCCTTCTCCACAAGAATCCGCTCGACTGGCGCCTCGGTGCGCACTTCGACGCCAAACTCCCGCGCCGCATCGGCGATCGCCGACGCGACCGAACCGGTGCCCCCCTTGGCCAGCCCCCACGCGCGGAAGGCGCCGTCGATCTCCCCCATGTAGTGATGCAGCAGGACGTAGGCGGTGCCCGGTGAGCGCACTCCGAGGAAGGTGCCGATGATGCCGCTGACCGACATCGGCGCGATCAGCGCCTCCGACTCGAACCACTCGGAGAGCAGGTCGACGGCGCTCATCGTCAGCATCTTGTATTCCGCGGCTAGCCAGTCGAAACCGCGCTTCACGAAAACCCGGCCGAGGTTCGCCATGTCCCAGAGCTCTCTCGGGTCGAGCGAGGCCGGATTGGGGGCCGGATTGTCGATCACTGGCTTGACGAGCCGACCGAGCTCGCCCATCACCCGACCGAACTCCGGGTAGACCTCGGCGTCGCGCGGCGAGAAGCGGGCGATCCGCCGACGTGTCCGCTCCGGATCGCCGTCGCGAAGGAGGTAGCGCCCGTCACTGAACGGCGTGAAGGTCGCCTCGAGCGGGAGGATCTCGAGTCCGCGCCGGGCTAGCTCGAGGTCCCGCATGATCCACGGGCGCAAGAGGCTCACGACGTACGAGCAGGCCGAGTAGGTAAACCCCGGAAACACCTCCTCGCTGACCGTAGAGCCGCCGATCAACGGTCGCCGCTCGAGCACGAGCACTCGCTTGCCGGCCCGGGCCAGATAGGCGGCACAGGTCAGCCCATTGTGCCCGGCGCCGATCACGATCGCGTCCCATCGTCGACGGCTCAAGGCTTGCGCTTCCTCTCGGGATTGAAGAATGGGGTCGCCACGACCTCGGCCGAGACCGAAGAGCGCTCGAACTCCACGGTGTGCTCGATCGACAGGCGGGTACCGAGGGCTGCGACCTCGCTCCGCACCGAGGCGAGCGCGATCTGCTGCTTGAGAATCGGCGACCACATGTGACTCGTCGCGCGCCCTACCTGCCGGTCGCCCTGAAACACCGGAACGGGTTCGCGGCTGGCCGTTGCCGGCAGACAGGCGGGCAAGCCGTAGGATTCGTAGAGCTGCTCGAGCTCGGAATAGTCGGCGGTCAATCCGACCAGCTGCCACTCGGAGCCCCGGCGTTTCTCTGCTGCCAAAGCCGTCTGTCCGACGAAGGGGTCGCGCTCGAGATCCACCGTCCAGCCGAGACCGATCTCGAAGGGCGAGGATTTCCGGGAATCGAGAACGACGCGCGGCGAGCTGTAGTAGTCGACGTCGAGCATGATGAAGCCGGCCTCGATCCGGGTCATGTCGAGGGCGTCGAGTCCCGCCGGCTCGATTGCGTGGTTGCGGCCCGCGTCGATGACGGCGTCCCACACCGGCAGCGCGGCGTCGGCGTCGACCCAGATCTCGTAGCCGAGGTCGCCGGTGTAGCCGGTACGGGTGATGCCGACCTTGACGCCGTCGAGCTGTGCCTCGGTGGCGCGGAAGAACTTGAGCTTGTCGACATCGGCATCGCTGCAGTCGGCGAGGATCACTCGGGAGCGCGGCCCCTGCAGGGCGAGCGCCGCGACCCGCTCGGTCACGTCCTCGACGGTCACCCGCTGACCCCCGATCGCTCGCTCGAACCAGCGGAGGCTCGGTTCCGCCGCCGTGAGACGGAATCGCCGCTCGCCCCAACGGGTCACCGTTCCGTCGTCGACGACCTTCCCCTCGTCGTCGCACCAGCAGCAGTAGGTGACCCTGCCGATCGCCAGCTTGCGGATGTCGCGGACGAGCAGCTGCGAGAGGAACAGGGCGGCGTCCGCGCCGCGCACGTCGTACTTGTAGAGCGGGCTGACGTCGATCAGTCCCGCGGCCTGTCGAAACGCCGTGTACTCGAGATCGGGACCGTGATCGAAGCTGCAGACCGCGTAGTAGCCGGCCCAGTCCTTCCAACGGTAGCTCGTGCACAGCCGCTCGAGACGAGGATGAAACGGGGAAGGAATCGGCATTCGGTCGTCAGGCTCCTTCCGGGGCTACCGGGCCCTCGAGCTTCGCGTACCCATGGCAGACCTCCACGGGCAGGGTCGGATAACGCCCGAGGTCCGAATCCACGAAGGAACGCCCGCAGCGGACGAACAGTGACCGTGCCGACGCCGACGCTTCGACGTATCGGCACTGCGAGCACAGACCCACCGCCTGTTCATGAGCACGAACGACGGCGAGGGCACCTTCGCTCCGAGAGTTTGGTTCCGTCGTCATGCCCTGGTTTCACCCTAAACCAATCCCGCCCCTCGTCCGTATGTATATATGAAACGGGTCGGCGCTGCCGACCCCCCCTCCGGGGAGCACCCACCGGCGTCCGCCGGCGGGAACGAGCACCCCCCCAACGAAGCCACGGCTTCGTCCTGTCGCAACGCCCACCGCCGTCAAAGCGACGGCACAATCACTTCCACCGAAGGGACCGCTCCGGCGGTCCCTTTCCTCGTCACTCGTATCGCAACGCCTCGGCAGGCTCGAGCTTGCCGGCGCGCCTGGCCGGTATCCAGCAGGCGACCAGAGTCACGACCAGCGTGAAGAGGCCGATCGCCAGGAGGTCTCGACCGACGACTCGAAACGGCACCGCCGAGAGGAAGTAGATCGCGGCCATCTCCGGCTCGAACCGAATCAGCTCGAACTCGTTCATCGCCCAGGCGATGCCACTCCCCAGGGCGGTTCCGAGCAGGGTTCCGAAGAGGCCGAGGATCAGACCGTAACGCAGGAAGACCTCACGATGCTCTTCCGGCGCGAGACCCAGCGCCGAGAGGACGCCGAGATCCCGTCGCCGCTCGCGCACCATCACCACCAGACTCGACGCGGTGTTGAAGGTCGACACGCAGACGATCAGGCCGAGGACCAAGAAGAGCATCAACTGCTGCAAACGCAGCGCCGCGAACAGCTCCCGGTTGAGATCCAGATAGTCCGAGACGAGAAACCCGGGGCCGAGGACCTGCTTGATCCCGGCGACCGCCTCCTCGGTATCGGCCAGATGCTCGACGGTAATCTCGAGGACGACGAGGGCCGCTCCAGGGCCCAGGATCTCCTCGAGGTCGCGGCGATCGAGCAGCACCCACTGGCGATCGAACTCCGTGAACCCGGTGGCGCAGGTCGCAGTCACGGCGGCGGTGCGATACCTGAAGGCGGGCCGCCCCGCGCCGAAAACGAGGACCATGAGCTTGAGCGGTTCCGCGGGACCGACCTCGAGCTTGCGGTAGAGCTCGCGGCCGGCTACGACGCGGACAACACTCGCCTCGGTCGGCCTCGACTGCTGCATCTCCAGCGAACAGACCGGGTCGAGCTTCGTAGCGTCGTCGATTCCCCTCAACGTGACGTCGACCCCGTCGGGCCGTGCCCGGCTCGCCAGCGACCCTTGGCCGTAAGCGACGACTCTCACGTCCTCGACTCCGGGGACCGCCATCACCGCCTCGCGGGCATCGCGCAACCTCGCCTCGTCCGGCCGGCTCTGAGGATAGGCTGCGATCGCCGCGCTTCCCTGGACGAGCTTGGTACGCAAGTCCTCGCGATAGCCGGTCATCAGCGCCATGGCGATGACCATGGCGGCCACCCCCAGCGCCGTCGCCAGCAGAGCCGCCCAGGTAGTGCCGGCGAGGAGTCGAGTCCTTCGCCCGCGCACGAAGCGCCACGCGAGACTCCACACCAAACGGCGATCGGCCTTCACGACGAGGCTACCGTCTTCACTTCGTCGAGGCGGTTCCCCGGCGCCACCGCCTCGCCCTCGAAGAGGCTGCCGTCCTCGAGCAGCAAGAGCGCCGTGCTCATCCCCGCCCGGCGAAGGCCGGTAGCCCTCGCTGGACCACCGGAGCGAGCATCGCGACCTGTTCGACCAGCTCCGAGAACTCCTCCGGCAGCAGCGCCTGAAGACCGTCGGAAAGAGCCTCCTCGGGAGCGTCGTGAACTTCGATCATCAGACCGTCCGCTCCGGCGGCAATGGCGGCTCTCGACAGAGGCAGCACCTTGCCGCGCTGGCCGCAGGCGTGACTCGGATCGGCGATCACCGGCAGATGCGAAATCTCCTCGATAGCCGGGATCAGCGTCACGTCCAGCGTGTTGCGACTGTGATCGGCAAAGGTCCGGATGCCCCGCTCGCACAAGACAACTTGCCCGTTGCCCTGATCGAGGACGTACTCGGCTGCCAGCATCAGCTCCGTCAAGGTCGCGTTCATTCCCCGCTTGAGCAGGATCGGCTTGCCGCAGCGCCCCGCCCGACGTAGAAGCGTGTAATTCTGCATGTTGCGGGCGCCGATCTGGACCATGTCGGAGTAGTCGGCGACCTCGTCGAGGACGTCGATGTCGAGCGCTTCGCTCACGACGGGCAACCCGGTCTCGTTGCGCACCCTGTCCAGGATCTTCAACGCCTCGATCCCGAGACCTTGGAAGCTGTAGGGGCTGGTCCGCGGCTTGTACGCACCGCCGCGAAGAATCTGCGCTCCCGCCGCCTTGACCTTCCGGGCGACGTTGAGCGTCTGCTCGTAGCTTTCCACCGAGCAGGGTCCGGCGATGAGAACGAGATCCCTTCCTCCGATCTGCACCTCTCCGACATCGACGATCGTATCGTCGGGACAGAACTCTCTCGAAACGAGCTTGTAGGGGTGGCTGACCTGAATGACCTCCAGCACGCCATCCAGCGACTGGATCGCCGCCGGCTCGACGACGCCGAGGTTGCCGGTGATCCCGATCGCGGTGCGCTGTGCACCCGGGATCGGGTGAGCCTTGAGTCCGCGGTCCTCGACCTTGCGGACGACCGCTTCCACTTCGGAGGGCGTAGCCTCCATCTTCATCACGACGAGCATGCCTGGATCCTCGAGTCTTCACGCGCCAGCGCGGCGGGGCGGTATGATAACAAAGGCCTCGAGCCGCGGTGCAGCGCCGGGCATGGCCGATCGCGCCAAGCGAACCGCGACCTGCTCGCGACCGCCGTCTGCTTGACCCTCTGCGCGGCGCCGATCCTGGCTTATACGGTCGTCCTCAAGGACGGTTCGCAAATCCAGGCTCGCGAAAAGTACGTGATCGAAGGGGACAAGGCGATCATCACGCTGGTCAGCGGCACCCAGACGTTCCTCGATGCCAGTGAGATCGACGTCGAGAAGACCGAGCTGGCGAACGAACACGACCTGGGCAACGCACTCGTCTTGGAAGACGGCGCCTTCGTGCAAAAGCCGATCACCCGAGAGGAGGCAAAACGGCAGGAGCGCGTCGGCGACCTGATCGAGCGTGGCGAGGCGTCGATGCGCGGAACCTCGCGATCGACGCCCGCGACCGAGGCTCGCAACAGCGCGTCTTCCGAGACCCGTATCGAGCAGGTCGAACGGCGCCCCTTTCGGGATCTCAAGCTCGCCGCCGAGATCATGACCGGCCTCACCGATCGAGGCATCGAACGGGCCGCCCTCTACCAAGGGACGGAGCAAGGGAGACCGCTGGTCGAGTTGAAGACCGACTCGGAAGCGTCCGTCTTTCGCGGACTGGAGGTCGCGGCCGAGGTCCTACTGGCCGTCCAGGAATTGTCTCCAGGCAGCTGCGAAGTGGTCGAGCTTCTGCTCACGACCTCGAGTCAAGAGCGCGCCGGTGAGTTCGAATTGACGACCGATCTTGCCCTCGCCTTGCAGGACGAGGAGGTCGACGTCGCTTCGATCTTCGTCCGGCACGTCCGCTTCTAGCAGCGGCCGAGAGGTTCGGGGTCAGCGCGACTCGCCGATCGGTCTTCTTTCCGACTCGGCCGGCTCGGGTGGCTCCGACAGTTCGACGAGAACCCCGGAGGCACTCTTGGGGTGGACGAACTGCACCCAGCAGCCTCCGGCGCCCCTCGTCGGTTGCTCCCTCAGAACCCGATAGCCGGCATCCCGGAGCTCCCCGGTGGCGGCTCGGACGTCGGTGCTGGCCAGACAGAGGTGATGGAGCCCCGGTCCCCGGCGGCCGATGAAGTCGGCGATCGGCGAGTCCGGTGTCGTCGCTTCGAGAAGCTCGATCTTGCTCTCGCCGCAGGGGATCATCGCGACGCGTACCCCCTCCCGAGGCACTTCCTCGATCCCGGCCACCTCGAGCCCCATCGCCTCGTAGAACCCTCGCGCTTCGTCGATCGACTCGACGGCGATGCCGATGTGGTCGATCTTCGGGATCATCCGCGTAGAAGCTGCCGGGCGATGACGAGCCGTTGGATCTCGCTCGTGCCTTCTCCGATCGTGCAGATCTTGCAGTCACGAAAGAACTTCTCCGCCCGATAGTCCTTGATGAAGCCGTAGCCACCGTGGATCTGAACCCCCAGGTCGGAGCAGAAGACGGCCGTCTCACCGGCGTAGAGCTTGGCCTCCGCCGCCAACCGCGTCACCGGCCTGGAGTCGTCTATCTCAAGCGCCGCCGCCATGATCAGCGCCTCGGCGGCCGCGATACGGGTCGACATCTCGGCCAGGTGAAACTGGATCGCCTGAAAGCTCGAGATCGGTCTCCCGAACTGCTCACGCTCCTTCGAGTAGGCGAGCGCCGTCTCGAAGGCACCCTTGGCGATCCCGAGCCCCAGCGCGGCGATCGAGATGCGGCCGCCGTCGAGGATCTCGAGCGCCTGGGCGAATCCTTCACCCCTCTCGCCCAGAAGGTGATCCTCGGGCACGAGGCAGTTCTCCATGATCACTTCGGCGGTGTCGGAGGCGCGGGTGCCGAGCTTGTTCTCCTTCTTTCCGGGTCGGAAGCCGTCCATACCCTTCTCGAGCACGAACGCCGAGACGTTCTGGTGGCGCGGCCGGTCGGGATCGGTTACCGCGAAGACGACACAGAGATCGCCCACCGAGCCGTGAGTAGTAAAAGTCTTCGCCCCGTTGAGAAGCCAGCCACCATCGACCTTCTCGGCGCGACTGCGGGTGCCCGCCGCGTCGGAGCCGGCGCCCGGTTCCGTCAGGCTCCAAGCACCGATCTTCTCGCCGCTGGCGAGCGGCACCACCCACTTGCGGCGATGCTCCTCGGTGCCGAACTTGTAGATGTGGTTGGTGCAGAGCGAGTTGTGCGCAGCGACGCTCAATCCGACACTGGGGTCGACCTGCGCAAGCTCGCTGATCACGAGGGCGTATTCGATGTAGCCCATCCCCGCGCCGCCGTACTCTTCCGGAATGATGATTCCGAGAAAGCCGAGCTCACCCGCTTGCCGGAACTCGTCGAGCGGAAACCGCTGGGCTTCGTCGATCTCTTCGACGATCGGGTCGATCGCCTTGCGGGCGAAGTCCCTTGCGGCATCCCGAACGGCTCGTTGCTCCGCGGTCAACTCGAAATCAACGGCGGGCTCTGTAGCAGTCTCTAGCATGTCCGAAACTCGGGCGAGAGGATGGGAGGCGCGACCGAAGGTCGCATCGTAGCACGCGGTTCGCCGGGCCGATCCCAGCCGGAATGGACGACTCCTCGATCGACGCTCCCGACGCGCGTCCCACGGATTCAGGCGAAGAAGGTCCTTCCTTCCGGCTGGCCGGCCCATCCCCTACCCCCTCCCGAAAGAAGGGCCTTCTTCGCCTTGACGAGTCCTCTCAGCGCCGCCGCGCCCAGTCTTCGTAAACCGGTCGGGGAACCACCTCGACCGAGGCGGCGGAGACCCCGGAGTAGTAGTGGGTGAGGATGTCCATGTAGGAATGGCCCCTGAGTCCCATCCCGTAGGCGCCGACCTGGCAGAGACCGACGCCGTGGCCCCAGCCGCGGCCGGCAAAGAGCCAGCCGGGCTCCGCCTGGGGCGGCTCCAGGCGCTTGGCGGTGAAGAGGGTGTCCGGTAGATCGAGCGCCCAACGGATAGCCAGCCCCTCGATCTCGACGGCGGAGCCGTCGCCGAGGACGCGGATTCGTCCAACCCTGCCCGAGCGGCCGCGCTCGAGCACCTGGAGACCCCGAAACTCGAAACCGGGATGGCGCTCGGCGATCAGCGCGGCCAACTCCCGGTCGGTTCGGAAGCGCCTCCACGAGCTGAACTTGCTGCTTCGATCATAGGCGGCTCCCGACCGCTCCACGCGCTGGGTGATCGCGACGAGCTCGCCGTCCTCGAGGAAGAGCTTCAGATGATCTCCGGGGACCATCGCGAGGGGGGCGGCTCGCAGCTCGCCCTCCCGTCCGCGGAACGTCGCGAGCGGCCTGCCGATCTCGAAGTCGCGAATCGTACTGTCGACACTGATCGCCAATCGCCCGTCCTTGAGCGAGGCGAAGCGGCCCTCCACCTGCTCGACGGTACGCAGCAAGGTCATGAGAGCGAGCAGCGACCGCTCGAGCTCCCGGGTCGACAACGGCGCCGCGAGCGGCCCGTCGAGAACCCCCAACCTAGCGAGATACGCGGCGAGTCGGAGCTCCTCCGAAGACCACCCAGCCGGCGCCTCACCCAGAGCGTACGGCACGTCCGCACCGGAGACGAAGAGCTCGGCATCGAAAGCGAGGTCGAGCCAGTCTGCGAGGTAGCGAGTCAGGGACCGCCGATCCAGCTCCTGCAGGAAGCTCCGCGGCTGCGGAAAGCCGGCCTCCGAGGCGAGCTGGCGGATCCGTCCCGCGGTACCCGCGGCGGTGACCGCCGCTTCTCGCGGCGGCAGAAGACGGCGCACGAGGGCCTCCGGGAACGGCTCACCGGGCGGCAGGTCACCGGAGAGCTCGGTCAACCCGGCCTCGAAACAGGGGACGGCGCGCAAGTAGGGCTCGTCTCGGGCCGGGAAGACGATCGCGACGTCTTCGGTATGGCCGCCGCAAGTCGAGCTGTACATCGCGTCGACCGGACCGCCGCCGTAAGCGAGGACCTGACCCACCGTCTCGGCCACGGCACGATCCGAGAGCGGATGCTCGGCCGCGACCCCGCCGTAGACCTGGCAGCGAGGCGTCGCGCAGATGTCGTACCCCTCCGCCGTGAACTCAGACAGGTTGTGCACCGCATAGCTACGCGCGGCGACCGCCTGTGCTTTGAGTCCCTCCAGGCTGTCGTAGGCCTCAGGGCCCATCTCCCTCGGGACCACTCCGCGCAGATAGTCTTCGAGCGGAAGCTCGTTGATGAGATTCAGCGTTCCGCGATCGTTGAGGTAGAGCAGAATCCGACCGCGGTAACGTCCGGAGGAGATCCGCACGCCCGCCTCCGAGCGCGACCAGACCGCGACCCAGCGGCCACGGACCCGCCAAGAACTTTCGCCCTGAGTCACCCGAAGACCCTCGGCCACGGAAGCCGACGGCTCGCTGACGACGAAGGCGCCCGAGCTGCCACCCATCGCCAGCCGCATGGCGGCTTCGTCCGCCTCCTCCCGACCAGCGTATCGCCCGACCCGCACGCGGTAGAGACCGGTGCCTGCATCGAACACCACGTCGGCCGGCGTTCCTTCGCGCTCGGCCATCTCCAGAGCGAGCCGCCGAGCCTGAGCTTCGTCCTTGAGAGCGGCGACTTGGAGCCGGTAGACGCCGCGCCCGCCGCGCGCCGCCGGTTCCACGGTGAAAGGCTCCACGAGCGCCACCTGAGTCTCCCCGGCCTGAGCGCGCAGGTCGGAACCGCAGCACGGGAGAGTCAGCCTCTCCAGATCGGTCGCCAGACCGACTCTCACGTTCTCCGGGATGACCAAGGGCCGGGTCGGCCGCGCTCCGATCGGCTGGACCGACGCGGAGACTCCCTGGAAGTCGACGACAAGAGCGACCGCCGCCACTCCCGCCGTCAAGACGGCGGCAACCCACCACCGACGGTAGTGAACCGGGGATCCTGCCATCTCAGGAGCCGCCCTGTCCGGGGGCTAGCTCGTTGCACGTCAAGGCGACGACCGAGCCGAAGAACGCGATCGAGAGAATCGCGCTGACGATCCATTGCGCGGCCATCAACAGCAGCTGCACCACGGTCGCGGCGAGACCGCCGTCTCCCAGAGCGATCGTCATCCCTTGAGTCAGCGGAACGAAAATGATCGCCGAGACGAGGCTCGCGAGAACGAAGAGGAGCGCGATCACGACGGCCGCGCCGAAACGCCGGCGGAGAATCTCCAAGGCCGTTCTGGACGCCCCGAGCACCGTACCTTGGTCCCGCGTAACGAGCGTTTGGCCGATCGCGAACCAGACGTTGAGCGTCAGCCCGAAGCCTATGATCGGAAGCAACGCCAGACAGCCAAAGACCAGAGCACCCGCTCCGCTTGCCCGTTGGATCAAGAACGTCAACACCGCCGCCAGCCCGGTCATCACCGCCAAGATGACGGTCGAAAGCAGCAGCATCCATCCGAGGAGCCAGAAGAACCGCCACGCCGAACCGCTGCTCCAACCCATCAAGTTACGGATCGAGAACGTCCGAAACAGCGGCCACTGCGTCTTGGCTCCTGGCGGCGCCTGACGCTCTCCGCGTTCCAGCGTCGAGACGATGCCGGCCTGGAACCAGCAATAGACCAAGCTCACGAGCGTCAGCACTATGAACACCGTCGAGAGGCCTACCGCCACCGCGGGCCAGCTCATCGACAGCGCTTGGAAGCGCTCGAGGAGTCGGTCGACATCCGAGAAGTCGTCGGCCGAGAGCAGTGACGTCGCTCCGGCGATGACGCCTCCGGCCAGGAGCCCGAGTACGGTGAGCACCGCACACGCGACGAGCTGTAGGAAGACGGTTGGCACGAGCTCCCAGTTACCGCGGAGGTTCGAGATTCCTCGACCTACGCAGTCGACGGCGGAGAGGCGCGAGTTCCTCACGGCTTCCGTTCCGGAAATCGTCACCTAGATTCGCGTCTGAGCCTGCAGGACCTCTCGGCGGAAGTCCTTGACCGGAAGCTCGACGGCATCCGCCATTTCATGCAGGCGACTGACGAGCCGCGCGGGAATTCGCGAAACGAGCGGCTCCGCCACGGGGGCGACCGCGGGGCTGTCGAGCCCGATCGGCCCCTTGCGAGGTGCCTCCAACGAGTAGTTGGTCGTGAAGATCGTCGGCAGGCAGCGCCCGTATCGCGCGTTGAGGACCAGATACAGAATGTCGTTGACGAACGCTGTCGGGCGCTGGGCGCCGAGCTCGTCGACCACCAGCACGTCGGCGTCGATCACGGGATCGAGAACCTGACGCTTCGACTCCTCCGAGCCGGGGTCGAACGTCGACTGAATCTGATGCACCAAACTCGTAAAGTCGACGAACCGGCCGCGCACGCCGTAGCGGTCGATCAACGACCTCAGGACCGCGACTGCTAGGTGGGTCTTCCCAACGCCGGGAGGGCCGATGTAGAGAAGGCCGGTGCTGCGGAACCTACCGTCTTCGAGCAGAAACCGCTCGACGTAGCGGCGGCTGAGCTCTCGCGCTTCGAGCAGGCGGTCGTGAGCGTCCGGCGAGTCGACGTTGAAGCTCCGGAGCGTCGATCCGGCGTAGCGTCTCGGAATGCCCGCGCGCTCGACTCGGTCCGCCGCCTCCCGGGCGGGCTGGCACGAGCAGCGGCGCGCGCTGCCGGCGCTACCGTCCGCGCTGAGCACCCAACCTCTACCCTCGCACTCGGGACAGGGTTCGACCGGTTGGGACGACATGAACGAATCGTAGCACGGCGTCTGCCCGTCCCCGGGTGGCACGGAGGCAGGTCTCGAAGCTCGCCGTCAGTCCGTTTCGGCCTTGGCCAGCGGCCCTTTCGGGACCTTTTCCAAGGCAAACCGACGCTCCCGGCCCATCCTCCGATCGATCATCCCGCTCTTGACCGCCTCGAGCAGGCGGTCGACCTCGACCTGCATCTGTTCCATCTGCTCGTTCATGTTGAGGATGACCTCGACCCCTGCCAGATTCACGCCGAGGTCACGGGTGAGAGTGAGAATCGTCTCGAGACGGCGAATCGTGACCTCGTCGTAGAGCCGGGTGTTCCCAGCGCTGCGCACCGGCTTGATGAGACCTTCGCGCTCGTACAGCCGAAGGGTCTGAGGGTGGATCTCGAACCGCTCGGCGATCGCGCTGATCATCAGGTACTTGCGCTGGCTCTGGCGGCGGCGGGGCATCGGTCTTTACTCCTGCTGCGTCGGTTGAGACCCGAAACGGCCCGCGGAGCCTCGAGGAAGGACCGCAGGCAGGGCGTCAAGCGGAGCGCATTCGTAGCATCAAGCAGACTTTTCGCTGTCCTCCACGTCGACGTATTCGGCGTCGATGACCTCGTCGTCGCCACCACCTCCCGATGCGCTGGGCTCGTCGGGAGGGACTCCGGCCTCGGCAGCTTGCTCCTTGTACATGATCTCCGCGAGCTTGTGCGATGCCTGGGTCAGTCTCGCCGCGGCGGACTCCATCTTCGCCAAGTCGTCGCTCTCGAGCGCCTGCTTGGACTCTTCGAGAGCCCCCTCGAGCTCACCGATCTCGGCCGCACCGAGCTTGTCCTTGTGGTCTTCAAACGTCTTCTCGGTAGCGTAGACGAGCTGGTCGAGCTGATTGCGCTGCTCGACGAGTTTGCGACGCTCCCGATCTTCCTCGGAGTGCGACTCGGCGTCCTGGACCATGCTCTCGATGTCTTCTTCGGCCAGGCCGCTCGAGGCGGTGATCGTGATCTTCTGCTCCTTGCCGGTGCCTCGGTCCTTGGCCGACACGTTGAGGATTCCGTTGGCGTCGATGTCGAAGGTCACCTCGACCTGCGGCACTCCCCGCGGGGCAGGCGGAATCCCCACGAGATGGAACCTGCCGAGAGTCCGGTTGTCGCGAGCCATGTCCCTCTCGCCCTGGAGCACGTGCACCTCGACCGAAGTCTGATTGTCGGCCGCCGTCGAGAACACCTCGCTCTTTCTGGTCGGGATCGTCGTGTTGCGATCGATCAGGCGGGTCATCACGCCACCCAGCGTCTCGATCCCCAGCGACAGCGGCGTGACGTCGAGCAACAGCACATCCTTGACGTCGCCGGCCAGCACGCCGCCCTGCACCGCCGCGCCGATGGCCACGACCTCGTCGGGGTTCACGCCCTTGTGGGGCTCCTTACCGAAAACCTCCTCGACGAGCTTCTGGATCGCGGGCATTCGAGTCTGGCCGCCAACCAGGACGACTTCGTCGATGTCGTCGGCCTTGACTCCCGCGTCCTTCAACGCCAGCCGGCAGGGCTCCGCCGAACGGCGGATGAGCTCGTCGACCATCTGCTCTAGCTTGCTGCGAGTGAGTTTGACGTTGAGATGCTTGGGCCCCGACTGATCGGCCGTGATGAAGGGCAAGTTGATCTCGGTCTCCTGTGCGCTCGAGAGCTCGATCTTGGCCTTTTCCGCCCCTTCGCGCAGACGCTGCACCGCCATTGGATCCTGACTCAGGTCGATGCCCTGGTCCTTCTTGAACTCCGCGAGAAGCCAGTCCATCAAACGCTGATCGATGTTGTCGCCACCGAGGTGGGTATCGCCGTTGGTCGACTTGACCTCGACCACACCCTCCCCGACTTCGAGGATCGAGATGTCGAAGGTGCCGCCGCCGAAATCGTAGACGGCGATCAGCTGGTCCTCGTTCTTGTCGAGTCCGTAGGCCAAGGCGGCCGCGGTCGGCTCGTTGACGAGCCGCTCGACCTTCAGGCCGGCGATCCGGCCGGCGTCCTTGGTCGCCTGGCGCTGCGCGTCGTTGAAATAGGCCGGAACGGTGATGACCGCCGCTTCGATCTTCTCGCCTAGGTAATCTTCGGCCGCCTGCTTGAGTTTCTGCAGGGTCATCGCCGAGATCTCCTCCGGCGAGTAGTTCTTGCCGTCGATCGCGATGCGAAGACCGCTGTCCGCCTCGGCGACCTTGAACGGCACCATCTTCATCTCTTCGCTCACCTCGTCGAAGCGACGGCCCATGAAGCGCTTGATCGAGTAGACGGTGCGCTCGGGATTGGTCACCGCCTGTCGCTTCGCGACCTGGCCGACGAGCCGTTCTCCGCTGTCGGTGAAGGCGGCCACCGACGGCGTCGTCCGATTGCCCTCGGCGTTGGGGATGACTTTGGCTTCCGACCCTTCCATGACGGCAACCACACTGTTGGTCGTGCCGAGGTCGATTCCGATGATCTTGCTCAAAACGCGTTCCTCCTTGAATGAACTCTCGAGTGCGGCCGGCGATCAGGTAGGTGCCGCTGTTGAGAAGCTTCGCCGCCCAGGAGAGTGTACGAACCTTAGCGTCTAAATGTCAAGTCTCGGAGGGTCATGATCTAATGATCACGCACTAAGATTCGGCGCTCTCGACTCTGCCCGTACCTCAATCGAGCAACACGAGCGAGGGTCGATCGAGGACTTCCGCCGGCGAGAAATCAGGATCGAGCAGAAAGTTGTCGCTGATCGTCTCGGTCCGGACCGCCCGATCGCGGCGGGCTTGAGCTTCCAAGGACAGTTGATACGACAGAGGAGCGCGGGTGTAGACGACCCTTCTGCCACCCGACTCGAAGTCGTCCGCGTCGATAAGGCGCATTTCGGCGAAGCCCTCGAGACCCTCGGGGAAGTCGCCGCGCAGCAGGAAGTGGGTCTTCGCCGCTCGATCGACCTTGGCGTAAAGCGACCCCTGGACGCCCGAGGCGATCCCCGTACGGATGCGGTCTTGCCCGTTCAGTGGAAGCAGGAAGCGGCCGGGAGCCAACAGGACGAGCCCCAAGAGGCTGACCAACAGTCCGAGGCTCAACAGATAGCCGGGTAGCACCGGCGTCTTGCTCGATTCGAGAGCTCCCAGCCACGACCGCTCCCTCCGTCGGCGAGGCTCTAAGATCGGTGGCTCGTCGGCCTCGTCAACGAAATCGGGCGACTCGACCGCGGGGTACTCGATACTCGGGTAGTTGATGTCCGCGTAACCCTCTTCGGAGTACCCGACCACCAACGACTCCACCGGGGGGGCGATCGCGCCGTCGTAGCCCCGGTCGTCCGACTCGAGCTCGAGCATCTCGACTTCCGGCACTTCGTCGAACGCAGGCAGCGAACCGCTTTCGAAGGACGGGATCGCCTCGACGGGAGCAGCCGGCTCGACCGACGGTGCGGGCGGCTGCGGGGAGGCCAATCTCGCCAGGAGGTCATCCACCTCTAGTGGCTCGATGCCCTCTTCGTGCGACACCTGATCTCCCCGGTAGAAACGGAAATGGCCGGTCTGCCAGCTACACGCCTCCGCGCAGAGCCGCAGAGTCTGTTGGCGCAGTGCCTCCAGAAGCTGGACGCGGGTTATGAAGTCCCTTTCGAGCAGAAGGTCGGTCACTCTTCCGCCGCCGGCGCGATTCTCGGCGACCAAGCTCGAGAAGTCGTCGAGTGAGACCAGATTGCCTTCCTCGAGAACGAGCCCGAGCCCGTCCTCGGGCGCCTGGTTGACGGCATCGACGGAGACCACTTCGCCTTCGAGGAAGGTCACGCCGATGATCTCCTCGTCGCCCTGGAGAGTGAGGATCCCCGTATCGCCTTGGCGCGCGATGTGCTGCAGCACCTCGGGGAAGGGGCGATCGGCGAGTGATCCTTCGTATGCCATGTCTACATGGTCTCCGGCGACGACGGCTTCAGGAAGCGCTCTCCCTGCGCCACCGCCACATGAAGAACAGCGGGATGCCGATCACGGTGGCCACCCAGCCGAGGCTCACCTCCGGCTCGAAACCCCACGGCAGCCGATAACCGTAGACCCCGATCCAGGGGATCAACAGCAGCCCCGCGAACAGCGTGACGGCGGCCACGGCTCGCACCGACTCGCCCGCCTCGAGTTCGGGGATTCCGGGTACCAACACTCGGTAGAAGCCGCCCCACTTACTTCCCCAGTCCACCAAGGGCGGCGCCTGCGCCTCGAGGTGGCCTTTGGGCAAGAGCCTCCCGGCGAGAAAAGACAGCAAGAGACCGACCACCGCGATGGGCATCGAGAGATAGTCTTGGAGCGGCGAGGACCACGCCGCACTATCATCTTCGAGGATCCAGGACCGACGCAGCTCGCGCCGGACGGCGGCGGCGCGCTTCAGCCCGCCGGACACCTCGGCCACCCCCTTGGAAGAGGATTCCTCGAGCCATTCCGCTACGCGAGACGAATCGAGCCGCTGCGCCCGCGCGAGCGCGCGCTCCGACTCCGAGAAATCGTAGAGCTCCGAGTAGGCAAGACTCAGATTGAAGTGCCCCTGAGCAACATCCTCGTCGAGGCTCGCTCCGCGACGGAAGTACTCGATCGCCTCGTCGTACTCGCCTCTCAAGAAATGGCAGGCCCCGAGGTCGATCCAGGCCGCCGCGTTGCGCGGTTCGGTCTCGACCAGCTGCTTGTACAGATCGATCGATCGATCGCACTGGCCTGCCCTGCGGTACTGATCGGCGACCAGCTGATTGACCGCGGGGCTGTCGGGCAGCAAGATCTTCAGGCGCTCCAGATCGGCGAACAGCCGCCCCTCGAGATGGCCTCGCCGCGACGCCTCCACCGCCCTGGCCATCGGCGACAGCTCCACCGAGACCCGCCGCCTCTGCTCGTCGAGGATGAGGGGAGTCAAACCGAAGAGGACCCATAGCGTGGCGAGCACCCATCGCTCCGAGCGCTGGGCGTACGCCCAGAGGAACACGGACCAGTTCAGGGCGATCACGAGCACACCACTCGACAGCGCGATCGGCCACAGCAGAAGGACGACGAGAAAGAGCATGCCGACCGGTGCGGGAACCACTCTTCGTAACGCCTGCAGAAGGCTGCCGAACAGAGCGGGGCCTCGCACCGCCATGAGCATCGCCACGAAGACGCAACCGCCGAGAAGTGCCGTCATCAGGAGCCAGAGCACGGCGTTGTGCAGCAGGAGTCGTCTCTTGAGTGGGCTCTCGAGGACCTTCACGTAGCCCTCGAGAGTCGAGATCACGAAGCTCCACCACGAGCCCTCCTGGCGTTCGATGGCCGCCCGGGCAAAAGCGATCTCGGCCCGCCCGGGATCCAACCGCTCGGCGGCTGCGAGTGCCCGAGCGCTGCCCCGAGCGTCCCCCAGCCGCGCAGAGTCGACGGCCCTGGCCGAGGCAGCGATGCTGAGCTCCGGTAGACCGGTCATGCCGAGCTCGTCCAGTCTCTCGAGGATCGCCTCGAGCGCAAGCTCTTCGGCCTCGTAATCTTTCAGCTCGTAGGAGGCGAGCCACTCGGACCAGTTCTGCTGGATCTCTCCTAGGTCACGCCGCACTCCCGCCTCGAGCACCGGTTCGGGCCGGGTCGAATCGCCCGCCGCCGCGCCTGCGGAGAGCAGTGCGAGCGCGGCCGCGATCCACGTCGAGTTACGCCGTCTGCTCATCGCCTAGCGGGACCCGTGCTTTTGCAGGTAACGCACCCTCAGCTGGTAGAGAACGTCTTCGAGCACGTCGCTCTCTCGCTGGTCGAGATTGCCTTGGGTCTTGGCCTGCAACGTCGCGAGGAGGTCGATGTGCAGACGAGCCATCCGCGGATCCTCCATGGAGCGGCCGTCGGGAAGCTGAGCGTCCCCGAGATAGAGAGCGGCCGGTTCGGCGAGCATCGCCACGAGTTGGGTAAAGACGTCGGGCTCGGAGGGGTGCCGCTCCGAGGACTGGGTTCCCGAGGACTGGTCTTCCGACGGCTGCGTCTCCGAGGGCTGGACCTCCGGCGACCGGGCCTCCGAGGACCGGTCCTTCGAAGATCCAGTTTCCCGAGATCGGGCCTCCGTGTCGGCGGCGTCGGAGGCGACGTCGGCCGATTCCCCATCGCCGCCGGAGACTCCCGACGACTGTGGAGGAGCTTCCTCGAGGTGGCGGAATTCCTCCTTGAGCTCGCCGTCTGGCGTGAACATCCGGCGATCCGTGACTTTCAGTTTTCCTTCGCTCACCGCGGCCCTCCAGGCCTGATATAAACCAAGGCTCGTCATCGTAACAAAGCCTCCCCGATCGCCGAGTATGAATCCTCCCGCAGACCCGACGAGCTTTCGCCGCTTGACGGAGCTCGTGGCGCGCCTGCGCGGTCCGAACGGCTGCCCGTGGGATCGGGAACAGGAGCTCGACGACCTGCGCCCGTATCTTCTCGAGGAGGCCCACGAAGCGGCGGCCGCGGTCGACTCCGGAGACTGGGATCGAATCCGGGAAGAGCTCGGGGATCTCCTCTTTCAGGTGGCGTTCTTGACCTGCCTCGGTCAGGAGCACGAAGAGTTCACCGCCACCGACGTCATCGATGGCGTCGAGAAGAAGATGATCGATCGCCACCCGCACGTCTTCGGTGGCGAGACGGTCGAAGGAGCGAAGGCGGTCCGGGAAGCGTGGGAGAAGCGCAAGGCGAAAGAGGCGACGCGCTCCCTGCTCGAAGGCGTGCCGGAGACCTTGCCGGCCCTCGTGCGAGCCTATCGGGTCACCCAGAAGGCCTCCGGAGTCGGCTTCGACTGGGCCGCGCCGCACGACGTGGTCTCCAAGCTCCGCGAAGAGCTCGACGAGCTCGACGCCGAGCTCGATGCCTCCGAGAGCGACCCGGCCCGATTGCGGGAGGAGATCGGGGATGTTCTCTTCACAGTGGCCAATCTCGCTCGTCACCTGTCGGTCGATCCCGAGGCGGCGCTGGCAGACTCCAGCCGCAAGTTCGAGAGACGCTTCGAGAGCGTCGAGCGACTCCTCGCCGCCGACGGCCGCTCGATCGCCGCGCAGAGCCCCGACGAGCTCGAACGGCTGTGGACGGAGGTCAAGCGCTCGGAGGGTCCGGAAGGTCGCTGACGACGGGCTCGACAGTCAGCCGCGGAGACGGCGGGGCCTATTTGGGGGCCTTCTTCTCGACCTTCTTGGTCCTTGTGGCCTTCTTGATCTTGGGCTTGGAGCTCGGCTTCGCGCCGGCCCGCTGAGGGCTTCGAGCCTTCTTGCGAACCTCCGTCTTCTTCCCGGGCTCCTCGACCGTCAGCGCGAGTGGGAGCTTCTTCAGCCGGGCCAGACGGAGAATCGCGTCGCCCTGGTAGACGAGAGGGTTGGTGATCTGAGAGAAGACGAGTCCGTCGAACGGCGCACGGAGAATGCGCCGCCGTCCGGAGAACGGGTCGGCGACTCGGGCGAGAATGTCGCCCTTCCCGATCGTGTCTCCCATCGAGGTGGCGAGGTGCAAGATGCCACTCCGCGGTGCCCTCAGCCACACCGCGCGCTTCGCCTCGTGACAGGGCGGCGGCCGCGGCGCGTCCGGCGGCTCGACCATCCCGAGCGCAGCGAGCACCCGGAGCGTACCTTCGACCCCGACTCGAATCGCCTCTTCCTCGAACCGAAGTGGCTCGCCGGCCTCGAAGACGAGAATCGGAATCTTGCGGGCGTGGGCGATGGCCCGCAGGGAGCCGGGAATGCGCTTGGCCTGAAAGAGAAGGGGGGCGGCAAACGCGGTGGCCAACCGGCTCGCCTCCGGATCGGCGAGATCGGCCCGCAGGTGAGGCAGATTGTTGCGGTGCTGGGCACCGGTGTGAAAGTCGATTCCGTGCGAGCAGTGCGAGACGACCTCGGCGAGAAACAGATGGGCGAGCCTCGACGCCAACGATCCCGTTCGCGACCCGGGGAAGCTTCGGTTGAGATCGCGCCGATCGGGCAGATAGCGGCTTCGCTCGATGAAGCCATAGACGTTCACGATGGGGGCGGCGATCACCGTACCGTGGAGGGAGGCGGCTTCTAGCTCGGTGACGACCCGACGGATGATCTCCGTACCGTTGATCTCGTCGCCGTGGAGAGCGGCACTCAGCCAGATCGTCGGACCGTCTCGCTGGCCACGCAGGACCGTCACCGGTAACGAGAGGGGAGTGCCCGTCGGCAATCGCGCCACCGGGATCTCGAGTCGGCGTCGCCGTCCGCGTCGGATCGACACCCCACCGATCGTGAGGGAGCTCGTCACTTCGCGGCCTCGCTCGACAACCTCTCCACGTATTCGACGATCGCGCCGGCTACATCGACTCCGGTCGACCCTTCGATCCCCTCGAGACCGGGAGAGGCGTTGACCTCCAGGATAAGGGGGCCGCGCGAGGAACGGATCATGTCGACGCCGGCCACGCCGAGACCGATGGTCCTCGCGGCGAGCCTCGCCAACGCCTCCTCTTCGGAGCTGAGCTCCACCCGCTCGGCGCTCCCTCCTCGATGGAGGTTCGATCGAAACTCCCCGGCGGGGGCTCGTCGCTTCATGGCCGCGACGACCCGATCGTCGACGACGAAGGCCCGGGTGTCACTTCCCTCGGCCTCGGCGACGAACTCCTGGACGAGGATGTCCGCCTCGAGCTGACGGAAGGCCGAGATCACGGACTCGGCCGCCGAGTGGGAGCTCGCCAGCACGACGCCGACACCTTGGGTCCCCTCGACGAGCTTGATCACCAAGGGAGCTCCACCGACACGGGCAATGAGACCACGAGTGTCCTTGACCGAGTGGGCAAACCCGGTGACCGGCAGATCGACGCCCTCTCGAGCAAGGACTTGAAGCGACCGCAGCTTGTCGCGACCGAGGACGATCGAGCCGGCATGATTGGCGGTCGGCACCCCCAGCATCTCGAACTGGCGAACGATCGCGCTGCCGTAGAACGTGTGGGTCGCGCCGATCCGCGGGATGACGGCGTCGAGCACCAGCGGCTCGCCACGGTAGATCACCGCCGACTCTTTCGGCGACACGTGCATCGTGCACCGGAGGTAGTCGATCACGCGCGCTTCGTGCCCGCGCGCGAGCGCGGCCTCGCGTAGACGACGGGTCGAGTAGAGGGTCCGGCGCAGGGAGAGGATGCCGATTCTCAAGACAGGCCCCTTTCCTTGGCCGGAGGGCCGGCAGCCTCCGGAGACGGTGATCGACCTATTGCGCGCAGCTCCGCTTCGAGGTAGGGCAAGACCTCCGAGGCGACCCGCCGTTGACCCTCTTCGTTGGGGTGAATGCCGTCGGCTTGGTTGAGCTCCGGTCGGCCGCCGACGCCCTCGAGCAGAAACGGCATCAGCGCCAGATCGTACTCCCGGGCCAGACGCTGGTAGATCGATTCGAACGCCGCCGCGTAATCCGGTCCGTAGTTGAGAGGGATCTTCATGCCGAGGACGAGGACCCGCGCACCCGACCCGAGGCTCCTCTCGACGATATCCCGAAGATTCGACTCCATCTCTGCCAGTGACCCTCCGCGCAGCCCGTCGTTCGCTCCGAGTCCGACGACGACCAGGTCGGGATCCTGGCTCAGCAGCCACTCGAGGCGACTCCGTCCTCCGGCAGTCGTGTCGCCGCTGACTCCGGCGTTGATCACCTCGACGGCCCAACCGCGACGTAGAAGTGTCTCCTCGACTCGCGATGGAAAGGCCATTTCTACATCGAGGCCGAAACCGGCCGCGAGGCTGTCGCCGAGCACCACGATCTTCGCCCCCTCGGCGAAGGTGACCGAGGGCTCCTCCGCCGAACGGACGATCGACTCCGCCCGGGGCGCTTCGGGCGTCGGCGCATCCCCGCAACCTGCGACCAGGAGACAGAGAATCGGGAGGACGGTCGCGCGGTGCACGGCGTGATTCACGGCGCGATTCTATGGGGAAGCACCGATGTTAGTCTCCCCGCTCGTCGGTGCCTCAAAGCGCGCCGGCGCGAGCCCTCCCTATGTCCACCCATCTCGAGACCCGGAACCTCTCCAAGACTTTCCCTTCGGGCGGACGTGAGCTCACGGTCCTCGATGGAGTCAGCGTGGAGCTCGAGCACGGCGCATCGCTCGCCGTCCTCGGACCGTCCGGCAGCGGCAAGTCGACGCTCCTAGCGCTGATCGCCGGCCTCGACCGCCCCTCGTCGGGAGGGGTCTGGATCAACGACTGCCCGATCCACGAGCAGAACGAAGACCGCCTTGCCCTCTTGCGTCGCCACGAGATCGGCTTCGTCTTCCAGTCGTTCCAGCTGTTGCCGAATCGAACGGCCCGGGAGAACGTCATGCTGCCGCTCGAGCTGTTGGGCCGGACCGACGTGCGGGAGCGAGCCGAGGCGCTGCTCGCGCGAGTCGGCCTCGCCGAGCGTTCCCATCACTACCCGGCTCAACTGTCGGGAGGAGAGCAGCAGCGAGTGGCGCTCGCTCGCGCCTTCGCCCACGAGCCGAAGCTGCTCCTGGCCGACGAGCCGACGGGCAACCTCGACCAGAGGAACGGCCGGCGAGTCCTCGAGATCATCGACGAGCTTCGCCGCCAAGCGGGGACGACCCTGGTTGTCGTGACCCACGACCCGGCGGCTGCCCAGCTAGCGGATCGACGCGCCCAGCTCGACGACGGCCACATCAGCTTCGAGTAGCCTATGGCCTCCGCAGCCGCCCTCTATCTCCGCGCCGTACGATCCGACTGGAAGGCCGCGCCGGCGAGGCTCCTTTTCTTCATGGCTTGCCTGGCGATCGGCGTCGCCGCCGTGGTGACCGTGGCCACGCACGCCGCGGCTCTCGACAACGCGATCCGCCGAGAGGCCCGACAGCTGTTGGCAGCCGACCTCGCGGTGCGCGGTGCTCAACCGATCCCGCAAGCCGCTCGGGAGCAGCTCGAGGCCTGGGGAGCTCGCCTCGCCGAGACGCGTGAGCTCGTCACCATCGTGTCGACCGGTCCCGACGATCGCATCACCGAGTCCGGCTCGAGTCTGCTGGTCGAGCTCAAGGCGGCGGACCCGGGGTACCCGTTCTACGGCCGCCTCGAGACCGAGCCCGAGCTGACGGTCGACGACCTGAGAGCCGAAGAGGTTCTCGTTGCGCCCGACGTGCTGACCCGACTCGGCCTGACCGTCGGTTCGTCGCTGCGGATCGGGGGTGAGTCGTTCGAGATCCTCGGCGTCGTCAATCGAGAGCCGGATCGAATCGCCGACGGCTTCAGCCTGGGGCCCCGCATTCTGCTGTCGAGCCGCGGTCTCGAGCGAACGTCGCTCGTGCGTTTCGGTAGTCGGATCGGCTACAACCTGCTGGCGGCGGCGCCGGCGGGATCCTCCGGCGACTCCTTGGAAGCCACCGCCGACGCTCTTCGCGGCGCCGTCGACTCCGCGCGATTTCGGGTCGAGACTTTCGCCGACGCCCAGCCGGCCCTGCGCCAGGCGATCCGGCGAGCGACGCGCTTCACCGGTCTCGTGGCGCTGTTGTCGCTACTCCTGGGCGGTGTGGGGATCGCCTTCACCCTGCAAGCTTGGCTTTCGCAGCGGATCGACGACATCGCAGTGCTCCGCTGCCTCGGATGGCGTCCCCGACAGGTCGTCGCCCTCTACCTCGTCCAGGCCCTGGTGATTGGCCTCGCGGGCTGCATCGTCGGCTGCGCTCTCGGAATCGGAGCCGCGGCCCTCATCCCCCACCTCGTGGGCGACGCCATGCCCGCCGTCGAGCTGGTGGTCTGGCAGCCGTCGGCGATCGCCCGCGGGATCGGATTGGGGCTCGGCATCAGCGTGATCTTCACTCTCGCACCGATCCTTCGCGTCGGTCGAATTCCGCCCCTGAGAGTGCTGCGGCGCGATGTCGAGCCGCTCGCCCCCTCACGCTTGCTCCAGGTCGCGCTAGGGTCGACCCTCGTGGGCGGAGTGTGGGCCGCGGCCGGAATGCAGGCCGACTCGCCGAGACTCGGCATGGCTTTCACTATCGGCCTGGTCGCGGCGTCCGCCGTCCTAACAGCCGTAACCCGTGTCGCCCTCGGGCTCACCGGCCGTCTGGCCCGTCATGTTCGTTTCACGGTGTTGCGCCAAGGCCTCCTGGCGGTCGCGCGACCGGGCGCCGCCACCGTCGGTGCCTGCGTCGCTCTCGGCCTGGGCATCTTGTTCGTGCTGGGGATGCATCTCGTCGAGGAGGGTTTGACGCGAGCCCTGCGCTCACAGCTCCCGACGTCCGCACCGAGCGTTTTCCTGGTCGACATTCAGCCCGATCAGTGGCCTGGGGTCCAGCAGGTGCTCCGGCGCTTCGAAGCGGAAGGCGTCGAGTCGGTGCCCGTCGTCAGCGCTCGGCTCACGGCGGTCGACGGGGTCCCCGTCACCGAGCTCGTGGAAGGCGAGGGCCGTTCCGACCGACGCTGGGGCCTCACCCGGGAGCAGCGGCTTACCTACCTCCACTCGCTGCCGGCGGACAATCGAGTGGTCGCGGGCGAGCTGTGGGCCAATCCTCGAATCACCGAGGTCAGCGTCGAGCAGGAGTTCGCCCGTGAGGTCGGTTTCGATCTGAACACCGAGCTCACCTTCGAAGTCCAGGGGGTCCCGATGAGCTGGACCGTGACCAGCCTGCGCGCGGTCGAATGGCAGACGTTCGGGATCAACTTCTTCATCGTCGTGGAGCCGGGCGCGCTCGAGCAGGCGCCGCAGATGCGAGTCGCCACGGCTCGGCTGGGCGGAGAACAGGAGTTCCAGGACGCGATCGCCCGGCAGTTTCCCAACGTCACCGTTCTTCGAATCCGCTCGATTCTCGAGCGGATCGCCGCCATCCTCGAGCGCCTGGCGGTCGGCGTTCGTTTCCTGGGAGCCTTCACCGTCGTCGCCGGCATCGTCATCCTCGCCAGCGCGGTGAGCGCGGCGGCCAGTCGCCGCGGACGGGAGACGGCGCTGCTCAAGACCCTCGGCATGACCCGCCGCCAGATCCTCGGCCAGTGGGCGGCCGAGCACTTCTTCATCGCATCGATCGCGGCCGTCATCGGAGCCGCGGGAGCCAACTTCCTCGCCTGGGCGGTGCTGACTCGCGGGATGGACCTCGAATGGCACTTCCGGACCGCGACGACGTTGGGCGCCGTCGTCCTCGCCATCCTCCTGACGACCCTGGCAGCGTTCTCCGCAGGCTGGCACGCCTTGACCACCAAGCCGCTTGCCGTCCTCCGCGAACGCTGACGTGGTCCACCGAGACCCGGCGACCTGGTAATCTCGCTCGTCGTGACCGCAGCCCACGCCACGCTCGCGCGCCTCGTCAGCTCGGAGTGGAGTACCGACCAGGAACGCGATTCGCTGTTGGCGCACCTGATCGGGAAGCCGCTTTCCCCAGCCGACGCCCTGAAGCTCGCCATCCATGGCGACGACGAAGTAGCGGCCGCGGGGCAACGCTTCTTCGCCGCTCGCACCAACGTGCGCGCCGTCCGCGAGCTGATCGGCAAGCTGCCCGAGGCGCGGCCGGCGATCCGGCAGCGCCTGACCGAGACTCTTCACGCGACATCGGGCGAGTTCGTGAGAGCGGTGATCGACGAGTTGCTTCGTTCACGCGAACCGGCGGAGCGCCGGCTCGGTTGGGACACCGCCATCGAGCTAATCGACCCCCTGCGCTACTTCTATCTGCGCAAGGCGGTCGTCGCGGCGCCGCCGGCGATGCAGTTGAAGGCGCTCGGCATGATGCTCGAGCAGAGGAAGTCCGAGGAACTCCGGCCGTTGCTGCTCAAGTTGTGCGATGCCCACGACGACCGGCTCGCCAGTCGGGCTCTTCAAGCGCTGTCCGAGGTGCGTGGCGATGACGTACTCGAGCTCATGTTGGCACGCTTCGCGACCGGCGATCAGCGAGCGCGAGCCATCGCCAGCGACTACCTCAAGCGCGAGGCGAAGGCCGCTCCGGAGCTCGTGCGCAAGGCGATGCTCCAAGGGCTCACCCATCGCGACCGGGCGGTTCGCAGGGCGGCTAGCCAGGTTCTCTTCGCCAGCGGACCGGCCGAGCAAGTCGTGCCCGAGGCTCTCAAGTTCGGCAGTGGACTTCTCGGGTGGCTGCGCAACCGCGTGCTCAAGGGGCTCAGTGAGGGCGGCGAACCGATCTTGACCGCAACCCTCGGTCTCCTCGATCACCGAGACGCGAGCACCCGTTTCTATGCCCTGACCCTGGCCGAGACCTTCGAGTCGCCCGAGCTCGTCGAACCGTTCTGCAGGCTGCTCCGTGATGACGACTGGTGGATCCGAGTGACGGTTTGCGACTCGCTCGCCAACCTCGAAGACCAGCGTGCGGTCCCCGAGCTCATCGCCGTTCTCGACGACGACGAGATCCGTTGGGCCGCGATCGACGCGCTGGGACGATTGGGCACGCCGGCCGCCCTCCAGGCGCTGGTCGAGAAGCTGAAGGACCCGCGCGAAGAGGTCCGCCTGGAAGTTCTCCAGGGGTTGAGCCAGATCCGAGACGAGCGACTGATGCCGGTCTTCAGTCACTGCCGGAGCACCGATGGGTCGCTAGCCGTGCGGCGACGCGCGAGCGAGCTGATCTCCCAGCTGATCTCCGATCTCGGGCTCGACGCCGAGCATCCCGACGAGCTCGTCGCCGAACGCTCCTTCGAACGACCGCTCGAGCAACGGCTCTACGAGGCGCGGCGGCTCGGTGCCAGCGACCTCAACCTCGCGGTCGGAGAGCCGCCGCTGATGCGCCTCGACGGCGAGCTCAAGTCGATGAGCGACAAGCCGCTGGGTCGCAAGGAGACCAAAGAGCAGATTCTCTCGATCCTCACCCCCGAACGGCAGGAGGCCATGCTCCAAGCGGGTGAGCTCGACTTCGCCCACGAGATCGAAGGGGTCGGCCGCTATCGGGGCAACGCCTTTCTCCAGCGTAAGGGGTGGAGCGCGAGCTTCCGGGTGATCCCCGAGAGAGCCTCGACGATGGAGCGGTTGGGCATGCCCGAACCGCTCTTGGACCTCGACAGCTATCACCACGGCGTCGTCGTCTTTTGTGGTCCGACCGGAAGCGGCAAGAGCTCGTCGCTTTCGGCCATCGTCAATCGGATCAACGACCGCAAAGCTGTGCACATCATCACGCTGGAGGATCCGATCGAGCTCGTGCACCGATCCAAGCTCGCGCTGGTCAATCAGCGGCAGATCGGGACTCACACCGAGAACTATGCCAACGGGCTGAGAGCCTCGTTGCGTGAAGACCCCGACGTGATCGTGCTCGGCGAGCTCCGGCAGCCGAAGACGATCCGGTTGGCGCTCGAGGCCGCGGAGACAGGGCACCTCGTGCTCACCACCCTCCACACCTCGACGGTGGTGCAAGCGATCGACCGACTGACGACCGCCTTCTCGCCGGAAGAGCAGGATCAAGCCCGAACGGCCCTTTCGGAGACGCTGAAGTACGTCGTCTGCCAGCGACTCGTGCCCAAGGCGAAACCACCGGGCCGGATCGGGGTCTTCGAGGTCCTCAAGATCACGCCGAGCATCGGCCATCTCATCCGCAAGGGGGAGACGCATCAGATCCTCGGCATGATGCAGCTCGGCAGCGAGATCGGGAACCGGACGCTCGACCAGGCGCTCATGAAGAAGGTCGAGGACCGATCGATTCGGCCCGAAGATGCTTGGTATCTGGCCACCAAGCGGGCTCTCTTCGAACCGCTTTGCGATCCGGCCTGGCTCGCCGATCGAGGGGTGACGCCAACGTGAGTGAGACCCGAATCGACCGCTTCCTGAGGCTTGCGGCCGACCGCGGAGCGTCCGACCTGCACCTCGCCGCCGGCCAGCCGCCGATGATGAGGATCGCCGGCGAGCTCGACGCCGTCCGCTATCGAATCCTCGACGAGACGGAAGTCAAGAGCCTCGTCCAGCCGATCTGCCGTGACTCCCAATGGCGCCGGCTCGAGGAAAATGGCGAGTGCGACTTCGCCTACGAGGTGCCGGGCGTCGCACGGTTCCGAGCGAACGTCTTCCGCCAACTGAGAGGTCTCTCGGCAAGCTTCCGCATGATTCCCACTGAAGTGGTGACCCTCGAGCAGCTCGGCTTCCCCGACAGCGTGAGACTCGCCGCCGGCTTCGATTCCGGACTCATTCTCGTCACCGGCCCTACTGGGGCGGGTAAGAGCACCACTCTCGCGGCTCTCGTCGATCTCATCAACCGTGAGCGCTCGGCGAACATCGTGACGGTCGAGGACCCGATCGAGTTCGTCCACGAAAACCATCTCTCGGTCCTCCACCAGCGTGAGGTCGGCACTCACACGCGCAGTTTCGCCTCCGCACTCGAGGTGGCGCTGCGTGAGGATCCCGACGTCATCCTCGTCGGCGAGCTGCGCGATGCCGAAGTCATCGACATCGCGCTACGGGCGGCGGATGCGGGCCTCCTGGTGCTGGGCACGATGCACACCAACTCCGCGGCCAAGACGCTGGATCGCATGCTCGCCGCCTTTCCGGCCGATCGACGCGACGGCATCGCCCAGACGGTCGCCACCGCGCTTCGGGCGGTGATCGCGCAACAGCTGATCCGGAGAGTGGGCGGCGGCCGCATCGCGGCTCTCGAGATCCTCTTCGCGTCCCCCGCCCTCTCGTCAGCGATTCGTGAGGGTCAGACCAACAAGATCGTGGATATCATCCGGAGCGGCAGGAGCCAGGGGATGGTCACCATGGACAGCTCCTTGCGGGCTCTTATCGAGCAAGGCCAGATCGAACCACTCTCCGCCCTCGACAGGGCGATCGACAAGGACCCTTTCCGGCGTTGGTTGGCCGAACACGGCTACGAGCTGCCCGCGGACATCGCGACGCCGAGCGGGTAGGGCCGTTCCCTCACACGCACCCTTCCCGCGGGTGACCGCCGTGCCCCCCAGGCCGCGGTCGCATCAGAACGGCGAGCCGGGACGCGAGCCCGGACCGTCCGGATCGACGGGTATCCAGTAGCTCGCTTTGTCGGGGTCGGGGCGAAGCCCCAAGTTGTCCTTACCGAGAATTCGCCGGACGAGGCCGATCGGCGTCAGGACCAAGAGGAAGATTAAAGTCAGAATCACGTAGGTGAGCGCCCCGGTGACGAGCCTGAAGACCCTCGACAGCAGCCATTCGAGCGGCCGGAGCAGTGGCGGGTAGAGCGCGGCCGCGGCGATCACCACCCCCGCCACGCCCAGAACGTACGGCGCCGGCGGCCGGCCGCGCCACAGCAGCAGGCTCCCGAGCAGCGTGAGAGCGCCGCCGAACGCGAACCCGAACTTGCGCAGCTCGTTCACCGCCGCCCCCGATCAGTCCAACGCATAGAGCTCCCGCCAGTCCCCCTCTTCCCGAAAGTCGGGCTGTTCTTCCTTGTAGAGGACGCAGTCTTCGAGCACCAGGACGTCCATCTCGGTGCGCATGAAGCAGAGATAGGCGTCCCGCGGCGTGCAGACGATCGGTTCGCCGCGGACGTTGAAAGAGGTGTTCACGACCACGCCGTAGCCGGTGCGCCGCTTGAACGCCTCGAGCAGCGCGTGAAAGCGGGGGTTCGTCTCCCGATGGACAGTCTGGACGCGCGCCGAATAGTCCACATGGGTGACGGCCGGGATGTCGGAGCGCGGTACGTTCAACTTCGCGATTCCGAACAGATCCTCTTGCTCCGAGGTCATCGCCCGGCGACGCCCGTTTTGGACGGGCGCCACCAACAGCATGTAAGGGGAGGCGCCGTCGAGCTCGAAGTACTCCTTGACGTCCTCCGCCAGGCATGCCGGCGCGAAAGGGCGGAACGACTCTCGATACTTGATCTTCAAGTTCATCGTCGTTTGCATCTTCGTACTGCGCGCATCGCCGAGGATGCTGCGGCCACCGAGCGCTCGCGGCCCGAACTCCATCGGACCCGAGAACCACCCGACGACCCTTTCCTCCGCCATCAGGCGCGACACCGTCTCGACCACCTCTGCCGCGCTCGACCGATGGTGAGGAATCGACCGTCCCTCGAGCCAATCGACGATCTCGTCCGTCGAGTAGAAGGATCCCAGATACGATCCTCGCTGGCTGTCGCTGGTCCCGTTGGTGACCCGCGGCTCTCCGCGGACCTGATGCCAGACGAAGAGGGCCGCCCCCAAAGCGCCGCCGGCGTCGCCCGCCGCGGGCTGGATCCAGAGATCGTCGAAGACTTCCGCTCGCAGGATCTTGCCGTTGGCCACACAGTTGAGGGCCACGCCTCCCGCCAGACAGAGCCGCCGCTCGCCGGTCTCCCGGCGGACGTGCCTCGCCATCCGCATCATGATCTCCTCGGTCACCTCCTGCACCGAGCGGGCGAGATCCATCTGCTTCTGACCGAGGTCGCTTTCGGGTTTGCGCGGCGGACCGCCGAAGAGCTCGTCGAACGCCTTCGAGGTCATCGTCAAACCCTGGCAGTAGTTGAAGTACCTCATGTCGAGCCGGAAGGAACCGTCGTCTCGCAAATCGACGAGATGGTCGAGTATCTCGTCGACGTACTTCGGTTGGCCATAGGGAGCGAGACCCATGATCTTGTACTCGCCCGAATTCACCCGAAACCCGGTGTAGTAGGTGAAGGCGGAGTAGAGCAGCCCTAGACTGTGGGGAAAATGCAGCTCCTGGCGAAGCTCGAGGTCCTTGCCCGAGCCGACTCCCCAGGACGCCGTCGCCCACTCGCCCACGCCGTCGCACGTCAGCACCGCGGCCCGGTCGAACGGAGACGGGTAGAACGCCGAGGCGGCATGCGACTGGTGATGCTCGGGAAAGTAGATCTTCCCCTCGTAGCCGACGAGCTCGCGACGGATCAAGCTCTCCATCCAGAGCTTCTGGCGCAGCCACAACGGCATCGACTTGTAGAAGGAGGGAAGCCCGCGCGGCGCGAAGCCCAAGTAGGTCTCGAGCAGCCGTTCGAACTTCAGCCACGGCTTGTCGTAGAAGGCCACCGCGTCGAGCTCGGACGGAGTGATCCCGCCCGCTTCCAGGCAGCTGGCGACCGACGACGACGGAAACCTCGAGTCGTGCTTCTTGCGAGAGAACCGCTCTTCCTGAGCCGCGGCCCGCAGCACTCCGTCCTCGACGAGGCAGGCTGCCGAGTCGTGGTAGAAAGCCGATAGACCCAAGATCCGCATGCGGGCCGCTAGCGCTCCACTCTCAGGTGTCGGCGGTCGAGCAGGTAGCTCGCCGGCACGAACTCGTAGCCTGCCGCCACCGCCCTCGGCACTTCGCGCTCGAGTATCTCGAAGGTGCCCTCGTGAGGATGACCGATGGCGATTGCCGAGCCGCGCTCGCGCGCCTCGTCCAACAGCCGTCGAAACTGCGCCGACACTGCCGCCTCCGCCGGATCCGAGTCGAGGAAGACCTGTCTCTCGGCCGCCGGCAGGCCGAGCTCGAGCGCCAGCCGGTAGCCGACGCTCTCGGCGCTGGTGCGCGAGTCGACGAAGAAGAGATCGCGTGCCGCCAGCTCCCCGAGTACCTGCAGCATGGCCCGCGGGTCGGCCGACAGCGCCGACCCCATGTGATTGCTGACCCCCGAAGCACCGGGGACGGTATCGAGCGCGGCGCGGTTCGCCCTGGCCAGCTCGTCCGGACTCATCTCACTGTGCAGGGCCCCCGGTCAGGGATTCGCGTCCCGGGGCTCAATCGGCAGGTGGCACAAAAACTCGATCCCCTGCTGCTTCAGCGCGGCCACCACCTCGCGGGTGCGGCTCTCGAAGGGGAGAACAGCGGCGGTCCACGGAATCGCCAGGCGTCCGAGCCGAGCGACGTCCGCAGGACTTCGCCCGAGGTCGTCGATCACCAGGGCGATGCGCGCCGAACCCTCGGCGACCGGCGGGAAGGCCACCGACTCGACCGCGACGAGCGGGGGCACCGCGGAGTCAGGTCGAGCGACCGGTCGTTTGTCGGCCGGACGTTCGGGCACCGAGTCGCCCACGACGTCGGTCTCTTCTCGTTCGGGGCGCCCCCGCCCCCAATAGAAGCCGACCGCCAGCGACAGCAGAGCCACGAGCGGCAGCCAGAGCCAGCGGAGACGGTTCGAACGTCGCCGTTTGCGCCGTTTCGTCAAGAGGCCTGCCTCGCCGCCGTCAGGCGACTTTGCGTTGGGACCGCGAGAGAATCTCGACGGCGCGGCGCAGCGCGCGATCTTCCGGCCCGTCTTCCGATTCGGCGACGACGCCGAACGAGCGCCTTACCGGCTCGTCCGGCTGGAGTCGCTCGTCGATCGGCCTGCCATCGGGCCCGGTAAAAAGCGCCTCCATCGTAACGACGAGACCACCGCTGGGCAGGTCGATCCGACCCTGCTGACCGGCCAAGCCGAAGGTCGAAGACCCGATCAGGGTCGCGTCGACGGACTGCTTCAAAACGGCCGTGAGGATCTCGGCAGCACCTTGGGTGCCTCCGTCCACGAGGAGTGCGACCGCGCCCTGCCACAACGGGGGCAAGTCGTTCGAGAAGCTCTTCAACTCCCGGTCGCGCCGGCTCATGATCCCCAACCTGCCGCTCGTCAAGAGAGCCGCGATTCGATAAGCGGCCTCGGAGTCGCCGCCGGCGACCCCTCTGAGGTCGACGATCAGCCGATCGTCTCCGCTATCGGCCAGCCCCGCCAACAGGTCGCGGACCTCCCCGACCGCGGCTTCGTCGAACCGCGGGATCTCGAGCAAGGGAATCGCCTCCTCGCGCTCGAGTGAGGCGCCGCACCGCTCGAATGGACCCAGCACCAGATGAGCGGACCTGCTCTGCCCTCCCCTCAGAAGCTCCAGGTCCAGCTCGGTCCCCGCCGCGTCGGCGAGAAGAGTCTGAAGGCGCCAGAGCTCCATGTTGCGGGTCGAGCCGCCGTTGACCGCCGCGATGACGTCTCCGGTCATGACGCCCGCGGCCGCCGCGGGACTCTCTTTCTCGACCGCCACCGCATAGGCGATCCCGCGGTCCTTCGCCAACGCGATACCGCTGTGGGCCGAGCCCACCTCTAAGCCCTGCGAGTAGGCGTCGACGTGCTCGGCGGGCACGAAGGTGGACAGCGAGTCGAGGCCGTCTGTGGTCCCCTCGAGCGCCCCGTCGAGAAGCTGGCGAATCGACACCTCGTCGACGTACGTGCGCTGGATCAGCGTCAGCACCTCGGACAACACCGACAGCTGTTTGAACAGGGAGTCGTTGTCGTCGTCGGCACCGATGAGCGCTCCCGCCGCAAACGGCGAGAGACAGACGAGCGACACGAGCATGAAAAGCAGCCGGCTTCGAAGGGATCTGCGTGGCGTTCTCATCGTATCCACCGCTCTGGATCGACCGGCCGATTCTCGACGCGAACCTCGAAGTAGAGAGCTCCGTCGGCGACGCCGACCTCCTGGCCGATGGATAGTAACTCATCCCGCCGAACGAAGACGTCGGCGAGGCCGGCATAGAGGGTGAAGACCTTGCCGGAGTGGAGGACGACCACCGTCGGGCCGTAGCCTTCGAGCGCCTCCGCGTAGAGCACCCGGCCCGGGTAGATCACCCGCACCCGCTCGCGCGGTAGTCCCGAGTATCGCAGTCCGTTGTGGGGGACGAGGGTTCGATAGCGGGGGTCGCGGCGCGGACCGAAGCCGCGGACGACCGTGCCGGTCATCGGCCGGTCTAGGGCACCCCGGAAATCCTGGATTTTCCTCCCGGCGAGCGCTCCGGCGCCACTGCCCAAACCGGCGATCAGCTCACCGAGCTTCCGTTCTCGGTCCGACCAGCTCGCCACCTCGGCCGCGGCGAGCTCCTCCGTCCGTTCGACCTCCGCAAGCAGCTGTGCCCGCCGACGCCGGAGCCGACCGAGCTCGGCGAGACGGCCGGTCTCCCTTTCGACCAGTTCGGCGACCCTCTCCCGCTGGGCCCTCAACGCCGTTAGCCGGCGCCGCAGCTCGAGCTCGGTCTCATTGAGCAACCTTCGAAGCTCGACGTCGCGGCGGATCAAGTAACGCAGCGCTCGGATCGCCGACAACAGGTCGTCGTTCGTTCGCACCGACATCAAGAACCGCACCGGACCTCGTCCTCCCAGCTGGTAGAGGCCGCTCACTCGTTGCGCCACGGCGGTCCGCACTTGCTGCAGGCGGTGTTCGAGCGCTCCGGTCTCCTGCTCGACCGCTTCGAGTCTCGACCGCGCCTCTTGCAGCTGGCGAGCCGCTTCCGCTACTTTCTCCTTCTGCAACCGCATCTCGTAGTCGGCTTCCACGAGGTCGCCGACGAGCCCCTGCTTGCGCCGTCGTACGTCCTCGAGGCGCCGCTCGAGCTCTCCCACTCTCACTCGGATCGCGGCGAGATCCGACTCCCGATTCGCTGGTCCTTCCTGTGCGCTCAGCGCCGTGGTGAGGAGGACCGCCAGGGGGAGCGCCAGCCACCGCTCGGCGGCGCGGGACGATCGCCCTCGCCGACTCACCTGGTAACATCCCCGCTCCGGCGGCGAGCGGCGACTCCACTTTGAAGATCGTAACCAAGCGAAACGACTGGCGTTCGGCCGCTCTCGGCGCTCTCCTGGCCTCGCTGCCGGCCTGCGGCGGCGCGCCTCCGACTCCACCCAATGAGGTGGTCGTGGCGCTGGAGAACCCACCTATCCATCTCGATCCGAGAGTCGCCACCGATCAGAGCTCGGCTCGCGTCTTCGAGCTCATGCTCAACGGGCTGGTCGAGATGCAGCCCAGTGGGGATCTCGGTCCCTCGTTGGCCGACTCCTGGGAGATCCTCGACGACGGGCTGCGATATCGCTTCTACCTCAGGCCCGACGTCCGCTTTCACGACGGCCGGCCGTTCTCGGCCGACGACGTCGTCTGGACTTTCCAGACGATGCTCGACGGCACGGTCACCACTCCCAAGACCGGTGCTTTCGCCCAACTCGGACGGGTGGAGAAGATCGACGATCACGTCGTCGACTTCCACATGCGAGAGTCCTACGGGGCGATGCTCGTGAATCTGACGACCTACCTCGGCATCATCCCGGCGGGCGAGGATCCCGAAACGATGAACCGCCACCCGGTCGGGACCGGACCGTTCCGGTTCGTTGAGAAGACGCCCGACCGCGTCGTGCTGGAGGCTCACGACGAAGCGTGGGAGGGGGAGCCCGGACTCGACCGAGTCGTCCTCAAACAGGTCCCTGACGCCACGGTCCGCGAGCTCGAGCTTCGTAAGGGATCGACCCACCTGGTCGTCAATGGCCTCGCCCCCGACGTAATCTCGGACTTTCGCGACGACGACCGCTTCCGGGTGGTGATCGACCCGGGATCCAACTGGAAATACATCGGGATCAACCTTCGAGAGAGACCGCTTGCGGACGTCAGGGTGCGACGAGCCATGCGGCTGGCGATCGACCGCCAGCGCATCGTCGACTCGCTCTGGCAGGGCCTCGGGATCGTCGGCGACACGCCGATCCCGGCGGGCCACTGGGCACACCACTCCGAGCTTCCTCTCGCACCGTTCGACCCGCCCGCCGCCCGGATCCTCTTGGACGACGCCGGCTACCCCGATCCCGACGGCAACGGTCCGGCCTCCCGCTTCACCCTCACCTATAAGACGTCCACCGACGAGACCAGCGTTCTCCAGGCCCAGGTGATCCAGTCGATGCTCGCCGCCGTGGGGATTGCGATCGAGGTCCGTTCGTTCGAGTTCGCGACCTTCTACAACGACGTCAAGCAGGGGAACTTCCAGCTCTTCAGCCTGACCCAGACCGGAATCGTCGACCCCGACATCTTCGCGCTGATGCTTCACTCCAGGAGTATCCCGCCGGGAGGATTCAACCGCGGCGGCTTCGTCGACGCCCGCTTCGATCGGGCGATCGAGCTCGGCGCGGCGGCGGTCGACCCCGCCGAGCGCCTTCCGCATTACCTCAGGGCACAAGAGGTTTTCGCCTCCCAAGTCCCGTTCATCAGTCTGCTTAGCAGAATGAACGTGGCGGTGATGCCCGCGACCCTCGAGGGGTACGAGAACTACCTGAGCGGCGAGCTCTACAGCCTGAAGAGGGCCGGCTGGCCGGCTCCGGATCTCGACTAGAACGAGGCGATCGCCTCGTCCTCGCTGTCGTAGATCTCGAACACGGTGATCAGCTGGGTGATCTGGAGAACGTCCGACACCTTCGCCGGCAGCGCGCACAGCTTCAGCTCCCCTCCGCGGTTCTTGACCGTCGTGTAGGCGGCGACCATCTCGCCGATGCCCGAAGAGTCACAGGTCGAAACTCCCCTCAGGTTGATCAGGATCTTGCTCGAGCCGGCTACCAGAGCCTCGCCGACCGCCTCTCGCAGCGCCACATCACCCGCTCCGATTGTGATCTTCCCCTTCGGGTCCAGGACCGTGACCCCTTCGCGATGACGCGCACTGATCTTCATGGTCTACTCCTCCTCGATCGGCCGCGCCACCTTCGGCGCCAGCGTGATGGACTTTTTCATTGTCACCATCGTACCTCCGTCCGCCCCAAAGGTGTAGTCGATCTCGTCCATGAACTCATTCATGAACAAGATCCCGCGCCCGCTGGTGTTGAGTAGGTTGTTCGGTTCCAGGGGATCGGGGACGTTCTCGAGGTCGAACCCTTCCCCCTCGTCCCTGACTTGGACGACGACCCTCTCGTTCTCGCAGCGGCAGCGAACCTCGACTCGCTTGTCGGCATCCTCGCTGTTGCCGTGCTCGATGGCATTGGCGACCGCTTCCCTCACCGCGAGTCCGATTTGAAAAGAGGTCTCCTCGTCGAGCGCCAGCAGGAAGAGCGAAGCCTCGATCGCCGTCTGGACGAACTCTATGTTCTCGTATTTGCTGCTGATGGCGACGAGGACCTCGGGCTGGGGGACGATCATCACATCCCCAGCCGGGCGACCGGTAGCCAGGAGGTCGAGCCGCCCTGTTCGATGATCTCGAGTGCGATCGGCACCACGGCCAGCAGCTGGATGGCGTCGAACAGCGCGTGCGCCGCGATCGCCGGCCAAATGTTCTGGCGCCAACGCACGAGCCAGGCGAAGATGAGGGAGAGCAGACCGATCCCCAGGAGCATGAACGGCTGCTCGTAGTTGGCGTGAGCGAGCACGAAGAAGAGCGTCGAGAGGGCGATCCCGATTCGGGGCTGAAGGAAACCGCGGAAGAACAGCTCTTCGAACATCCCGGCGGAGAGGCTGACCGCGACCCGGGCGAGGATTGGCAGGGAGGCGATCCACGGGATCATCGCCGGCGGTTGTCGCGGTATCGAGTCGGGGCCACCCACCCAGACCATCGCGAGACCCACGACGAGGAGAACGGCGATCACCCCGAGCCAGGCGACAACGCCGGCGGCCAAGCCGACCCCGATCTCGCGAAGTATCGACGGGGTAGCGAGACCGAACTGCCGGCTCCAGGAGTAACCCGGGAATCCGCCGAAACCCAACAGGTACCAGCAGACCAGGGCGACGGCAAAGACGAGGTGAAGGACGAACAGCGCACCGATCCCAACGTCCGAGAAATCCGTCGCCGGCCCGCCACCGAGGGTGGCGAGGGCACCGAAAACGCCCACCCACAAGACCACGGCCATCAGGACGATGGCGCAAGCCCGCCGGGCGATCGCCCACCCGGCGCGAGCGTCGGCTCCCGGCGCGACGCCGAAGCCCGGTGGAGTGAGTTCCGCCCGGTGCGACAGCCAGTCGATCGCGACGGCGCCTCCGAGGCCGAGCAGGACCGTCAGGAACAGGAGTGTCGACATCGAGCGCGGCTATTTGCGGGTCGCCTGCAAGTGAAAGTCGAGAACTCGCAGGGCACTGACGATCTTCTGAATCTGCCGGTTGCGGTCGCGCAGCGCTTCGATGTCATCGAGGCTCGGTTGGCTGCCGCGGATGCTCGTCAACAGACGATTCATCTCGAACCTTACCTTGTCCACCTCGCTCACACGCATCCGCCTGAAGGTCCGCTCGTTGACGAGGACGTGGCCGGCACAGATGTCGCGGGCCATCGCCCAGGCGCTGCCACCCGGGAATGCCATACGGCGGAAATGATACTCCACGCCCCGGTCGGTGCGCTCGAAGGAGTCGCAACGGCCGTAGGAGCCACCTTCCCGCGTGCTAACATTTGCGCCCGCCCGGCCCTGTCCGAGCGTTGCCCCGCGCCAGCCTTCCCAACGTCGAGGAGGTCTCCCGTGAGCCGTTTCCCGGGTGTTGATTTCTTGGAATTCGATTCTCTGCTGACCGAAGAAGAACGGTTGGCTCGAGACACTGTCCGCCGGTTCGTCGACGACAGAATCTGTCCGATCATCGAGGAGTGCTTCGAAGAAGAACGCTTTCCGATCGAGCTCGTCCCCGAGATGGCCGAGCTCGACTTGTTCGGCGCGACGATCGGCGAGTACGGCCTTCCCGGCCTGTCCAACGTCGCTTATGGGCTCATCATGCAGGAGCTCGAGCGCGGCGATTCCGGGCTGCGGAGCTTCGTGTCGGTCCAGAGCGCGCTCGTCATGTATCCGATCTACACCTTCGGCTCCGCGGAGCAGCGCGACCGTTGGATCCCCAAACTAGCGTCCGGCGAGGCGATCGGTTGCTTCGGACTGACCGAGCCCGACTTCGGCTCGAATCCGGGCGCGATGAGGACCACCGCGCGCCGCGACGGCGATAGCTGGGTGCTGAACGGCGCCAAGCAGTGGATCACCAGCGGTACCCTGGCTGACGTGGCGGTCGTCTGGGCTCGCACCGACGACGGCATCCGCGGGTTCCTCGTCGAAAAGGGGACGCCCGGATTCACCTCTAGGGACCAGCACGGCAAGCTGTCGCTTCGTGCCTCGGTCACCTCCGAGCTCGGCTTTCAAGACTGCCGGATACCGGCCGCCAACATGCTCCCGAAAGCGTCCGGTCTCAAGAGCCCGCTCATGTGCCTCAATCAGGCTCGCTACGGCATTTCCTGGGGTGGACTCGGCGCCGCGATGGACTGTTACCACACGGCATTGACCTACGCCGGACAGCGAATCCAGTTCGGTGGCGAACCGATCGCCTGCCACCAGCTCGTCCAGGACAAGCTGGTCTGGATGGTGAGCGAGATCACCAAGGGACAGCTTCTGGCGCTCCAGATCGGAAGGCTGAAGGACGAAGGTCGCGCCAAGCACTTTCACATCTCGCTCGGCAAGCGCAACAATGTGTGGGTGGCACGGGAGTGCGCCAAGCTCGCGCGAGAGCTCCTGGGCGGCAACGGCATCGTGAACGACTATCCGGTGATCCGGCACATGATGAACATCGAGTCGGTGTACACCTACGAGGGTACCCACGACATGCACAACCTGATCATCGGCGAGGCGATCACCGGGATCTCGTCCTTCAACCCCCCGATCAAGAGCGAAGCCAAGACCGATCGGCCGCAGCCGGTGGAGACCGCTTCTTGACATCCATCCACGCCCTGCTCGGACAGGATCTGCTCCGGGTCACCGAAGAGGCCGCCATCGCCGCCGCCCGCACTATGGGGCTGGGCCGCCGCACGTATTCGGATCACGTGGCCGTCGAGGCGATGCGCCAGACACTCGACCGCTTGCCGATGAACGGTCGGATCGTCATCGGCGAGGGGGAGCGCGACGAGGCCCCCATGCTCTTCGTCGGAGAGGAGCTCGGCCTGAGAGATTCCCCTGATCTACCGGGTGTCGACATCGCCGTCGATCCACTCGAAGGGACGAATCTGTGTGCCACCGGCGATCCCGGCGCCGTCGCCATCCTCGCGGCTGCGGAGCGCGGCGGATTGCTCCACGCGCCCGACATCTACATGGACAAGATCGTCGTCGGCCCGACCGCCAAGGGGAGCGTGCAGCTCGACGCACCGGTGCCCGAGAACCTGCGCAACATCGCTCGGGCCTTTCAGCGCGACATCGACGATCTGACGATCGTCGTTCTCGACCGTGAACGTCACGAGCGGTTGATCGCGGACATCCGGAAGGCCGGCGCTCGCATTCGGTTGATCGGAGACGGCGACCTTTCGGCGGGGATCGCCGCGGCTGTACGCGGCACCGGCATCCATTCCGTGATGGGAATCGGCGGGGCGCCGGAAGGGGTGATCACAGCAGCTGCCATGCGCTGCCTCGGCGGCGAGATCCAGGCTCGGCTGACACCGCTCGACGAAGGGCAGCAGAAGCGGGTTGCCGAGGTCGGAATCGATGACGTCGACAGGCTCTACTCGACCGAAGAGCTCGCACCCGGCCAGGACATCGTCCTTTCGAGCAGTGCGGTGACCGGGGACCGGCTGATGGAAGGCGTGCGGTTCTACGGTGGAGGCACGCGCACCTCTTCTCTCTACATGTCTCTCGCGGAAGGCACGATCCGATTCGTCGACACGATCCGCAAAGAGGACGACTCCACGCCGGTCATGTTCTGATGATCATGCCCGACCACTGGATCCGGCGTTGGGGTGAGCAGGGCGGGGTGCAGCCGTTCTTGCCTGAGCAGGTCAACTCGGCGAGCTACGACCTGCGGGTCGGCACGCACTGGATCTGCCCGACGCGAGACCCCGAAGAGTTTACGTCCGGACACGTCAAGCTCTTCCCCGGGGAAGTGGTGCTCGCTTCGACCGTCGAGTACGTCAACATACCTCGCTCCGTCGCCTGCGACCTCAAGCTCAAGTCGACGCTGGGCCGACTCTGGATCAACCACTCCCTGGCCGGCTGGTGCGATCCGGGCTTCGAAGGCCAGATCACTCTCGAGCTCCAGAACCTCGGCCCCGAGCCGTTCGTCCTCGAAGCGGGCCGACGGATCGCTCAGCTGATCTTCATCAAGATGGAATCCGAACCCGAAGTCGCCTATGGTGAGGAAGGCTCCCACAGTCACTACCAGGGACAGACCGGTACGACCCGCGCCCGTGCCTGACCTCGGAGACATGCTCGCCGTCGTCAGCCCGCGCAAGGTCAGCCCGCGCCCCGGAGGCCGCCCCTGAGCCTGACCGGAAGCCTTCACTCGATGGACTTCCCCGAGCTCCTACAGTGGCTCGCTCGGGGACAGAAGACCGGAACTCTCGTCGTCTCGAACGGCGAGATTCAAAAGCAGGTCTTCTTCAAGGACGGTCGGATCATCGCCTCCGCGTCGAGCGATCGAACCGAGCACCTCGGCCACTTTCTGGTGAGCCACGGCTTTCTCGACGAGCTGACCCTCGCCAAGGCGATCGAGATGCAAGAGGGCAACCGGATGCTGCTCGGCAAGATCCTGATGACGATCGGCGCCATCGGGCAGACCGAGCTCGAGAACATGCTCCGGTTGAAAGCGGAGGAGAGCATCTACGAGATCTTCACCTGGCCCGAGGCGGACTTCCAGTTCATGGAGGACGAACTGCCGGCTTTCGATCTGGTTCCCATCTCGATCGACGTTCAGACCCTCGTGCTGCGCGGAGCCAAGCGACTCGACGATTGGATCCGGATCCGTGAGTCGATCCCATCCAAGCACTACGTGCCGGTGGCCGTCGGCGATCTCGTGGTTCCCGAGGGCAATCCCGGAGCCGAGCACCTGCTCAAGTACGTCAACGACGACCGGACGATCGAGGAGATCGCGCTCGAGACCCACTCCAGCGAGTTCTACGTCTGCCGGGTCCTCTGGGAGCAGATGCAGCTGAACCACGTCAAAGTCGTGCGTCCTCGCGCCGCGCCGGAGCTCCACGCCGACCAGTCGAACGGTGACGCGATCGACGCCCTGGCTCTGATCGAGGCCGCGACCACGCTGCTGATGGAAAGAGATCTCGTCGCCAGCCTTCGCCACGTTCGGGCGGCCTGCAATCTCGATCCCGACGATGAAGAGGTCCAGACTCGCTCCCGCGAGATCGAGGATGACATTCGAGCCCTGGTTCAGGCGAGCGGCGTGAAACAGAGCGCCGTTCCCCAACTCAACGTGGGTCTCGAGGAGCTGACCAGTCTCGACATCTCGGCGCAAGCGGGCTTCCTTCTGAGCCGGATCAACGGGCAGTACGACATCGGAACGATCCACAAGATCTCCCCGATCTCGACCCTCGAGACCGAGGTCGTGCTCTGGACCCTGCTCGAGGCGGGACACATCTACCTCAACTGAGCCCCAACGGCGGGCGCCGGTCGCGAGACGTGAGGGTTGCCGGCGACCGCGAAACGAAGCGGCCAGCTCGCCGCTTCACCCGCATAGTCGATCCCGATCCGGGGACCGAGAGCGACCTGCGCCGCCGGCAGGGCGCTCCCGGCGGCCAACCGAAGCGAACCGGACTGGAGACCGACCCGGTCGAGGCGGGTGTCGATCGCGAGTGCCTGGCAGAGCTTTCCCGGGCCGCCCGCGACGTCGCCCGGCCGGCGGGGGCCTTTGAGGCCCCGAAGGCGAGCCATGCTCGTCTCGCCCTCGACCGGCTCGCCGGCGCGGATGAGAACGGCCGAGCCGTCGTCCGCCCTTCCGGTCACGACGTTGAACATGTGATGCACCCCGTAGATGAAGTACACGTAGGCTGAGCCTCCGTCCCTGAAGAGCGAGGCCGTACGAGCGGTGCGGCGATCGGCCCAGGCGTGGCTTGCTCGGTCGCACGCGCCGAGGTAAGCCTCGACCTCGACGACTCTCAGGACGAGCCGCTCGCCGTCGAGCTCCCGCACGACGAGTCGCCCGAGTAGATCGGGAGCGACTACGTCGGCCGGTCGGCGAAAGAACAACGGGGGAAGCGGTTCGAGACGAGCCATAATGATGATGCACTATCATGCCCGATCACACCCGCTCATGACGCTCCCCCGTCTCTTCGCCGACCTCCCGACCCCGTTCTCGGTACGCTACGAGACCGAGCGTCCGTGGGAGCTGATCGGCGCCGCGCTCGACGAGGCGCTGACGAGCCTGCCGTCCACCCGCATCGAGATCGCGCTTTCCCCCGACTTCCATCTCCTCGGCGATCGGATCGTGATCGGGCGCGGCACGCGGATCCATCCCACCGCCGTGATCGAGGGACCGATCTTCATCGGCGAGGGGGTGACGATCCGCCCCGGAGCCTTTCTTCGAGGCGGCTGTTGGCTCGCCGATGGCGTCGTGGTCGGAGCCAACACCGAGGTCAAGCACTCGATCCTCTTCGCCGGCGCCAAGGCCCCGCACCTCGCTTATGTTGGCGACTCGATCCTGGGAGTGGGGGTAAACCTCGGCGCGGGCACGGTGCTCTCGAACTTCCGACACGACGGGCGAGAGATCGTCATCCCGTCCGCGGACGGACCGCTCGCAACCGGCCGGAGAAAGCTCGGAGCGATTCTCGGTGACGGCGTCCGGACGGGCTGCAACTGCGTTCTCCATCCCGGCTGTATGGTCGGTGCCGCAACGACTCTCTACCCCGGGGTGCAACTGCGGCCAGGCGTCTACGGGGCCGATCGGATCGTCAAGCTCGAACAGCAGATCGACGTCGTCGAGCGTCGGTCGGAGCAGCGGAATCCGTGACGCTCACGAGACTCCACAACTGCGCAAGGTCGCCTCGAAATGACCGACTACCCACTGAGGCGGTCGGTACGGCCGAGGGAGGGTGAACGGGGGTCGGCTAGCTCGGTCGCTTGACGATGACGACGGTTCGGTCGTCGTTCGCCTGAGAGAGGCGGTCGAAACGCGTGACGTCCTCGAGCACCTTTTCGACCGTCTCTCGCGCACTCTGGTCGCGGCATTCTCGGACGATCGCGAGGAGCCGGTCGGTGCCGTACTCGATCGACTCCGCGCCGTTCACCCCCTCGGTCTCGACGATGCCGTCGGTATAGAAGACGAGCGTGTCTCCCGGCTCCAGGCGGACGAAGCCGCGCTCGTAGGTCGCGTCCAGGATCGGCCCGAGCACCGGACCTCCTTCCGTCAACGCGGTCGCCACGCCCGCGGCATCGACGTGAAACGGCGCATCGTGTCCGGCGTTGACGTAGATGAAGAGACCGTTGGTCGACAACTCGCCGTAGAACAAGGCGACGAATCGGCTGGTCAGCGTGCTGCGGCTGACGATCCGATTCAAGCGCTCGACGGTGCGGGTGATCTTGAGGTCGCGCGCCAGCCCCATCCTCAGCCCCGTATAGATGTCGCGGGTCTGCAGGGCGGCCGGCAGGCCATGACCGGAGACGTCGGCGATGGCCAGTCCGAACATCTCCGGGCCGAGCGGGATGAAGTCGTAGAAGTCGCCGCCGATTCCCTCCATCGAAACGACTCGACCCGCCATGTCGAAGTCCGCGTAGCGTGGCACGCGTCGCGGAAGGATCGAAGCCTGGATGCGCCGCGCTTCCTCTAAGACTCCGCCCATCCAGACCGCGCTCAGCCGATGCTGAATGCTGTAGCGCAAGATCGACAGCGTGAGCCGAACGTCGATGGGGACGCTCCCTTCCATCAAGTCGAAAGCGACAATGCAGTCGCACCCTTCGCCATCGATCCAGATGGCGGCGAATTCGCGCGCCCCGAGCCGCTCCTCGAGTTCGCGGTCGAGAGCCGGATCGTCCGCCCGCATGTAGACGAAACGCAACTCGCGAACCAGCTCGATGGGCCGGTAGCTGTCCGGTACCCGGACGGTGGAAAGGACTCGATCGTCCGGAAAGGTCGCGATCTGCACGTAGTCGAAACCGTCGCGCTCGTAGACCCGTCCCCCGGTCAAGCCGAGACGGAGCCCCATCACCTCTACCACCCGCGCCGCCATGGCCCGAATCGACCTTACTTCGACATCCGACTCGATGGTCGCAATTAGATCCTCGACCTCCCGGAGCAGGTCGTGATGGCTGCCCGCAGGCTCGCGGTCGCTGCCCGACTCAGCCACGGTCGATGAGAGCTCGTACGATCTGGTCTTGCGCCTTCTTCGCCCGCCAGCCGCCGCGCGTCGAATTGCACAGAATCGAGAAGGCGTAGATCTTGCCCGAATGGGACTTGACGTAGCCCGAAAGGGTGGAGACGCCGTTGAGTCCTCCCGTCTTGGCGAGTACGTTGTGCCGGTAGCCGCCCTCGTCGAGGCGCTCCGACAGCGAGGAGCTCATCCACGGCGGGTCGCGGGCCGATTCGCCGCTGTAGGAGAGAGACCGCAGAAACTCCTTGCCGTGCCGATGGAAGTACATGTGGCGAAGCAGAGTCGTGAGCTGCCGCGGCGTGAAGAGGTTGTTGCGGCTCATCCCGGAGCCGTCGGCGTATTTGTAACTGGCGCGGTCGATGCCGAGCGCCGTCAAGAACTCGGTAACCACTTGGGCGCCCGCCTCCCAGCTCCCCTCCCCACAGTCGATCGCGCCCACCAGTTTCAAGAGGCTCTCGGCGTAGAGGTTCTGGCTCCGCTTGTTGACGACTTCGAGCACCGTCAGGAGGTCGGTCCGATGGCGTGCCACGATCCACCACGGCTCGGCCGGCAGACGCGGCTCGATTCGGATGTCGCCCTCGACGACGACGCCGGCTTGGGCCAGTCCGGCACGGAGTCCGTGAGCGAAGAGCATCTCCGGATCCGGCACCGTGACCGCGACGACGAAGGGCTCCGAGCGGCGGTAGACCCAGCCGGAGACGTCGATGACGTCACTGCCCGGTTGGCGGTCGATGATGATCCGGTGGCTTCTCGCCTTGTTCGTGGTCTTCGCTCGATTGCGAATCGTCACGGTCGGCAAGTCGGGCGTGATCTCCACCTCGGCGGGCGACCCCGGCGTCGCCCCCGGGCGGACCCAGACCCACACGCAGTTGTCGTTGAACGAGAGCGAGGAGACCGGCGCCTCGTACCACTTGTGAAGCTGGTCTCGCGGCCAGTCCGGATGAACCTGAGGACCTCGGAACAGTCCGTCGACGAGGACCAGGTCTCCGGCGACCCGCGAGATGCCGTCGGCGACGAGCTGCTCTCCCCACTTCCGGAAGATGTAGAGCGGATCGTCCCCGTAGTGGCGTCCGGAGATCGCCGGGTCACCGGCACCGACGACCGCGAGATCGCCCCGCAAGGTGCCCTCCTCCACGACTCCCCGAGCGCGCAGCGCGGTCTCGATGAAATGCGCCGGCGACAGCCGGTCGAGAGCCGCGGCCGACGTCACGAGCTTGGTGTTCGAAGCGAGGATCCGCGGTCGGTCGGGCTGGTACTCGTAGACCGTCTCGCCGGTCTCGACGTCGACGACGTGAACGCCGAGCGCCGGCGCCGCCCGACGCGCCTGCTCGGCCGCCGCCGTCAGCTCGTCGAGGAGGGCAAACGCCGAAGCCGGCGTTCCCGCGAGCAGCGCGAGGGCTACGAGCCGCCATCGGTGACCTCGGGCGGTTCGCCTCGTTGTCCTACTGGGCGTTCTTGAGGAAGCTGTAGAACTCACCATCAGTGGACAAGACGACGGTGGTCTCCGCGCTCGCCGTGGAGCGCAGCGTCTCCATCGTCTTGAGGAAGGCGTAGAAGCTGCGCGAGTCGGCCGACTGATCGTAGGCGCTCGCATAGATCTCGGTGGCTTCTGCGTCCGCTCGACCATGGATCTCCTGAGCTTCGCGATAGGCCTCGGACACGATCCGCTTGAGCTCGCGCTCCATTTCGCCCTGGATCCGAGCCGCCTCGCCCTGACCCTCGGAGCGGTAGCGGTCGGCGATCCGCCGGCGTTCGGCGATCATCCGCTGATAGACCTTCTCACGCACGTTCTCGACGTAGTTGATGCGCTTGAACTGAACGTCGAGGATCTCGATCCCCAGGTCTCCGGTGCGTGCCTTCGCCCTGTCGAGGATCTCGAGGCGGATCTTCTCGCGCCCGTCTTTGATCGGCGCGAGCGTCGTGTGAACCTGTTCGAAGCGCGACTCGGCCTGGGCCGGCTCGCGATTGCTGGTGCGCACCACCTCGACGAGATCGTGATTGGCGATCGCGTTGCGCGTCTCACCGTCGAGAATGTCGTCGAGCCGGCTCTGCGCTCGCCGCTCGTCCTGTAGTCGCTGGAAATAGAGGAGCGGGTCGGTGATCCGCCAGCGGGCCAGGGTGTCGACAAAGATGAAGCGCTTGTCCCGGGTCGTCAATTCGTTGGGGTCGCCGTCCCATTCGAGGAAGCGCCGATCGAATCGGTGGACCTTGTGGAGCAACGGCACCTTGAGGTGCAGGCCCGCATCGGTCACCGGGTCTCCGATCGGGTCACCGAACATGGTGATGATCACCTGCTCCGGCTCGTTGACGACATAGGCGGCGTTCCCCGCGACGACGATCGCGACGATGACCAGGGCAATGGCGGCTCCGCGCATCAGTCGCCCCCTCCCGACTTCCGTCCGGCGCCGTCGAGATTGAGGAGCGGGAGCACTCCGGACAAGTCGTCGTCGACGACGATCTTGGACCCGAATCGGGGCAGCACCTCGTTCATCGTCTCGAGGTAGATTCGCTTGCGGGTCACCTGGGGAGCCTTGCGATACTCGCCGAAGAGAGCCCCGAAGCGATTGGCCTCGCCCTCCGCGCGATTGACCCGGTCGATGGCGTACCCTTCCGCTTTCTCGATCGTCTGCTGGGCCTCGCCCTGGGCGCGGAAGATCACCTTGTTGTACTCCGACTGGGCCTGGTTGATCAGCGTCTCCCGTTCCTGCTCGGCCTGGTTGACCTCGTTGAAGGAGGGCTTCACCGGATCCGGAGGCGTGACGTCCTGCAGCACGACCTGCTCGATCTTGATCCCCATCTCGTACTGGACGCAGAGCTCCTGGAGCCGCTGCTCGACGAGATCGGCGACCTCCTGGCGACCGACCGTCAGGACCTCGTCGACCGTCCGGTCGCCGACCACCTGCCGCATGACCGCCTCCGAGAGATCCTGCAGCGTCTCCTCGACCCGACGAACCCGAAACAGGAACTGGTACGGGTCTTCGGCCCGGTACTGGACCACCCATTCGACGACCGCCGCGTTGAGGTCGCCGGTCAGCATGTTCGATTCGCCCGGTTCCTTGCGAAACTGGCTGCGGACGCCCGCTCGCACGGTGCGAAATCCGAACTCCTGCTTGAGCTGTCGCTGAACGGGCACCTTGACGACTCGGTCGATGCCGAACGGGAGCTTGAAGTGCAGCCCCGGCTCGTTCGTGGAGACGTACTTGCCGAAGCGCATGATGACCCCGACCTCCTCGGGATCGATGGTGTAGACGCTCGAGACGACGATCACCAGCGCGAGGAGCGCCAGCAGCCCGGTCTGGAGAGCACCCGCCGGCAACTTGGGCAGCTTCGGCAGCTGCGGTAGGTCGATCACATTCCGATTGCCGTTGCTCACGCGCTCAGGCTATCCCAGGGCGCGTTCTTTGTCAGCCCTGCCGGCGGCGGCCGAGGCCGGAGGGGGTTCGATCCCGTCCGCCACCAGGTACACTGCGGCGCATGGCGCCGCGATTCGACGGTGAGAACTTCACCCTCGAGCTGGCCGTCGCGGATCTCCTCGACAAGCGCCTTCAACGTAGCCTCGGCTTCGCCAACCGCGGCGGCTACGAGCGGATGTGGCTCGGTCAGGCGATCCACTCGCAGTACCAGGAGCGAGCGCTCGCCGACGATCCGACTTATCGGCGAGAGGTGCCGCTCAAAACGACCCTCGCCCATCGCGGATGGGCAGTCACGATCGAGGGCCGGGCCGACGGCATTCGCAAGCAGGACGACGCTCTCGTCGTCGAGGAGATCAAGTCCGTCCGCCGCGATGGCCACCTGGCGCCGGCGGTGCGCCAGCTCTACGAACAGCAAGCTCGACTGTACGCCTGGATGCTGGCGCGACAGGGGCACGACTCGCTGCGGGCCGAGCTCATTCTCATCGAGATCGGCAGCGACGTCGTCGACCGCCAGCCGGTCGAGCTCGATCTCGAAGGCCTCGAGCTCGAAGCCAAGCGGCGGATCGCGCAGTGGATCGCCGAGCACGAGCGGCGGAGCGTTCTGCTCGCGGAGCGCCGCGGCGCGGGGGATCGGCTCCACTTCCCGTACGGGACGATCCGACCGGGACAGCAGGAGATCGTCGACGCGATCGACCAGGCACTCGAAGAGCGCAGCCACCTGCTCGTCGAAGCGCCGACCGGGATCGGCAAGACCGTCGCCGCTCTTTTCCCGGCGGTGCGTCATGCACTGCGCCACGACAAGCGGATCTTCGTCCTCACGGCCAAGACCCTACAGCAGACGATGGCGACGACCGTGCTTGAGCTGCTCAATCGGGAGTCGGCGTTCCACTCGCTCCAGCTTCGGGCCAAGGCCAAGATGTGCGCCAATGACGAGGTCCTCTGCCACGAGGAGTACTGCCCCTACGCACGGGACTACTACGCCAAGCTCCACAGTTCACAGATCGTGCGGCGGATTCGCGAGGCGGACGCGACCTTGCTCCCGGACCGGATCTTCGACGCCTCGCAGGCGGCCGAGGTCTGCCCGTTCGAGGTCAGCCTCGAGCTCTCCCACGAATCGCAGGTCGTCGTCTGCGACTACAACTACGCATTCGACCCCTATGTCGGCCTGTCGGACTTCGCCGGCGACAACGACCTGTCGGACGTCATCTTGATCGTCGACGAGATTCACAATCTCGTCGAGCGCGGTCGTGGCTACTATAGCCCCGGCCTGACCGCGAAGTCCGCGCGCGAGGTCGCCGAAGCGTTGGCCGGGGCAGCACCGATCCAACGACGGATCGTCGCCCTCGCCCACCGTCTCACGGCCCTCATCGAAACCACCACCGACTCGGCTCTCGACGACGTCGGCGCCCGGGCGCGGGCCGCCGAGATCACCCTGCCCGAAGACGATCTGTTCGCTCTGCGAGTCGAGTTCGACGAAGCCTTCATCGACTATCTCGAGCATCGACGCGAGACGTCGACCTTCCGGGCGAACGATCTCTTCGTAACTCTCTACTTCGATCTTCTTCGCTTCCTCAACGGACTGATGCTCGCGGATGGTCCCGCTTTCAGCCAGTACGCCGAGCGGGGCCCGCAGGGGGCGGCGCTTCGCATCCTCTGCAAGGACCCGAGCAAGTTCCTCGGAGCGCTGATCCACCGCACCCACTCGGTCATCGGCCTCTCCGCAACGCTCTCGCCGAGCGAGTTCTACCGGGATCTGCTCGGCTTCGATCGAGATCGGTTCCGACATCTCGAGGTGGCGAGCCCGTTTCCGCTCGCCAACCGCCGCCTGGTGATCGACGACTCCGTGGCCACGACCTGGAAGCGGCGACCCGACAACTACGGCCGGATCGCCCGCAGCTTGAGCGGCTTCGCCGCCGGCGTCCCGGGCAACTGCCTCGCTCTGTTCCCCAGCTACGAGTTCTTGGAGCGGGTCGGCCGCGAGCTCCGGGTCGAGGGCAAGCGGGTGCTGGTTCAGTCACGGGGCGACGGCGATCGTGATCGTGAGCTGCTGCTCGACAACCTGCGCTCGAGCCTCGCCGGTGACGTGCTGCTGCTGGCGGTCGCCGGCGGCGTCTTCGCTGAGGGGGTCGACTATCCGGGCGACATGCTCAAGGCGGTGGCGGTCGTCGGCCCGTGCCTGCCAGCCGTGAGCCTCGAGCGCGAGCTCTTGAAGCGCTACTACGAAGAGCAGTTCGAGCGCGGCTTCGAATACGCCTTCGTGGTGCCCGGCATGACCCGGGTGGTCCAAGCCGCCGGCCGGCTCATTCGCTCTTCCGAAGACACCGGCGTCGTCGCGCTTCTCGATGAGCGCTTCCTCACGACGCCCTACCGCGAGCACCTGCCATCCGACTGGGCGCCCGGCGGCGACCTCGAAGAGCTGGTCGGGAGCCCCGGCGAGGCGGCTCTGCACTTCTTCGGCTGACTCGCGGCCCTCCGGTGACCCTGGCGCTCCACGGCTCACCGAAAGCTGCCGCCATCAGCGGCCGCCGGGCGGGCCCGACACGGGTCACTCCTCGGAGCGCTGGCGGTAGCTGTACTTGCGGATGTGCTCTTCGACCAGGCGGTGGACGCCGAGGCGCTGCAATTCGGAGGCGAGCACCAAGATCTGGTTCGGTCTCAGCGGATGATCCTTGTAGATCACTTGGAGGACGCTCTTGAGCGCCGCGTCGAGCTCGGGATCGAACCCTACGCCTGGCTCAGACACCGACCGGTCCGACTCGGGGCTCTGCCGCCTCGTGCATCTGCTCGGGGTCGTAGTCGTAGATGAGCGAGCGTATGGTCAACGAAGGCGCAACCTCGACCCCTTCCTCCCAGCTCCACATGTCGATCGTCTCCCACGGGCAGTAGCGTGCGCACAGTTGACAGCCGATACAGCGCTCGAGATCGACCTCGACCAGCTTGTGCATCTCGGCGTAGACCGGCCCCGGCACGATCTCGATGCAGTCCACCGGACAGAACGAGATACACGCCTCACAGCCGGTGCAACCGATCTGCTCGATGACCGCGGTCTGCTTGGGCGGACGGGGTCGAGACGGCTTGTCGATCTCGATCTTGGTGGGATAGGGGAATTCGTCCATCGGCGGCTCCTCGAGCGGGCGGCGTTACTGTAGCAGAGCCCGACCCTTCGCTCCGCCAGAGGCCGGTCGGAGGTTCCGTGGCAGAATTCCATGATGCTCACTGAGAGGATCGAGGCATGGGTGCGACGCGAGAGCGCCGAGACGTTCGAGACCCTCGTTCGCGACGCTTTCGCCCATCAATGCGAGCGTTCGGCCCCCGTCCGTCGCCTCGCCGAGTCCGCCTCCGTCGAGCCGGCATCCCTCGAGAGCTGGCGACAGGTCCCGATGGTCCCGACGCTCGCCTTCAAGACGCAGGACCTGGCGGTCGCCGAGCCCAAGGAGGAGTTTCACAGCTCCGGCACCACCGACTCGACACCCAGCGTTCACCGGCACCCCTATCCGGAGCTTTACCGGGCCGTGATCGACGCGACCTTTCCGGCCGGCTGCCTTCACGGACTCGACCGGCCGCCGATGCTCTCGCTGATCCCCGAACGCGATCAGGCACCCCATTCGAGCCTGGCGTTCATGGTCGATCACGCGTACCGAACTTGGGGAGGAGCGGGCAGCCGCTACGTCGTGAGCGCCGGTGGAATCCGCGTAGCCGACGCCCGCGGATTTCTCGCCGCGCGTCAACGAGACGGCCGAGCGACGCTCATTCTGACGACAGCCTTCGCCCTCCTTCAGCTGCTCGACGGTCTTGAGCGCCTCGGAGTCAGCTTCCGGCTGCCGATCGGCAGCCGGCTGTTCGAGACCGGCGGGACCAAGGGCCGCAGTCGGGAAGTCTCTCGCGAGGATCTCGTGGGGCAGGTCGGGAGCCGCCTCGGCGTTCCGGCGACGCATATCGTTCGTGAGTACGGCATGACCGAGCTCACCAGTCACGGCTACGGCGGCAGCAACCCCTGCGACGACCGCGACCTCTTTCACCTGCCACCCTGGGCTCGTTTTCGAGTCCTCGATCCGGTCACCCTGAACGAGGCGGCGCGCGGAGAGCCGGGGCTGCTCGCCATCTTCGACCTCGCCAACCTCGGTTCGGCCCTCCACGTTCTCACCGAGGATCTGGCGATCGCCGACGGAACCGGCTTTCGCCTCGCCGGCCGCGCGGCGGGCGCCGAGCTGCGGGGCTGCTCACTCCTCAGTGAAGCGCTCAGCGGCCGAGCTCCAGGGTGATTCACGACGCCGCCTGCCCTCCCGGGCTCGACCTGCCGGTCGGCGCCATCGAGCGTGAGGGCGTCTTCTACACCTCGGCTCAGTGGACTGGCGACTCGATGGCCTCGCTCATCGGCCACCTCATCCGGTACGGGCCCGCCGCCCTGAGAGGCTCGTCGACCGAGGACCTGCGATCGGCTTGGAACGCGACGGTCGCCGACTTTCTCGACCCACGGACGCCGACGAGCTCGACGCTCAGACCGACTCTCTCGCGCTTCTGCCAGCTCTCGCCAGCCGGTCTCGACGCCGCCTTCGAAGCGATTCTCGGAGGAGTCGGTCCGTCGGTCACTCACAGCCTCTTCGACCAGGCGAGACCCCGCGGCGATCTCGGCCTCGTCACGGTCTTCCTGGCCGGCAACCTGCCCGCTCTCGCGGTCCAACCGCTGCTGCCGGCGATGGCGCTGCGACGACCGGTCCTGCTCAAATCGCCCTCTTCCGAACCGCTGTTCGCGGCAGCCTTCGTTCGCGCGCTCCACGATCGACTCCCGGAGCTAGCCCACGCGGTCGCGGCGACGACGTGGAAGGGCGGTGACCTCGCGCTCGAGACCGCGGTTCTCGCCCGTTCCCAGACCGTCGTCGTCTACGGCGATGCGAATACGGTTTCGAGCCTCGAGGCGCAGGTCGGCGATCGCTGCCTCGCGTACGGCCCGAAGGTCAGCATCGCGATCGTCGACCGAGAGGCCTGCAACTCGGCGACTGCCGACGGCCTCGCCAGCGATATTGCGCTGCTCGATCAGCGGGGCTGCCTGTCGATCCAGGCCGTTTACACCGATGGCGACGCCCGCGAGCTGGCCGACCTGTTGGCCGCGGCGCTCGTCCGGCGCGCCGAAGCGTGGCCCGCCGGACCGCCGAATCCGGTCGCTGCCGCCGGCGTCCATCAGCTTCGGACCGACGCCCGAATGCGGGGACTCCACCAGCCCTCTCTCGATCTCGCGGTGGGTACGGTCATCGTGGAGCCGCTCGGCGCCTTCCAACCGTCACCGGGTCTCCGCACGGTGCGTGTGCACCCGGTCGAGGCTGTGGAAGGAGTCCCGGAGCTGCTCTCGCCGTGGCGAGGCTCGCTGCAAGGCGCCGCCCTCGCCGGGGAGCGGGCGTGGACCCTCGAAACGACCCTCGCCGGACTCGAGATCTCTCGCTGTGCCTCGCCCGGCAGCTTGCAGTCTCCCGACGCACTCTGGCATAACGGCGGTCGACATCCGCTCGAGGCTCTGGGCGGATGATCGCCGCGGAGGAGAGCTGATGGAAGAGAGACTGATGGACGTCATGACCGAGCTGGTGACCTCGGCGCCCGGTGCCGACGCGTTGCACCTGCGCCTGGTCGACGACTTCCGCGAAGGCGAATTGAGCGCCGCCGAGGTCGACGCGCTCTTCGAGGAGTTCACGACGGAGTTCGAGGCGGCCGGCGAGATCATTCGAAAAGCCTGGGGAGATCCGTCCTGGGAAGGCAGCGTGGAAGAGGACGACTTTCCCGATTGGAGCGAGGCGCTGCTGCTGACCTGTTGGCGGCGAGGCGAAGTCGTGGCCTACCTCGCGCTACGCCACGACGACGACCACGCGCCGATGTTTCTCGAAGTGGGCGCGCTGACGGACGACGAGGTCTCGACTCTCGAGTACACCAAATCCTGACTGCCCATTCTTTCCGTCACGGCAGAATATCCTCGCCCGGCAAGCAGATCTCTCCACTGCCGATGTCATCCGGGCGCGCTCGAAATCCCTTTGAATACATGGAGTTAGACCCACTCGCGCGGACCGGACGACGAGAAGGAGTCTGGCAGTGATCCTGCACAGACTCCCCGCAGGGTGGGAGATCCGGAGATTCACGTGACATCCAGCGCAAGCAAAGTCCAAGCGATCGATTTCGCCGACCGCGGCATCTCACCGAGCAGAGACCCCGAGCTCGAGAATCAGCTCGAGAAGATCGAGAGTCTCGGGCTGTTGGCTCGAGGCCTCGCCCACGACTTCAACAATCTCCTGATGGCGATCCTCGGGAACAACGACATGGCGCTCTCGGTTATCGGAGGCTCTGAGAGCGAGGCCCGCATCTTCCTCGAGGAGGTCGACAAGGCCTCGCAGCGAGCCGTCGAACAGTGCCGGCAGCTGCTCGCGTACGCCGGCCGGGGGCGCTTCAGCCTCAGTCCGATCGACCTCAACTGGGTCATCGAGGAGTCCCTACCGGCGCTCTCCGAGGCGGCACAAGGACGAGCGGACCTCGCATTCGACCTGGCGCCCGAGTTGCCGAGCATCGAGGGAGACGGAGCCGAGTTGTGCGACGCGCTCCTCCACCTCGTGAGGAACGCCGCGGAGGCCACCACCCACCCCCGAGGGAGGGTTCGAGTGACGACCGGAGAGGCGGGTGACGACTCCCGCCTCGCGAGCGCCGTAGGCGCGGATTCAGACCCCGACCGAGACTACGTATTCGTCGAAGTCGCCGATGAGGGGGTGGGAATGGACGCGGCGACCCGGCTGCGCGCCTTCGACCCGTTCTTCAGCACCAAGCCCGGCGGTCGCGGCCTCGGTCTGGCGAGCGTCTTCGGCACCGTGCGCACCCTGTGCGGCCGCATCTATCTCGAAAGCCTGCCGGGCGTCGGCACGACCGTTCGCTGCTATCTGCCGGCGATGCACGGCTGCCGGCCGCTCGCCGATCGAGAGCCGTTCCCTTGCAGCTAGTGTCAAGCCGCTAGGGGCCTTCGATCGCGTTCTTGATCGCCAGCTCGGGGATCTTCCAGCCCGAGCCCGAGATGCGCCCGACCTCGCGTCCGTCGATGAGCACGACACCCGTCGGCACGGTCTCGATATCGAAGCGCTTCACTTCGGCATCGATGCTGAAGCCCCGCCCGCGAGGCAGGCCGTAGAAAGAGAGCCGCACGCCCGAGCCTTCGAGCTCCTCGGCGACCTTGAGAACCCGCGGCAGCACCTGTTCGCAGTGCGGGCACCACGATCCGAAGAACACCTTCACTTCGACCGGGCGGCCGTCTTCTCGGAGCTGGCGCAGAAGAGGCTCCGAGCACTCGTACTCATCGGCGCCCCGTCGGTAGCCGGCGCTGTAGGCGCGCATCCCCTCCAGATCCTGCGCCCCGAGCAGCCAAGGCTTGTTGCGCAATTCGGCCGGTCGGTCGCCAACCGTGAAGCGAATGCCATCACCGGCGATCGTGAATTTGCCCAGCGGCTCGAGCGTCGATCCGGCGAGCAAGTTGACGTTGCCGTTCGGTTGTTGATCGACCTTCATGAGGTTGACCGTCGAGACGGCGGCGCTCCTCGCCGCGACCAACACCGGGGATTCGAGTCCGGAAGTGATGACGAGGAACGAGCCCGCGGCCTGCGATTGATAGATCTCCGCACCGGGCTGTTCCTCGCCATCCAGAACGAAGACGTACTTGTCGATCGGCGCGAAGCCCTCCATCGCTGGCTGAGCCGACGAGGGCAAGGCGATCGCCGCCAGAATTGCGGTGAGGGCGAGCGATTTCGGGAGTTCCATCTTCAAGTTCCTATCCTCCGAGCGCGGAGTTTAGCAGCGCACGATCAGCGATCGGCAAGGCGTCCCTCGACTACCCCCAACGTCGGAACGCCCGGGATTGTTTCCATCACCCGGCCGTCGAGAACCCGAAAGGAGCGCGGTAGCGTCCGATAGAGCGGCCGCATCATCGACTCCGGCACCAGCCGGACCTCGGTCGCCACCATGTATTGCCAGGTGAAGGCGTTGAGCTCTTCCGGAAGGGCATCGCTGACCAGCCAAAGCCGGGGCTTGCCGTCGGCGAGCGAGTGAGCGTGAAGTCCGTCCAGTCCAGCGATCAGCCCTTCTTCGTCGAGGCCGGTCAGAACGACCCAGTGCTCGCCGCCGTCGAGCTCCGGAACGAGGGCGTCGAGACAGACGTAGTCGACATCCTCGGGCTGTCCCGCGCAAAGCTCTCGGGTCTCGACTCCGGGGCGAAGCCGGGTGGCGAGGTCGTCGAGCGGTAGCTCGGGCGCCTTCCAGGCCAAAGCCAGTGCGGCAAGTGTCACGACGCCAACGATCGCCAGCCTGACGCGGGGAGGCGAGCTCGCCGACCGCGCTCCCAGGAACGCCAGCAGAAGCGGCGGGACCAGCAGCAGCAGATCCTGCCAGAACGCCTCGGCCGGTGTTCGATCGACGAGGTTTCCGAAGCAGCCACAGCTCTCCGCGACCGGCGGGAGTCCGCGGAGGTCGGCGGCGTAGGCACGCCCCGTCAGGAACAGGAAGAAGACGACGAGCAGCGCGGCCGGGACGAGCACCCAGAGTCGCCGTACGTTGAGCAGGAGCGCTACGCCGAGGCCGACCTCGAGGCCGAGGGCCACGAAAGCGACGCTGCGGGCGGAGAGCAGGCCGTCCAGCCCCTCGGCCGTGATCTGCTCGACGAACGCCTGCGGATCGATCGCCTTCGTCCAGGCCGCGAGCAGGAGCACGGCACCGAGCAAAGCGCCGCCCAGAGTTCCGAGCCACCGTCTGCGCGAGTCGGTCAGCAAGCTCACGAGCAGATCCTAGCAGCCCTCGACGGCATTCCGAGGTGTTGATCGATATCGGACAGATGGAGCCCGGTGGTCGGCTCGTCGAAGAGAAAGAGCCGCCGCCCCTCGGAAGCCGGCCGGTCGAGGAAGCTGGCGAGCTTCAGGCGTTGAGCCTCACCCCCGGAGAGGGTCGCCGTCGGTTGCCCGAGTCGCAGATAGCCGAGACCGACCTCCACGAGCAGGGAGAGCCGGCGGGTCAGCGACCGATGGCCCGCGAACCGGTCCAGCGCCTGCTGCACCGTCAGGTCGAGGCTCTCGGCGATGTTGAGACCACGGTGGCGGATCGCCAGCACCCGCCGCTGAAAGCGACTCCCTTGGCAGCTGTCGCAGGAAACCGACACCGGGGCCATGAACTGCATGTCGATCTGGAGAGTGCCCGTTCCCTCGCACTCGGGACAGCGCCCCTTGGCGACGTTGAACGAGAAATGCCCGGGGGTGATGCCGGCCGCTCGCGCCTCGGGCTCCTCAGCGAAGATCCTTCTGATTCCGTCGTACGCCTTGATGTAGGTCACCGGGTTCGAGCGACTCGATCGGCCGAGCGGATGCTGGTCGACATGGGCGACGTAGGCCAGCTCGTCGAGTCCGTCGATTCCGTCGCAGTCACCGGGCTCCGCCTCGGGGATGCCCAACCCTCGTTGGTAGCTTCCAAAAAGCACGTTGTCGACCAGGGTCGACTTGCCCGAACCGGAGACACCGGTGACCGCCACCAGGGCCGCGACCGGGAACTCGACGTCGAGATCTCGAAGGTTGTGCTCGCGAGCGCCCCGGATGCGGACCCTCGGCAGGTCCGACAGCACGTCGTCGAGCGGCCGGCGGCCCCGCTCGCGACGGCTCCGCTCGAGATGCCGTCGCGCCTTGGCATCGCGGGTCGGCCGCTTGAGATACTTCGCGGTCAGTGACGTCTCGCTCGACAGAATCGCGTCGATCGAGCCGGCGGCGATCACCTCGCCCCCGTTCTCGCCCGCCGTCGGCCCCAGATCGATGATGTGGTCGGCACCTTCGATCAGGGTGCGGTCGTGCTCGACGACGAGGACGGTGTTGCCGCGCTCGGCGAGGTCGCGCAGAAGCGACAGCAGGCGTTCGCTGTCGCGAGTGTGAAGTCCGATCGTCGGTTCGTCCAGAACGTAGAGGGTGTCGGTCAGTCCCGAGCCCAGCGAAGCGGACAGGTGGATGCGCTGGGTCTCACCGCCGGAGAGGGTGCGCGCCTGGCGGTCGAGAGTCAAGTAGTCGAGCCCCACTCGGTGCAGCACCTCGACCCGAAGGGTCAGCTGATCGATCAGATGTCCCGCGACGTCGAGCTGCCGAGCGCCCCAGTCGGCCTCGGCGAGCCACGAGCGCAGAGCCTCGATGCTGCGAGCCGTCAGCGCCGGCAGCGTTTCGCCGAGCACGGTCACACTCAACGCCTCGGGCCTCAGCCGCGTTCCGCGACAGACCGGGCACGGGTCGTAGGAGCGGTACTTGGCGAGGAGCACGCGCACGTGCACCCGGTAAGCCTTCCGTTCCAGCCGCTTGAAGAACTTCTCGACGCTGGTGAACGGACCGCTGCCGGACCAGATCCACTCGCGAGCCCCTTCGGAGAGTTCCGCCCACGGGACGTCGATCGAGATTCCCGCCTCCCGGCAGGCGGCGAGCAGCTTGTTGTGGTGCTTCGCGTAGGCCGGAGTGTTCCACGGGGCGATCGGCCGCTGTTCCAGCGTCCGCGAAGGATCGGGGACGACTCGCCCCTGATCGATCCCGATCACCCTTCCGAATCCTTGGCATTCGGAGCAGGCGCCGAGCGGCGAGTTGAACGAAAACAGGGCCGGCACGGGGCGGCGCATCGCCAGACCGCAGCGCGGACAGCCGGGCTGCGCGCTGAAGTGAACGACCGCATCGCCGGCTGCCACCGCCTTGCCGCGAGCGAGCCGATACGCCTCCTCGAGGGCCACCGCGAGCCGCGACCTCTGCTCGCGGTTCGCCTGGAAACGGCCCAGAACGAGCGGCAGAGGGTCGAACTCGGCGGGCCACACGACCTTGGAGGTCATGCGGACCACCTCGTCCCCGTCGAGGCGGCGCCCAAAGCCCTGCCGGACCAGCTCGCGAAGCGCCTTCGAAGCACCCTTGCGAGGGCGGGCGACGGGGGCCAGCAGCAGGAATCGCTCCCCGGCGACTCCTTCCACCAACGCCTCCGCCGCCTGCGACGGCGTGCAGGAGCGCGCCGCGCCGTGACCGGCCGGGCAGCTCACCTCGCCCAGATGGGTGAAGAGCAGACGGAGGACGTCCTGGATCTCGGTGAGAGTGCCCACCGTCGAACGCGCGTTGCGTACCGAGTTGCGGGCCTCGAGCGCCACTGCCGGCAAGACTCCGCGCAGCTCGTCGATCGGTGGCCGCTCCATCTGGTCGAGGAACTGCCGGGCGTAGGTCGACATCGACTCGACGAAGCGCCTCTGCCCTTCGGCGAATACCGTGTCGAACGCGAGCGACGACTTGCCGGCGCCGGAGGGCCCGGTCACCACCGTCACCCGGCCGTGAGGAATCCGACAGTCCACCCCCTTCAAGTTGTGGGTGCGGGCTCCTAGGACCTCGATGGCCGATTCCCTGTTCATCGTCTTCGAGCGTACGGCTGACCCCGCCGCGGCACGGCCCGGGTGGGCAGCTCGCCAGCATATCGTGAGCGAGAGAGACTCGAGCCTCGGCCCCGTCGGCGGTTCTTCGAGCTCGAAGGATCGGATCAGTCGGGAGGCTCGTCGCGCCGCTTCTTGAACACTCGATCGAGCCACCGCTTGAACCGCCCCTCACGTTCGCGCGCCCGCGCCTCGGCGCGAAGTACTCTGCGGTCCAACGGGCCGGCGTGAAGATGACAGATCTCGGTCGGGACCCGATCGCGCGGAAACAGCTCGGTGGCGTAGGTCGGGCAGCGGCTGATCGCCAGCTCGCCGGACAAGGGGTCGACGGTGGCGGTCGTGATCCCTCGTGGCGGACGCATCGGGCGGTAACCGCCCGCGGGCCTCAGCCGCCAAGTGAACCGATTCCAGATCGGGAGCGCGGCCCGTGAACCCGACAGGCGGGTCGTGGCGTTGTCGTCGTAGCCGACCCAGACCAATGTCGCCCGATCCGGCGAATAGCCGGCGAACCAGCTGTCTCGCCGATCGTTGGTGGTGCCGGTCTTGCCCGCCAGACGATCGACCATCCCCCACTGTCGAACGACCTTGGCGGTACCTCGATCGAACACCCCCTCCAGCACCGAGGTGACGAGGTAGGCGTCCTCGGGCGAGAGCGCCTCCTCGGGCGTCGGTAGCGGGCGGCCGGCCACCGGGTCACCGGTCGGTCCGAGTACTGCGGTAACGAAGTGCGGCTGACGCCGCACCCCTCCGGCGGCGAGCGTCGTGTAGACGGTCGCTAGCTCGAGCGGTGTAACCTCGAGAGCACCCAGCGCCATCGACGGCACCCGGTTCAGCCGACGGTCGACACCGAGCCTCGTCGTCATCGCCGCGATCTCGTCGAGGCCAACCTGGAGGGCGAGTCGCGCCGTCGGCACGTTGAGACTCTCTTCGAGCGCCCGCCGCGCGGTCACCAGACCCCGGAACTTGTCGTCGCTGTTTTGCGGGGTCCATGTCCCAGACCCGGCGACCTCGACGCTGAGCGGCTCGTCGGCGAGCAGGTCGGCCGGCACCGCTCCCTGGTCGAAGGCCGCGGCGTACACCACCGGCTTGAAGGCGCTGCCGGCCTGGCGTCGGGCCGAGCCGGCGCGATCGAACTGACTGGCTCGGTAGTCGCGGCCGCCGACGTAAGCGCGCACCTCGCCGGTCGCAGGGTCGATCGAGATGAGGGCCGCTTGCAGCGGCGTCGATCGGTCTCGCCCCTTCTCCCAACCCTGCTCGAGCGCTTCGACTCCCCACTCGACGGCCTCCTCGCCGATCCCCTGAGCGCGCGGGTCGAGAGTCGAAAGAATCGTGTACCCGGCGTCGTCGAGCTCCCGGATACCGAAACGGTCTCCGGCTTCGCCGCGAACCCGATCACGGAAGTAGCGGGCACCGCCGACCGGCTTGCGGCCCGGTGCGTGGCACAGCGGCTGTCGCTTGGCTCTCGCCGCCCGCTCGGCGGTGAGCCAATCGAGGTCTGCCATCCGATCGAGCACCCAGTCGCGGCGTTCGCGGGCGCGCTCGGGATGTCTCGCCGGATCGTAGCTCCCCGGCGAGTGGATCATGCCGGCGAGGACGGTCGCCTCGCACAGGGTCAACCGCGTCGGATCCTTGCCGAAGTAGGCCATCGCCGCGGCGCCGACCCCCATCACGTTGGCTCCGTTCCACTCCCCCCAGTAGATCTCGTTGAGATAGGCGCCAAGAATCGCCGGCTTCGAGTAGCGCCAGTCCACGAGGACCGCCAGCACCATCTCCCGGAGCTTGCGGCCGAGGGTGCGCTCATGGGTAAGGAAGAGATTCTTCACCAGCTGCTGAGTCAGGGTGCTGCCACCCTGCCGCACTCCACCCTCGCGGATATTGACCCAAAGAGCGCGCAGCATGCCGCGGGGTGAGAGGCCTCGGTGGTCGAAGAAGCGCGCGTCCTCGGCGGCGAGAACCGCTCGGGTCAGCTCTTCGGGTAGATCCTCGAGCCGAGCCGGGCGGCGCTCCCGGCGGTCGGCGCCATAGTACGAAGCGACGAGCGGCGCCTCGAGGGAGAGCTCCGGGACCTCCGCGCCGGCCCACGACAGACTCGCGATCCTTCCGCCGGAGAAGAGAACCTCCGCCCGCCCTGCCTCGCGCCACCCCCCGGCAGTCGGCGTGCTCCGCAGATGGATGCGCACGCCGCCCTCGATGACTTCGAACTCTCCCACCGCGGGGGCGGCACCGGAGGCCGGTCGGTAGTTGCCACCCTCGAGTTCCTGGAGCAGCTCGGCCGCCGAGCCGCGCTCGCCGAGAGTGAGCAGGTCGGGTGCACCATAGAGCCGGGACGGCTGTTCGAGCGCTCGATCCGCGAACTGGCCGGCGAGGTGCCAGAACGGCCAGATCAGCCACACGACGGCAACCACCAGCACGACCCCAACCGTCCCGAGGAGCGCTGACTTGCGTCTGCCGCGGCGGCTGGCGCGAGGCTTGGGCTTGCGTGCCATCTTCCGAGCCACTCTTTCCGAGCTACCTTCCAGACTCCAGCTGCTCCTGCAACCTGCGGGCCAGTCGGACCGCATCGCGAGGCCCGCCGCGCAATGCGGTGGCGATCTCTCGAGAGGATCCCTGGTCATGCTATCTTCGCGCCTCGATGCTCGCGGTTCCAGCTCTCCCCGGGCAACCGGTACGGGCTGGTGGGCGCCAACGGATCGGGGAAATCCACCCTACTTCGCATCCTGTCGGGCGAAGAGCCGGCCAGCGACGGCATCGTCTCGATCCCCAAGAAGCTGCGCCTCGGCGTGTTGAGCCAGGACCACTTCCAGTACGAGGAGGTGCCGATCCTCGACGTCGTGCTTCGTGGCAACCCGGAGCTGTGGATCGCGATGGTCGAGAAAGAAGAGATCCTCGCCAACGCCGAGACCGAGTTCGACGCCGAGCGCTACTCAGCGGTCGAAGAAGTGATCGTCCGACACGACGGGTACGCCGCCGAGGCGCAGGCCGGTGAGATCCTCGAGGGACTCGGAATCGCGAGCGCCCATCACCGGGATCCGATGTCGACCCTCTCCGGAGGGTTCAGACTGCGGGTGCTCCTCGCCCAGGCGCTGGCATCGAGGCCCGACGCCTTGCTGCTCGACGAGCCGACCAACCATCTCGACATCCTCTCGATCCGCTGGCTCGAGAAGTTCCTCCAGCAGTTCCCGGGTCTCGTCGTCGTGATCTCCCACGACCATCGGTTCCTCGACAACGTCTGCACCAATATCCTCGACGTCGATTACGAGACGGTCACTCTCTACACCGGCGACTACAGCTCCTTCGCCAACGCCAAGGTGGCCGATCGCGAGCGCAAGGAGAAGGAGATCGCCCGACAACAGAAGGAGATCGCACACCACGCTGCGTTCGTCGAACGATTCAGGGCGAAGGCGACGAAGGCGAGGCAGGCACAAAGCAAGCTACGCCTCATCGAGAAGAAGGCCGACGCGATGGAGCGCCTGCCGCAAAGCTCGCGGCGCTACCCGAATTTCGGTTTCGAGGCTCGTCGCCCGAGCGGAAAACAGGTGCTGGAGATCGAGGGGCTCTCCAAGGCGTTCGGCGACAACCAGGTCCTCGCCAACGTGTCGTTGACGGTACAGCGCGGCGACCGCATCGCGATCATAGGACCGAACGGCATCGGCAAGTCGACCCTCCTGAAGATCCTGCTCGGCAGGCTCGAGGCCGACGCCGGCGGAATCGAGTGGGGGCACGAGACTCACCCCGGCTACTTTGCCCAGGATCACCGGGAACTGCTCGACGGCTCCGACCAGACGGTCGAGTCGTGGCTGTGGGACAGCTGCCCCGGAGAGTCCGTCGGTTTCGTGCGCAACCGCCTGGCACAGGTGCTGTTTTCCAAGGAGGAGGTCGAGAAGAGACTCTCAGCGCTGTCGGGCGGCGAAGCCGCACGCCTGATCTTCGCCCGTCTCGGCCTCGAGAAGCCCAACGTTCTCGCCCTCGACGAACCGACCAACCATCTCGACCTCGAGGCGATCGAGGCGCTCGTCGACGCGCTCGAGAGATACGACGGCACCCTCATTCTCGTCTCCCATGACCGCTGGTTCGTTTCGCGGCTCGCGACCCGGATTCTAGAGATCCGGCCGGACGGCATCGAGAGTTTCGTGGGCAGCTATGACGAGTACGTGGAGCGCTGCGGGGACGATCACCTCGATGCTGAAGTGGTGCTACGACAGGCGCGCAAGCAGAACCGGGCTCGTAAAGCCAAGGGGCGCGGCGGCGCCGGCACAGACAAGAGCCTCTCCGCGCTCGAGCGGGAGCGTGATCGGCTCACCGAGGCTGTCGAGCGCGCCGAGGCCCGAATTCACGAGATCAACGAGACTTTCTGCGATCCGACCTACTTCGACCGAACCCCCAAGGCGAAGGTGCGCAAGCTCGAGGAGGAGCAGAAGAGACTGTCGGCCGAGATCGAGCGGCTGATGACCGAATGGGAGAGCGTCGAGGAGAAGCTGGCCGAGTTGGCCACTTGACAGAGTAAGCTAGAGGCCGGTCATCGCTTGCTTCTTCGGAGGTGAACGTGCACCGACCGCACTCTCGGAGCCCACGAGGTCCTCGTAATGCAGATGTCAGGCTTGCTCAAGGCGTTCCCCCCGGCGGATCTCCTGCAGTGGGCTCACAACGACCGAATCACCGGAACCCTGGCGGTCCGGCGCAGCTCACGCGAGAAGCGAATCCTACTGCGCGACGGTGGCATCGTAGGCTGTCTGTCGAACGAGCGCTTCGACTTCTACGGGCAGTTCCTCCTCGCCCGCGGATACGTCAAGGAGCACGAGCTCTTGATGGCGCTCTCCGCTTGTGACGAGAGCGACTCCGGGCTCCGGCTGGGCGAGGCGCTGGTCGACCTCGAAATCCTCGATCGGGACGAGGTCGCGCGGACGCTGCGGGAGCAGACGGAGCAGGCGATCATCGACATCTTTCTGTGGCCACGAGGGGTGTTCTTCCTTCTCGACGACGTCCCGCCGGACGCCAAGATCGAGATCGAGCCGATCGATCCGATCGGACTGCTGCTCGAGGGGGTTCGGCAGATCGACGAAGTCGGCCGGATCCGCGCCCGATTGCCCCATGATGGGGTGGTGCTCAAGCGAGGCTCGGCCTGGCCCGGCGACGACCTGAACCAGCTCGGCCACCGCATCACCGGCGTGTTCCAGCCCGATCTCACCCTTCTCGAGCTTCATGAAGCGACCGGCGGCGGGTATTCCCAGTTTCTCGCGGAGGTCGACGTCCTCATCCAAAAGAAGGTGGTCGCGATCGATCGGATGGGCGAGCCGGCGCCCGATACCGTGACCCTCTCGCTGCTCGACATCATGCTCGACCGCATCCAGGACGAGCGAAGAGCGACGATCGGTACTTCGGTTCCGATGCCGATGGCCGCGCTCGGGCAAATGTACGGTGTGTGGCTCGATCACGGGGACGAAGCGGCCCTCCGAGAGGTTCCGCACCCCGTGCGTGACTTCGCGAGTGGCCTCGACGGCAGCCAGCGGCTGGCCGCCATCCTGACCGCCGAGCCGGAAGCCCGCGACGCGCAGCTCGAATGGCTCTGGCTTCGCATCGGGAGCCGCAGACTCGTCCTCCTCCCTTACGAGGCCGACGAGGTCGTGCGCGAGGCCCTCGCCCGAGCCGGGAACAGCGGCAGAGACTAGCCCCCATCGTAGGCTTCTCGACCCGCAGTCGGGGGACCCGTGCCCCCGGTCAGGTCGCCGGAGGCCGACCTCGAGAAAGAGAGCCCATGGCCGCCGAAGCCGGCCATGGAGCCGAACACGAGGGCTTCAGATCACTCGCAAGGGCGCGGTCGATCGCGCTCTCGATCGACGACGCAGAGGAAACCAAGCGGCTCGTCGCCCGCCCGGAACTGGTGAACCGCGTGGGGCGAGACGTGGACGCAGTCGAACGGCTCGATCTCGAACCTCTCGTCGTCGAGCCGAACCGTTCCCCGGCCTCGTAGCACGATGACCAGGTGAGCATGGGCGTGCGACTCGCAGCTCGAGAAGCCCCCGGGCTCGATCTCGAAGTAGCGCGCCTCGGAAGACAGACCCGCGGCGTCACCGCCGAACAGGGTCTGCCGGGTGATCCCTCGGAACGTCTCCGCGTCGGTTTCCCGGTACGCCCTCCGTTCGATCCCCTGCCAGCGGAATCCTCGGCTCCGTAGGACTCGGGACTTCACGCGGAGACCGCCTCGAGATTCTCCAGGAGCTCCGCCGTCGCCCGCTCGAGATCACCCTGCTGATAGAGGCTGCCCCCGATGAGGATCATGGTGTCGGCGCCGTAGCGCTCCAGATGGCGCCCGACCTCGTCGGCTTGGACGCCCCCTGCCGGCGCCGGGAATGCCGGGAGAATGTCGTCCAAACGCGCCCGTAGCGCGCGGTTGACTGCCTGGCACTCCTCGAGGCTCCAACCGAAGCGCCCGCCGACGTTGACGTAGATCACCCCGTCGCAGCCGAGCAGCCGGTAGATCTCGCCGAATAGCACTTCGCGTGCGATCCCGTGGTCCTCGCCGAAGAGGGCGCCGCTGAAGGTCGGGTGACCGAGAATCGCGAGCTCCCGTCGCCGCGCGAGGTCCGCTGTCGCCTCCAACCCGAAGAGCAGCGGCGAGACCATCACTCCACGGCAGCCGACCCGCGCGAGCAGGTCGAGGCGCTCTTCGAGCCGTCGCGGCTCTCCTGGCAGGTTCGGCAGATACCAGCTGTTGCCGCCGGTCGCTGCGTTCGCCTCTTCGACCGCCTCTTGACAGCGGGCGACACGCTCGGCGAACGGCGCGGTCGCCTGTTCCGTCAGCGAATGGTCGTCCTTGATCAGGTCGGCTCCGCCGCGCGCAAAGGCCGCACAGTCCGCGGCGAGCTGCGCCGAGCTCTTCCCCACCGGTTTGATGGCCGTACACAGCAACGGACGCGAGGGCGCCGCACACCGGCGGCGGAGTCCGGGGATTCCGTGGGTCGGGCCCGGCAGCGCCTCGAGAATCGCCGCCGGCCACTCGACCGCCACCAGTCGCACCCCGCCAAACAGCGAGATGTTGCCGAAGAGAATGTTCAACAGCTGTCCGATCTGCCCGCCGACGAGGTCGGGCGAGGCCGACACGACGAGCCGATAGCGGCCGGCGTCGGCGGAATCGAGTGCTTCGATCCGGCTCACCACCGTGCGCTCGATCTCCTCGGAATAGCATCCGTCCGGGACCTCGACCGTCTGCTCGACGACGAGGTCCCGAGCGAAGGTCCTCGCCGCCTGCGGCGACTCGGCGCGCAGCTCGTAGGTCATTCGCAGTCGACCGTCCGTGCTAGACGCCAAAGTACCTTGCCTCAGTGTGGTGAAGAACGATGGCTGACACCGTCGCCTCGGGGACCATCATGAACCCGTCGGTCAGCTCGACCCCCACCGTTTCGGGGCGAAGAACCTCGAACAGTGCTCTCTGCCCCTCGAGGTCGGGACATGCCGGATAGCCAAAGCTGTATCTCTTGCCACGATAGCGAGCGGCCAGCCGATCCCGCAAGGCCATGTCCGGCGGGTCGGAGAAACCCCAATCGGCCCGCAGCTGGCGATGAAGCGACTCGGCAGCCGCCTCCGCCGTCTCGAGCGCGAGCGCCGCCCAGGCGTGACTCTTCAAGTATTCGCCCGTGCGCTTCCAAGCCTCGACCCGTTTTCGGACGCCGGAGCCCGCCGTCGTCACGAACAGCGCGACGTGATCCCCTCGCGGCAGGACGTAATCGGTGAGGCAGAGCCCGCGCCCGTCATCTTGGCGTGGGAAGGTCCACTCGGCGGCCTTGCCGCCGTCCGGCCAGCGCAGCACAAGACGGTCGCCGTCGGGCTCCGCCATGAAGAACTGCCAGACCGCATCGGCGGTCATCGCCGCTCGTCGACCCTCCTCCTGGAGCTCCTCGACGAGCTTCCGGAGCTTGGCCAGCTTGGCGTCGCCGGCCGCTTCGAGAGCGGCCACCGACCCTCGCAGGCCGAGGTGCTTGCCGTAGAGCATCTGGGGATTCAGCTCCTCCCAGACCCGGTCGAGGTCGAGGGTCGCCACGTGTCGCTCGAGATCGGGAGGCGACGGGGGATCGATCGTTCGGTCGATCGTCGGCGCCGCGCGGACCCGAGACGCGCGGGCGGTCGCCGGTGCCGCCGTCGCGGCCCGATCCTTCGCCTGGATCTCGGCGATCTCGCGGCAAGCTGCTTCGCGCCCCTCCTCGTCGGTCAGTCGTTCGACCAGTCGCAGGCCGTCCATCGCGTCGCTCGCGTAGGTGCAGACACCCCCATAGGCGGGTGCGATCTTGCGATGCGCAAAGCGGCGAGTGAGCGCCGCGCCGCCGACGACCAGCGGGGCATCGATGCCGGTCGCCGCCAGATCACCAGCGGTGAGCACCATCTGTTGAGCGCTCTTGACCAGCAAGCCGGAGAGCCCTATGACGTCCGGGCGATGCTCGCGCACCGCCTGAATCAGCTGCTCGCTGGGAACCTTGATGCCGAGGTTGATGACCTCGAAACCGTTGTTGCTGAGAATGATGTCGACCAGGTTCTTGCCGATGTCGTGGACGTCCCCCTTGACCGTCGCCAGGATCACCCGACCACGACTCGCGCCGTCGACCCGCTTCATGTGCACCTCGAGAAAGTCGACGGCAGCCTTCATTACCTCGGCGCTCTGCAGCACCTCGGCGACGATGAGCTGATTGTCGTTGAACAGCCGACCCACTTCGCTCATCCCGGTCATTAACGGCCCGTTGACGATCGCCAACGGATCGGGCCAGCGACCGTCGGCCAGAGCCGCCTCGAGGTTCGCGAGGAGGCCCTCTTTGGTTCCCTCCACGATGGCGCGCGCCAAGCGCTCTTCGAGCGGGAGATCCGCGAGAGCGGTGCGGGCGGTCGTCGCCTTCCTGCCGCGGAAGTGCTCGGCGAAGGCCGCCACCGCGGCCTCGCTGGCAGCGACGTCGCCTGGCTCGAGGAAAAGCAGCGCCTCGGCCAGCGCCCGCTCGTCGTCCGGAATCTCCGCATAGCGCGCCAGCCGTTCGGTGTTGACGATCGCGGCATCGAGACCGGCCTGTGTCGCGTGGTATAAGAAGACCGAGTTGAGGATCTCGCGACCGGCGTTGGGGAGGCCGAAGCTGACGTTGGAGACACCGAGAATCGTCTTCGACAGCGGGAGCTCGGCCTTGATCGCCCGCACCCCCTCGATCGTGCTCCGTGCGGAACCGATGTAGTTCTCGTCGCCGGTACCGCAAGGAAACACCAAGGCGTCCCACCAGATATCCTCGGGCGCGATCCCGTAGTCCTCGGTGAGGAGGCGGTAACTGCGGCGGGCGATCTCGAGCTTGCGGTCGACCGTGACCGCCATCCCTTGCTCGTCGATCGTCCCGACGACCACCGCGGCGCCGAACTCGTGGACGAGTCCGGCTACCTGGTCGAATCTCGATCGCCCGTCCTCGAGGTTGATCGAGTTGAGGATCGACTTGCCCTGGCAGTAGGTGAGCGCTCGGGCCATCACCTCGGCATCGGTCGAGTCGATCATCAGCGGTAGCTTCACCATCCGCACGAGACGGTCGAGAAACCGAGTGACGTCCTCGATCTCGTCGCGGTCGGGGTCTTGCATGCACACGTCGAGCACTTGCCCACCGCCCCGAGCCTGGGCGCGGCCGACCTCGGCCGCCGCCTCCCAGTCGCCGCTCGCCACCAGGTTCTTGAATTTGCGGCTGCCGAGCACGTTGGTGCGCTCCCCGACCAGCAGCGGGCGATTGTCGGCGGTAAGCTCCGCCGCCTCGATCCCCGAGACGAGAGCTCGCTGATGGTGCGGCGGCACTCTCGGCCGGCGGTCGCGCACGAGCTCGACGAGGGCGGCGACATGGTCGCGAGTGGTGCCGCAGCAGCCGCCGACGAGATTGAGCCAGTCGGCGTCGAGGAACCGCCCGAAAACCTCGACGAAGTCATCGGCGGTCTGGCCGTACCGGCCCTCCTCGTCCGGCAGACCGGCGTTGGGAACGCAGGCGACTCGCGTGCGGACCAGATCGGAGAGGGTGCGCACGTGCTCGATCATGAGCTCCGGGCCGGTGGCGCAGTTGACCCCCACGTAGAGAAGGTCGGCGTGGCCGAGCGAAACGGCCAACGCTTCGGCGTCCTGTCCGGCGAGCATCGTCCCGGTCGATTCGATCGTCACCGAGACCGCCACCGGCAGCTGCCAGCCCGACACCGCGAAAGCCTGCTGGATGCCACGCAGCCCCGCTTTGACGTTCCGGGTGTCCTGGCAGGTCTCGAGGAGCAGATAGTCGGCGCCGCCGGCCATCAGACCGAGAGCCTGGACGCGAAAATGCGCGGCGAGCTCCTCGAAGGTGACTCCACCGGTCACTGAGATCGCCTTGGTCGTCGGACCCATCGAGCCGCAGACGAAGCGCAGCCGGCCCGCTTCGTCGAAACCTGCGCAACTCTCGCGGGCGATCTCGGCGGCTCGCCGGTTGAGCTCGAAAGCGTGCCCTTCGAGTCCGTACTCGGCAAGCACCAAAGGGGTGGCCCCGAAAGTGTTGGTCTCGACGATGTCGGCGCCCGCCTGCAAGTAGGTCCGATGCACTCCCGCGACGACGTCGGGACGGGTGACGACGAGATTCTCGTTGCACCCGTCCAGCTCTTCGCCGCCGAAGTCGTCGGGTCCGAGGTCTGCGTCCTGCATCGCGGTTCCGGTCGCCCCGTCGAGCACCAGAATCCGCTCTCCCAGGGCGTCGACCAGCGCGGCGCTGCGCGCCTCGGTGTCCGGTCTCGCCGCCGGCGTCTCTTTCACTTTCGGGATGTCGCTCAGTTCTGTGCTCCTTTCGGTTCGAGCGAGTCCACGAAAAAACCCGCTCTCGGCATCAAGGAGCGGGTCGTTCTCCTCGGACAGTTGGTTGCCGCCGTGGCGGCCACATCCTCGCTCGAGGCGAGAGGCACCTTGGGTGTCCGTCCCAGGTTGCCGAGTCCGATCCGACGATCGAACCGCTCCTGATGCTGGCCGAAGCGTAGCGACTCGACACCGGTCGCGTCAAACGCGATCTGCTAGAGCTTCAACCGCTCGACGACGCGGGTGACCGCTCTCGAGCTGGCCATCACATAGAAATGGATCGCTGGCGCCCCGTTATCGACCAGCTCCTGAGCTTGCTGCACAGCCCACTCGACCCCGATCTCCTTGGCCTGCTTGGCCGGCGCGGCGGCCACCTCGTCCGCCAGAGCGCTCGGAATCTCGCAGTGGAAGGTCCCAGGGAGCGAGCGCAGGTGGCTCTTGCTGGTCAAGATCTTGATGCCGGGAATGATCGGCACCTCGATTCCGTGCTTCCGGCACGCCTGCACGTAGTCGAAGTAGTGACGGTTCTCGAACAGCATTTGAGTGACGACGTACTCGGCGCCGACGTCGATCTTGGCTCGGGTGTAGCGAATGTCGGCGTCGAGGTTGGGAGCCTCGAAGTGCTTCTCGGGATAGCCGGCGATCCCGACACAGAAGTCGGACGCTTCGGCGTCGAGCAGGTCTTCCTGAAGGTAGCAGCCGCCGTTCATCGCGACGACCTGTCTCACCAGATCGAGGGCGTACTTGTTGGCGCTGCGACCGAAGACGAGCGGCTTCTCGTAAGCGTTGTCATCGCCCCGGATCGCCAGCACGTTGGAGATTCCGAGGTACTTGAGCTCGATGAGGAAGTCCTCGGTCTCCTCGCGGCTGAAGCCGCTGCACAAGACGTGAGGAACGGCGTCGACCTCGTACTTGTTCTGGATCAGAGCGCACAGCCCCAAGGTGCCGGGACGTTTCCGCTTGACCCTCCGCTCGAGCCCGGTGTCGGTCTCCTCGTAGCTGACCTGGGCGGCGTGGCTGGTGATATCGATGAAGGGGGGCTTGAAACGCGCGAGATCTTCGATCAGCTCGAGCAACGAGGCGAGGTTGCCGCCGCGTAGCGGCGGAATGATCTCGTAGCTGACGAGCGGTCCATCAGCACGCTCGAGATGGTCGATGACTTTCATGGCGGACCTTCGGCCGGGGCGAGGCGATGCGCAGTATAGATCAAGCCCGTCTGGCGCGGAGGATGACCAGAGCGAGCCAGGAGATCGCGCCCAGCGCGTTCGCGGCGGCATCGGCGCCCTCGAGCCCCCGACCGTCGATTCCCGCTTGAAGGAGCTCGAGAGCGCCTCCGTAGACCGTCGCGACGACCGTCGCCGTCCAGCGGGTGACGACCGGCAGAGCGCGATCGACGAGCGCCCGACCGAGGAGCGCCGCCTGGACGAAGAACAGCAATCCGTGCACGATCTTGTCCAGCGCCGCCTCGACGAGAGGAGGAAGCCAACTCGGCAGCGCCGTCTCCGAGCTGCTCGGCGTCAGCAGCGCAAGAGCGACGACCAAGGCCCAAAGCAAGGCAGCTGTTGTCGTGGGCACTCGCTGCAAGGGATCTCCTCCGCCTCGGATACTATGACCCACCTGCTTCTCGCCCCCGATGAAGGCCAAGCCGAAGAGTCGTTTCTCGAGCCCTGTCCTAGCACTCGTTCTGTCGGCTGTCGCCCTGGCCGCCGGCGGTTACACCGTCGCCGCCCACCTCCACTGGCGAAGCGAGCTCGGCCGCCTCGAGACCCTCGCACGAGAGACGGGCATCCTCGACCGTCGGCCCGACCTGCTCGCTCAACTGGAGCACGAAGCGGATCCGACCCGAGCCGCTCTCCGTCTGGCGCGCGCGCTGCTGGCCGACGAGCTCGATCAGACCTGGATCGAGTCGTTGCCGGAGACCGATCGCGACGCCGAGCGTGTGCGCGGGCTGGCCCGCCTCGACGCCGCCTTCGAGCTCGGCGAGGCGGTGCTGGCAGAACGACCGGCGTCGTGGGAGGCGCTGATGGTCGTTGGCGGCAGCAACTACCTGAGATTCTCGCGGCGCCGCGACCCTAGCTTGCGCCAGGACGAACTCTGGCTCGGACCGCTCCAGGCGGCCCACGAGCTGGCGCCTACTCAGAACGAACCGTTGAGACTGCTCGCCGCCACCTATCTGGGTAGATGGTCGGTCCTCTCCACCGAGGAACGAGCGCAAGCGAGCGAGATCCTGAAGGAGGCCTTCGTCGACCCGGTCTCCTTCGACCTGCTGGCCACGAGCTGGCTGCGCGTGGCTCCGTCGCTCGCCCAGGCGCTCTCGCTCGTCCCCGACCGACCGGCGCAGTGGAGCCTGTTGAGCCGCTACTTCCGTCGCATCGGAGACTGGGAGCGTCACTCGATGGCAACCGATCGCTACGAGGGTGCGCTTCGTATGCTCATCGAAGAGCGACTCACCGAAGCGCGCATGAGGCATCGTGGAGGAGATGCTCGGGTCGCCATCCAACGTCTGCGTTGGATCGGGGCGACTGCAGTCCCCGACACAAAGCACGCTTCGCAGATCGAGCGAGCTGTGGCGGCTCTCCCGCCAGGTTCCATTCGGGAAGCCGACACCCCGTGGCTCGAGGGCTGGCTCCAGTGGACGCTCGAGCGCTATCTCGACCGAGGAGCCCATTCCCTGAGCCGAGAGGCGACCCGTCGCCTGTCGAGCTTGTCGTCGCGCCTCCCAGCCCCCTTGCAGGCCTGGGGACTGGCCGCGGGTGGCGATCGCGAAGGCGCGGCGAGACTCGAGCCCGAGAACCTCGCGGCGGCGGGTGACGAGTGGCGGTCCTACGCACTCGCCAAGGCTCGTCTGCTGAGCGACGACGGTGGGTCTCGAGACGCGCTGGCCCTCCTGCGGCGAATGCCGCGGCCCGACGGCGACTCCCTCCACTATTGGCATACGTGGTGGGCCGTCGCTGAGATTGCCGGAGACGCAGACGCGATGGAAACGGCAAATCGTCGGCTCTCTCGCCAAGCTGCTGACCGATGGTCCGCTGATAGCTGGCGCAGCACCTCTGGCAAGGCAGGCCTCGACCTTTACCCTTCACGAGTCGCCGAAGGCCTACGCCTCCGCGTCCGGGTGACAGGCATCGCGGAGGGCATCATGACGGTTCGCTGGGACGGCTCGAAGATCGGCACTTTCCCGACGACGGCCGGTCGTATCATAGAGATCGACCGACCGATCGAACGCCACCCTCATCACCTCGAGATCCGAGTGGATCGTCGGTCGACAATCGCTTCCGCAGAGGTGATTCTCCTGCCTCAGTCGCCGCAGGAGAAGAGACTCCCAAGCCCAACAACACGGTGAACCAGAGGGTGTTCGACGGAATCGTCAGTCCGAAGTCGAAACATTCGTGGACCGCGACCGAGGGCAGCGCGGCGAGGGCGGCGAGCGCCGTCGCTCGGGTCGTGGTGGGTAACTCGCTCGAAAAGACGCGTAACGCCCTCCGCACGACCGCGACGAGCGCAACCAGAAGCAGACCTACCGCCACCAATCCGCCCGTCACGAGGAGCTCGAGCGGATCATTGTGAGCCTGGTCCCAACGACTCTCGACGAGCGCGGTCGGCTGAACGCGCGGGAACACCTCCGCAAACGTGCCGAGACCGGTGCCGACAAGAGGAGCCTCGCGCCACAGCTCAAGAGCCGGTCCCCAAACCGCGAAACGGTGACTGTTGAGAACCAAGTACATCGGCGTCTCGAGCTGCCGCCCCCAGCCCGTGGACGGCCCCGACTTCGCGAGTCCGACGCCGAGAGCCAGGAGCCCGGCAGCGAGGGCTACGGGCAGATACCACCGTCGACGACCCCCCAGGACGGCAGTCTGAACGACCACGCCGACCACCCCCGCGGCCAACCCAGCTCGCGAGCCCGTTGCGACCAAAGCCACCCAGGTCGCGAGCCAGAGCACCAGCGGAGGCAGGACCAGAAGCGCTTGGCGTTCCGCGCGCGGCTCGGTGCGGGATCGCCGCCAAGCCCACCAGCTCCAGCCGACGAGCACGCCCAAAGAGATCTCCAGCATGAGGGCGAGGTGGTCGGAGTTGACGAACGTGCCTCGGAGCCGCCCCACGGGGCCGGACACGGCTCGACTCCAGATCTCGCCATGCCCCACGACGAGGCGTCTCCATCCGTACATCGCTTGAAACCCAGCGCTGGCGACCGCGGATCCGAGCAGCCAGGGCCGCAATCGACCTTCGGATCCTGCCATCACTCCGATCGCGACGAGGAGTGCAACGAAGCCCCAGCCGACTGCGGCCTCGAGCGAGAGGTCGGGCGCGACTGATAGCGCAGTAGTTCTCTCCGCACGAACCTCGACGAGCGCGAGGTCGTCGACGCGGCGACCCAACCAGTGGCCGATCGCGGGCGCGGCCTGGACGCAGCCGAGGAATCCGACGCCCAGCAACGCGACGATCGGGAGCCATGCCGCCGCCAGCCGCTGGCGTGCGCGGTCGTTCGAGACGAACGCCATGAAGGCGACGATCACGGCCGCTCCGAGCAGAGTCACGCCTGCGGGAGTGACACTTCCGAAGGGAAGCGGCGCGCCCGCGATCATCATCACGAGAAAGGCTGTTCGGAAATACCGCATGCACGGCGAGCGGATATGATCCGCCTCGACTTCGGGACAGGCTACCCTAGCAGCGCGTGGCAGGAGTGATGAACAGCGAACGACATCGGTTCTCGGGGTGGCCCCTGACGCCGACCCTTACGGTGGCCCTCCTCGCGAGCCTCCCTCTGTCCAGCCAGCAGCGCCAATACTCTGAGCCTGGCTCCCTTCTCGAATCCGAGGTCGCCGCGTCGGAGCGCGTCCAGAAGCAACTCGAAGGAGCTCCGTGGAAGTTCGGCAACATCCGCATTCAGCCCCGTTTGGGGCTCAGCGACCTCCAGTACGTCAACAACGTCTTCGACCGTGGTGATGAAGACATGGAAGGGACCACTTCCGACCTCAGACTCACGGCGCTCGCGGGGCTCGACGCCTACCTTCCGGTTGGAAGCGACGTCATCCTCTCCACCTTTGCTAATGCGACCTACACCTGGTGGAAGGACACCGAGACTCTTCGTCGATTCAACGTCTCTTACGGCGCTGCCGCCTTCGCTCTGTTCAATCGCCTGACGACACAGCTGGTCGCCCGTCGAACCGAGTCGGACAGCCCGATCAACAACGAGCTGCGGCTACGGACGGCAATCCGCCAGGACCGAGTCGGATTAGACGGTCGCGTCCGACTCGCCGGACCGTGGCGACTCTTCGGCACGGTCGGCGTCGCGGAGACGAGCTACCCGGAACGCGACGAGCTCGTCGACAGCTACCCTGAGCTCTCCAATCTGGAACGCACGGAGGACGACGCGAGCATCGGCGTCGGCTACGAGAGACCGGGCCGGTTTCGGTTGGACTTCGGCTGGAGGACGATCGACACCGAATTCGAGGACGATCCGTCGGGCCGCTCCAACCGAAGTGACTACCCCTTCGCCAGAGCCTCCTTCTCCGGAAATCGACTCAGTCTCGACATCGAAGGGGGTGAGCGAAGGCTCGACTTCGACAACCCCGAGCTAGGTGAGCAGAAGCAACGGACCGGCCTGGCCAGAACGACCTTGAGGCTTGGGCACCGAACGCAGACAGCACTGTACAACGTGCAATCCGTCGTCTACTCGGCGCTCGACCAGGGGAGCTACTTCGCCAGCGAGGCAACCGGAATCGGATTGACCTGGGGCGTCGACCAAGCTCTGTCGGTCAGCCTCTTTGCCGAGACCGGTACCGACGATTTCGTGAGTGCTGGCGGACTCAACTTCGGCCGCATCGACGACGTGGACGCGATCGGGCTGACGGTGCAGTTCCCAGCAAGGGCGAGGCTCAAGGTCGCCCTCGGGCTCTCGCAGATCGATGTCGATTCGAATCTCGACGAATTCGATCGGTCGCTCACCGCCTTGCGCACCTCCTTCCGACTCAGCCTGCCCCAGTTCCCGTTCTGAGGAGGCTCAGGCACGCCGCTCTGGCCTACTCTCGTCACGATTGTCACATCGCACTGCGTGGTATCCTGTGCTGATGGACGGTAAGTACCATCCAGAGGGAAGAGCGCTCCTCACGAGAGCGCTCGGCATGCTTCTGACCCTCCTCTCGGCGCCCGGCCTAATGGCCCAGGCGGGAAGCGGCGACTACAGCGTTGGGCCTGGTGACGAGCTCCAGATCGAGGTCTTCGAGGACGCCGCGCTCAACGGGACGCGCCGGATCGCTTCGGACGGGACCATCGTTCTGCCGTTGACGGGTCCGATCGAGGTGGCGGGACGAACCGCCGAGGGCGTCGCAGCTCGCCTCCGAGAGGTACTCGAGGAGAGCTACTTGCAGCGCGCGACCGTCGATGTCGTCGTGACCGGCCATCGATCTCGGCCGATTACCGTTCTCGGCGCCGTCCGCAAGCCGGGAACCCACTACATGACCTCCCGTTGGAACCTGTTCGAAGCGATCGCCGCGGCGGGCGGTCTGAATGAAAGCCACGGCGACCGGGCCCAGATCATGCGCCGGTCCTCCGACGGACAGCTCACGGATCAGCTCGCGGTCAACTTGGCGACCGTGCTCGACGGGAGCGACCCGCTCGACAACGTGGTGATTCTCGCCGGCGACGTCATCAACATCCCGCCGGTCGAAGAGATCACGATCTACTTCTTGGGCGAGGTGGCAACCCAGGGTGCGGTCACCGTTCGCGCACGCGATCGGGTAACTCTCCTGACTGCCGTCGCCAAAGCGGGCGGCTTGACCGAACGTGCCGCCCCGAAGATCACCATCAAACGCGACTTGGGCGGCGGAAAGCGGGAGGAGATCGTCGCCAACTTCCAACGAATCCTCGCCGGGGAAGAGGCCGATATCGAGCTGCTCGAGGGTGATCTCATCGTCGTCAAGGAGTCCTGGCTGTGAGGTTCGACGAGCCAATCCTCGCGCCCACTCGAAGCCCAGGAGGTCCGGACGGGGCGCTCCCATTCGATCCAAGACCTTACTGGCAACTGCTCGTTCGACGCTGGCCCTGGATCGCGGGCGCCATCCTCCTCGGAATCGCGATCGGCGTCGGGAAGTACACGATTTCGCCCAAGCTCTATCGCGCCAGCACTCGGATCCAGATCGAACCGCGGAGTATCGTCTCGGTCAGTACCGATCGTAATCCGTGGCTCGACCAGTGGACAAACATGAAGTACTTCCCCACTCAGTACCGTCTACTGAGGAGTCGCGGCCTGGCGGAGACCGTCATCGATGAGCTCGGCCTCGATAGCGAAGGCGCATTCGCGCCTGCGGCGTCACCGGCGAAGGCAGATGCCGGCTATTCCGCCGCCGAGGACGAGCACTACCGTGCATCGCTCGCGAACCGAATCCTCTCCAACCTGAGGGTCGATCCGATCGAAGGCACCGAACTGCTCGACATCCACTACATCGGCACCGATCCCGAACTGGTCCAGCGGATCACCAACGGTTTCGCCGATGCCTTCATCGACTTCGGTATCAACAAGCGGCGAGAGACTCTCGTTCAAGCCCGCAAGATCCTCCATAACCAGATTGAGTTGCTCCGCTCCGAAGTCGAGGATCTCGAGCTGGAAATCAAGGATCTCGGTCAGCGAGACGAGGGAGGTATCGACCCCTCACTGGACAGCGCCGACCAAGCACTGTTGCGGCTCAACGAGCAGGCCACGACCGCGATGTCGAACGCGCTCGCGAGGCAGCAGCGGTACCGCGATCTTCAGGGTACGCCTGACGAGGTCATCGCTGCGAACTCGTCGCGAGCCTCGATCGTCCGACTCGAGTCGGACATGCTGGCGTACGAGCGCGACTACGAGACGGGGCTGCAGACCTTCAAGCCCGATCACCCCTCGATGGCCGAACTCCGGTCCCGGCTCGACGAGACGCAGCGACGCTACGACGAGGCGGTCTCGACCGAGGCCAAGGCTGCACGGCGAGCCGCATACAGCGAGTGGCAAGCGGCGTTGCGTCTCATCGACGTACTCGACCGGCAGCGCGAAGAGACGCAGCAGGAGAACCTTTCGCTCAGCGTCGATTCCCTGCCGCTCGCCAACCTCCAGATGGAGGTGGCGGCCAAACGGCAACGTCTGGCCGAACTCGTCGAGCGTCAGTCCCAAGCCGAGCTGACGACCGGTGAGGAAGCCGACGAGGACACCCGTTCCAACGTTCACGTGATCGACAGGGCGCTCCTCCCCCGGTCGCCGTTTCGCCCTTCGCTGCGCCAAAACGTGACTCTCGGCGGAGGCGTCGGCCTGATGCTCGGGATTGGCGTCGTGTTGTTGTTCTATTTCCTCGACCGCACGATCAAGAGCCCCGACGACGTGCAGAGGTTTCTCGCGCTGCCGGTTCTCGCGGTGATTCCCGACGTCGGCAATGACGGCGGCAGCTACGGGTATCGGGCGAACTACGGCATGAGAAAGAAGGCGGAGCGATCGAAGCCTCGCAAGCAGCGACCGCGCTCGATCGAACTGCTTCCCGCTTCCGAGCCGCGTCTTGCAGTCTCCGAAGCGTATCGCTCGCTGCGTACGGCTCTGATCCTGTCGAGCGCCGAAGATCTCGAAGTCGTGACCGTGACCTCAGCAGAGGCCGGCGAGGGCAAGACGGCCACTTCGACCAATCTCGCAACCGTGATGGCACAGCTCGGCAAGCGCGTTCTTCTGGTCGACGGCGACCTGAGAAAGCCGCGATTGCACAAGGTGTTCGAGGCGCCCAATCAGCAAGGGCTCGTCAACTGCCTGACCACCGGTGAACATCCGGACAGCCTGGTGCAGAAGACGTCTGTTCCGGGTCTTGGTCTCTTGACCGCGGGGCCGCACCCGCCGAACCCCTCGGAGCTTCTGGCATCGGAACGGATGAGGAAGTTCGTCGCATGGGCGCGGGCGCAGTTCGATCTAGTGGTCATCGACTCGCCACCGACCCTCGCGGTCAGCGACGCTATTCTCTCGGGTTCAGTTTCCGACGGCGTGATCCTCTGCATCGCTTCGGGTCGGACCACGAGGGAACCGGCACGCAATTGCGCCGAGCAGCTCGAGGTCAGCGGAGTCAAGCTCCTGGGGGTCGTTCTCAATCGCCACGATCCCAGGAACAGCAACTACTACGATCGGCGATACAAGTACTACGAAGCCTACGCGGAGTACGAGGCAGACTCCGCCGCCTGACTCGATCCCGACTCGACCATGGATTTCGAGGTTTCGGAGCATGAGACGCTTCCGGTGATTCGCCCACGCCGCCAATCCCTGCGATTGGCGGCTCTCCTGACGCTCGTCTCGATGATCGGGGGAGCGGCGGCGAGCGCCGTGGTGGATCCCTACTACGAGAGTCTCCTCGAACGGGGAACGCGCGCCTGGGAGCGGGGTGAGCACACCTTGGCGGCGCGCCAGCTTCGAGTCGCCGCTTTCGGCTTGCTGGACGCACCCGAGCTGCTGGCCGAAGCCTTGGTCAAGCTTGCCCTGGCCAGGGCGGACGGTGGCGATCGGGAGGGCTTTCTCGAGAGTTTCGATCGTGTCGTCGAGATCGAGCGGCGCTTCTCCGCCTACTCGAGCGCCGCGATCGATCCCGGTGTCGAGAGCGCTTTGGCCGCTCACGCCGCTACATGGGCATCGGAAGAGGGACTTT
>CALZKB010000001.1:5163-60117 GCA_945787575.1 Thermoanaerobaculia bacterium | reverse complement strand
AAGAAGACGAGGTAGAGCGTCACGAAGACTAGAGCGCAGCCGAGCAGCACGGTCGCCACGATGCCGGCGATCGACGCCGCGCCTTCATGGTGAACCCAGCCGTCCGGCCCGACCGCCAGCCACCCGAACAAGCAAAGCAAACCGAGGGCGATCGGCAAGCAGAGCAGCCCCACCACGATCCGGAACAGGAAGAGCGAGTTGCCCATGCGCTTGAAGCGGCGCCACGGCTCCAGGATCTCCGCCCGGTCGTGGACCACATCGTCGAGAAAGACGAACTTGCCACGCGAGCTGACCCAGATCACGAGCACGAACAACGCCAGGAGCAGAAGCACCGCACCGGCGATCACCCCCATCATCAGCTCGTGGCCCTGGACCCAGTCCCAGGCCTCGCGCGCGCCAGCAGTCACGTCGACTCCGTCGCTGTCGGCGTCGAAGCTCGCCCCCCCGTGCGAGCCACCACCTCCGGCCAGCCCGGCCAACCAAGCGGCGAAGCCGACAACCAGCCACTTGCCCAAGACGAACGGCTTGAAGAGCATCTGCACCATCTGCCCCCAACCTCGAGTCAACGGTCCGGTCAACGACATCGAGTCTTCGCTCATGGTCTCCTCCCTCAAAGCGGACTACGGCTGAGCCAATCGAAAGATTCGGTCCGCGTCGCAGCAACGGACCACGAGCGCTCTGTTCGGCAGCGTGGGGTCTGCGCCTCGCGGTCGACTGCGACTATTGTGGGGCACCGTGACGCTCGCGCCGGTATCCATCTCGCGCGGCCAGGGCGCGGTCCATGATCTCCGCGGGGACGAACGCGGCGCGCATCGAGCTGGCAAAGGCCTGCGTCGCTTCCCGCCATGACGCTTCCTCGTCGGAACCGATCACCCGCAAGATCTTCAAGCCGCGCTCTCCATGGCGACGATCGCCGTCTGCTCCTCGCCGGGGATCTCCGCGGCCATGACGATCCCCGCCTGCTCCGAAGCCGCCTCGAGCTGCGAGCGGTAGGCCGGATCGATCGCTCGCCAGCTCTCGAGATCGACGATCGTCGCACCGACGAGGGGAGCCAGGCCGAGGTCGATCATGTAGGGGGCCGATCGAAACCACTGCAGCGACAGCGACGCGATCGGGGTGGACGGAAAGGTGTGAAAGAGCCCCGTCTCCAAGCCGACGAGAACGTCGGTCGCCGCTAGCGGCACCGGCTCGAAGCCGTGCTTGCGCCAGAGCGCGGTCATCCGGTCGTTGCCAGCCCAGACGAAGACTCGCCGTTCTCGAAACGCCGCCAGGTCCTCCACCGGTTCGGTCGTGAAGAAATGGATCCAGCCACCGTGAGCCCAATGCAGGAGCTTGGAGCCCTTGTCCTCGAGGCGCGCCTCGAACTCCGGCTGCAGCTGCTCGATCACGTGGAACAGCTCTTCGTAGGAGTCGAAGAACATCGGCACCTCGAAGAGGGCGAATGCCGGATCGATCTCGGTCAATCCGGCCACCGTCACGGTCGCCGCCTGGAGCTGGCCGATGCGCACTTTGCGGACCATGTCCCCGTCGTCACCGGCCACGCCGCCGGGGTAGATCCGGAGGATCACCTCCCCTCCAGAAGCCTCCTCCCAGTCGGCCGCCATCTCCCGCAAGGAGCGGTCCCAAAACGACCCGCTCGGAATCAGGGTCGCCAGTTTGAGGGTTCGAGCACGACCTTGAGCAAGGCCCGGCGCGACAACGAGCACCGACGTGATCCCCAGTGCCGTGAGGACGCGCCCCCTCAACCGCTGCCCTCTCCCAGAGGCTCCAGGAAGAGATCCTCCACGTGATCGAGGAGGAAGCGGGCTCGCCGCTGGGCGAGGCGGTTCGCCAGCCGGAGCTCGACCGCAGCGTCCGGGTCGACCTCGAGGGCCGCGTCGAGTGCCTCCCGGAAGGCGTCGGCCTCCTGAGCCGGGACGAGCACGCTCGCGGCGTAGCTGACGTGCGGCGAGGCGCTGTTCCCGTCGGCGAGCTCGACGGCCCGCCGGTAGTGATACTCGGCCCGCTCCCGAGAGCCGCCCATGGCCTCGGGCAGCGCCTCGAGACTGATCAGGGCTTCGTGCAGAGCGCCGTCGGAGTAGTCGTCTTCGAGGGCCAGCGCCCGATCGAAGAGGGCTCGCACCACCGGCAGATCGGCAACGACGTCGAAGCGATGCAGACCCACCGAGATCGCCGAGCCCCAGGCTGCGGCGGTCCAGTAGATCAAGTCGATCTCGCCGAGAACGAGCTCGGCCGCTGAGTCTTCCGGTTTCGCCACCAGCCGGTCGCGGATCCCCTCGTGCCCGACCTCGAGGCCCCGCAGACAGTAGTCGAGCGCCCGCAGGTAGAGCTCGAGCGAGCGCTCCCTGAGACGCTTCGATTCGAGGTAGTCCGAGAACTCCAGGTAGTTGCTCTCGCCCTCGACGAAGGCGTTCGAATACTGAGTGAATCCGGAGCAGGTGCTCGTCAGGAGGTCTACATTGTCAGGCGCGCTCTCGAGCAGTGACTCGAAGGTCTTGAGAGCGAACGGGAGGGCGTCACGAACCAGCTCGGGGTCGCGGTCCGAAGCGTAGACCGAGCCGCTCTCGGCGAGGGCGTCGGCAAGACTGTTGATCGCCAGCGAGCGGATGGAGCAGCCGGCCAGCCCCAGTCCGCAGGCGATGACGACGCCGGCGAAGCGGAGACGAGTGGCCATCACGGGGACGAAGCCTACTAGAACCGGTGGCCGACGAGAGGCAGCTGCCGCCGTCGAATCCAGACGACGACGAGACCGCAGACGAAGACGACGCAAGCGAGGGCAAACAACAGTCCCCCGTCGCCCTGAACCTCGATGCCGAGCTTCGTGGAGTGGCTCCCGAGAGCGCCGAGCATGACGCCGAGGGCCAGGAGGCCTCCGAGCGCCGCGGTGGCGGGAACGAGGAGCATCACGCTGGCGATCAGTTCGGAGATGCCGCTGCCGAATCGTCTCCAAGGCTCCATCCCCAGCGTCTCGAAGATGTAGACCGACTCCGGCGCTCCCGTGAACTTGAAGAAGAGAGTCTGCAGCAAGATGGCGGCCGCGAGAATCTGGGCGCACCAGCTGACGATTCGCGACTTGTTGTCGAGTTCCATGGTCGAGTCCCCCCCGGCTCATTATGCCGACTCCCGAGTTGTTGCCCAAGAATCGGTGCCGAGAGGCCGAAGCAGATGCGCCATCGACAGGCGAGCCAGGCTGCGAAACGACGCTATTCGGGCTCCGCGAGCGCGGTTCGCTCGACCGATCTCGAAGGCGAGGCGCCACTGCTCGAAGAGCACGCGGTAGGCGCCGCCGAGGGTGCCGGCGGGATCGTAGATGTGGGTCGCCTCGGAGGTGACGCCGTTGATCGCGGCGAGGGAGCGCCCCTGGCGGTCAACGCTCGCTCGGGGCCTCGGCCCGCGCAGCCTCGGGGAACTCTTCGACGGTTTGAACTCGAGGTCGATCGCGGAGCGCGAAAAAGAGGAGAATCGGAAGCACCACGGCCATCAGCAGGAACCAGCGCCGATGCCAGGCTCTCCGCGCACGGATCATCGCGCGGCGTCGCGGTGGTCGTTGCGTTCGGTGGGCGGCCCGGCCCGACGCAGCCAGCGAGAGGCGAGAAGCGGCCACAAAACGACGGTGCCGGGGAGGATCAGGAGTCGAAAACCGAACGGCGATCCCTCTGCCGCCGGGTCGATGACCTGCACCCCGCGAATTACGAACGGGATCGCGAACAGCAAGCCGATCAGGCCGTAGGCGGTGATGGCGAGAACGATGAGTTCAGCCCATGGCTGGGTCACGGCAGCGGTCCAGGAAACCGTTGAAGGACTCGCAAGAGTATACGACGTCGGGCCGCGCGCGGATTCCGCTCCGCCGCCGGCAGACGCATAGATCGCCCCCGGGCGCGAACCGACTAGCTGAAGGGGGCGAGGTTCCGTGGCCCCGGCAAAACCCTATCCGCCTACATGGCCTCAAACTGTTGGGGGCTCTCCTCGAAGATCAGCGGCTGCGAGAGGAACTCGATGCCCATGCCCAACATCTCCTGCCGCCAAGCTACTCTCGCCCTACCCTCGATCGGCCGCGGGTCACCCGGGAGGCAGAACTCGTAGTCGAGCTCGGTGCCTTCCGCCAGTGGATTGGGGGTGTCCACGAACGCACCGCCCACCCCGAGGTCCGAGATCTGGGCCGAGAAGCTCATCGACTCGACGGTGAACTCGATCTCGATCCGGATTGGTATCCGCGGGTGCTGACGCAGATCCACGCCGCCCGCACGACCCGTTTCCTCGGTCCCGCCCTGGGCACCGTCAGCGGTCGCCGGCTGCTCCGATTCGACGGCGTCGCCGTTGGCCTCACTCGACCAGATGGCTCGAGCGATCCGGTCCGAGAACACCGCCGCGGGCGAAGCCACGCGGGCGAGATCGCGCTCCTTGGCCCACGCACCCAGCGTGCGGACCTTGGGCGAGCAGCCGACCGACCAGCCCTCGGGCGTGAGCGCGGCCGAAAACTCGAAGTCGATCCCTGCGCGCCGGTAGACGAATTTCCAGCGCGAGCCGACTTCGGTGGAAGGGGGGCCACCCTTGGGCGCCACTTCGAGGACTAGATCCAAGATCATGAGAGCGTCCAGCTCCAGCTCTCCGACGTCGACGACCTTTCCGTTTCTCCTGAGGCGCAGTGGTTTGCCCGGGATCAGCAGCAGGCCATGCAGATCGTTCTTGATGACCACATCGAGGGGACCGTCGAGAGTTGCCATGTGACGCCTTCCTTTCCCTGTAGCCCGGCAGTGAGCCAGCGCTGCCACTGGATAGAGCAAGACTCATACCGTCTTTGTCTAAGTGCGGAAGTAACTGTAACGAAGGCACTTACACCACCCCCGAGCGGCTCCGGAGGCCTGCAGCCCAGCACGACAGAGAGGAATTGGGGCGGTCGGCGGGTATTCCTTGGAGGGGGGCTTGGTGCAGATCGCGAGGCCGGAGGTCTCGGTCGGAGGGCGTCATTGGAGCTACTCGACGCCCTTCACCGTGGGTGGCCGGGTGGAAGGTCTTCCCAGCGGCTTTCGCCCTGCAAGCGCTCGAAGGCCGGCCAAGACCGCGGCGCCTGAGCGCGCTCTCTACCGGCCCGACCCCCATCGAGTTGGCGCGCATCGATGAGCACACCGTGCGCGTCGACCTCGAGCGCGGCCTCTTCGCCGGTCCGCTGGGGCGGCTGTTTCGCAATGTTGCCCAGCCGCTTGCGCCAGGCCAACTCGTGCGCCTCAACGGACTCGAGATCGAGATTCTATCGCTAGCCGCTGACGGCTCACCTGGCTCGTTGCGCTACCGCTTTCCTACGCCACTCGACGACGACAACCTCCGCTGGATCCGATGGGACGACGGCCGCTACGTCACCTTCGAACCTCCCGCAGTTGGCCAGACAATCTCGCTTCCTCGCCCGATCGGACCGCTCGATCGGTTTGGGTGGTGAGCGCGAGTGAGCTCGGATCCGAGGGCGCTCGAGACCTCGCGGCACGGTGGAGTAGCCCCGTCGACGCTGGCGACTCGGACTCGAGCGCGCCCCGCGGGGGTCGGCCCGCAGATTGGCGGCGATCGTTACTGGAGGGGCCCCTTCGACAGGACGATGTCATCGACCCACACAGATCCCGGGCCGGTGACGACCACGTTGAGCTTCAGCAGATCCGGGTTCTCACCGGCCTGGAGAAAGAATGGGATCTCTTGGGTGGTCCAGTCCACACTCCCCGAGAGCGGCGAGTGCAGACCGCGAGAGAAGAACTCGCCCTTTCCCTCGAAGTGACACCACATCTCCAGGTAGACCTGGCCGGCGACGTTTTCGGTTCGGAGGCGGGCGCGATAGAGCAGACGCGCATTCTCGACCCCGGGATCAGGGACCTCGAAGAGCCGCGCTACGGTCTGCCCCACGGCGGTTATCCGGACCGAGCCATTGCCGTCGCTGGTCACCTCCGAGTCCAGCTCGATGCCGCTCCGAGTCAAGACGCCTTCGAGGCTGTCCAGAGGGAACCGCGCGATCTCCTCGACCGTCGCGTCACCCGTCTGCTGACCACAGCCAACGAGCGTCACCAACAGGGTGAGTAGCGCCGGCAACGTGGCTCGTTCTCTCATCGCTGCTCCTCGATTCCTCGTCGGGTACCCAAGGCGAGTCTAGCAATGGAGAACGAAGGCTCCTCTTTGGTCGAGAAAGAGAGGAACACCGACTACCACACGCTTCTCGAGCTGGTCCAAACAGTGAATCGCAGGCTGCTGCGCGGGGCGCTGCTAGAGCGACGCCCCGAGCGCGCTTTCGAAGACGAGGTCCCCGGATCCTCTCGCGCCAGCCTTACCAGGTTGGTTCTAATCCCCTCTACCACGGGGAAAACAATGGTGCGCCCTAAGGGATTCGAACCCCTGACCTACGGCTCCGGAGGCCGTCGCTCTATCCAGCTGAGCTAAGGGCGCACGATGTGAAGAATCGAATGGGGTGAGCGACGGGACTTGAACCCGCAACCACCTGGACCACAACCAGGGGCTCTACCAATTGAGCTACGCTCACCATGAAGATCGAGAATCTAACAAAGAACCGGCCTGCCTGGAGGGATTCGAACCCCCGACCCGCGGCTTGGAAGGCCGCCCTGCCGCGCGTCGAATCCCCTTACCGCGTAAGGCTCTGGCGACCTGCGGCTCCAAACTGGGAAACCTACGCGGAAACCTGCGACCTGGGCCTTGTGTGCCCCAACGTCGCGGCTGCCGATCTTAAGGCCTGGAGCGTCGCGGCGGAACCCCCCGCCCGATCATGTCTTCCACGCGCCCCCTCTCTTTCGACTCGAGCACCTCGCCAAGATCGCGCTTAGATCGGTGTCAACCGCCGATCTGGCAGGCACCTTCTCTCGCGGCCGCGCTTCCGGGCAGCCCAGCGGCAGTGCGCGGTTGACAATACATAGGACTACAATGTATTGTACTTCTACGTACGTAGCGTACTCCACCTGCAAGAGAAGGCATGAACATCAGCAAAGACCTCGTCGCCGCCTCTGCCACCCCTCTCGTGCTGGCCATTCTGAGCGAGGGTGAGAGCTACGGCTACGCAATTCTCAAGCGGGTCGGCGACCTCTCGGGAGGAGAGCTGCAGTGGACGGACGGCATGCTCTACCCCGTGCTGCACCGCCTCGAGCGCAACGGATACGTCGAGGCGAACTGGGGCAAATCGGAGGCCGGGAGGCGACGGAAGTACTACCGCCTGACGAAAGAGGGGCTGGAGTGTCTCGCCAGCCAGCAGCGCCAGTGGCAGGTCGTCGACTCGACGCTGCGCGGCATCTGGTTCACCGCTCTCGATCCGGCTCCGCAAGGGACCTGACGGCCGCGACGGAGAGAGGACGAACCAAGTGCTGGAAGAACGTATCGGGGAATGGCGGGCCTATGTGCGCCGCCGGCAAGCGATCCACCCGGTCGATGTCGAGGAGCTCGAGGACCACCTCCGGAATCAAGTCAAGGCTCTAGGCGAGGCGGGCCTTGCCGACGACGAGGCTTTCCTCATTGCGGTGAAACGGATGGGCGACCTCGACTCGCTATCGCGCGAGTTTGCACGCGAGTACTCGGAGAGGCTCTGGAAGCAGCTCGTCGTCTCGCCGGGCGCAAGCGAGCCCTCGTCGGACGCGAACCGGGAGGCGATGGTGGCGGTCGGGCTGGCGATCGCTGCCAGCGCTGCGATCAAGCTCCCCGAGCTCTTCGGCCTCAGCATTCGGGGGGCCGACGCCGACACCTCGTTCTACGCTCGCAACTTCAGCCTCTTCATGCTGCCGCTCCTCGCCGGGTACTTCGCGTGGAAGCGCAGCCTCGATCGAGTCGGTCGCTACTGGCTGGCAGTGCCGTTCGTCGCAGCTGCCTTGGTCGTAAACATCCTGCCCTTCGAGCGGGGAGGCCACACCGAGGTGCTGGCCGCGCTGCACCTTCCCATCGCGTTGTGGTTGGCTGTCGGCTTCGCCTACGCTCGCGGCCATTGGCGCGACCACGACCGGCGCATGGATTTCGTGCGCTTTTCCGGCGAGTGGTTCATCTACTACGCCCTGATCGCCTTCGGCGGCGGCGTTCTGACGGTCTTCACGCTGTTTATCTTCAACGCCATCGGCTTTGACGTCGAGTGGTTCCTCGAATCGTGGCTGCTGCCGTGCGGAGTCGTGGGGGCGGTGCTCATCAGCGCCTGGCTTGTGGAGGCCAAACAGAGCGTCATCGAGAACATGGCGCCGGTGCTCACGCGCCTGTTCACGCCGCTGTTCACGGTCCTGCTCCTCGTCTTCTTGGTGACGGTGATCTGGACCGGAAGCGGCATCCACGTCGAGCGGGCTGTGCTCATCGGCTTCGACCTGCTTCTGGTGCTCGTCCTGGGCCTTCTTCTCTACTCGATCTCGGCGCGCGACCCGCAGGCACCTCCCGGCGCATTCGACGCGCTGCAGCTCCTGCTAGTGATCTGCGCCCTCGTCGTCGACGCGCTCGCTCTTTGGGCGATCGCGGCCCGTATCTCCGAGTTCGGCTTCAGCCCCAACAAGGTGGCGGCCCTGGGCGAGAACCTCGTCCTGCTCGTGAACCTCGGTTGGTCGGCCGTGGTCTACGTGCGGTTCCTGACGGCGCGCGCCTCGTTCGCCTCCCTCGAGCGCTGGCAGACGGCCTATCTTCCCGTGTACGCAGTCTGGGCGTGGGTGGTGGTGGTGTTCTTCCCGATCCTCTTCGACTACCGATAGCGATCGGTTGCCCCAACCCGACTCTTCGCACTATACGAAGTGCCCACACCTCCCTGGTGGTACTGGGGCTTTTCCTCCTGCTGCTACGGTTCCGAAAAATGGCCTGCCTGGAGGGATTCGAACCCCCGACCCGCGGCTTAGAAGGCCGCCGCTCTATCCAACTGAGCTACAGGCAGACGGCGCCGACGGGGTTCTCTGACAGGGCTGAGGCTGAAATGGTCGGGGCGCCCAGATTTGAACTGAGGACCCCCTGCGCCCAAGGCAGGTGCGCTACCAGACTGCGCTACGCCCCGACGGGCGCCTGAGTGTAAGTGAGGCCCCTGAAGCTGTCAATTTCAGCGAGAGTGGTCTTCGAGATAGCGGGTGAGGAAGTCGGTGCTCGAATCTCCCTCGTCGTCCGGACGTTGCGCCATGATCTCGGGATCGGGCTCCCATTCGTACCTCGCGCTGGCCACCATCGCGGACAGCAGATCGGCGATCGTCGAGGCCGGTCCGGGACGGCGCCCCGTTTCCTTTTGCATGAGGCTCGTCACCAGCCGCTCGAGCTCGGGCGGTAACCCTTCGCGCATCTCGCCGATCGGTGTCGGGTTCGCTTCGCGGGTCCGCGCCATGATCTCGCCGATGCCTCCACCGCCGAACGGATTGCTCCCGGCGAGCGCCTCGTAGAGGACGACGCCGAACGAGAAGAGATCTGCGGCTTGCGAGCTGCCCTTGCCCTCCAGCACTTCGGGAGCGATGTAGCCGGGGGTGCCGATGATCGCGCTGTCGGCCGCTTGGCGCTGGCGGACGATCTGCGAGGTGCCGAAGTCAGCGACTTTGATCGCGCCATCACGACCGAGCATCACGTTGCTCGGCTTGAGATCGCCGTGCACCAACTGCTCCTCGTGAGCCGCCATCAGGGCGCGGGCAACGCCGTGGCCTATCGCCATCGTCTCGTTGATCTCGAGCGGCCGCTTGGCCCGCATGTAGTCGGCCAGACTCACTCCGTCGACTCGCTCCATCGCGATGTAGGCGGCGTCGCCACGGCGCTCGAAGTCGTGCACGGTCACGATATTCGGGTGATTGATGCGCGCCGTATGGACCGCTTCCACCTGCAGTCTGCCCACCAGCACGTCGGCGTCCGCCGAATTGGCAGGGAGCTGGATCGTCTTGAGCGCGACGTCGCGCTTGAGGAGCGGATCGTAGCCGCGGAAGACGGTCCCCGAGCCGCCCTTGCCGAGTTTGCTGATCACCTGATAGCGGCCGAGGAAGACCTCCCCGATCGACTCTCGATCGTGCTCGATCTGGAGCAGCTGGGCGAAGGTCGACTCGAGTTGATCGAGCTCGGACCCCTTGCCGTCGCTGAGATCGACGCCGACCATATGGGCCTGCGCTCTAGCCAGACGCCGCATCGGCTGGATCAAGAGACGGTAGCCGAGCCAGGAGAGCAGCAGGGCAACCACCAAGGCGCCGGCCGAGGCGACGGTCGTCGCCTGTCGCATCCGGCTCCGCGCTTCGTCCGCCGCCGCGCGCGGCTGGCGAGAGAGCACCACCCATGAGGTTCCTGCCACCGGGTAGTTCGCGGCGACCACGTCGCTACCGTCGGGAGCCCGATAGCGTCCCGCGCCGCCGGTGAGCCGCCGCGAGCGGGCCAGCGCCATCAGCTCCGCCGGCAGCTCGGCGACCGTCTGGGCGTCGCCGAGCAGCAGGTCGCCGTCGGCGTCGAGCAGCGCCGCCTGGGCGTCGCCGACGAGGCCGGTATCGGTGAATCTCTCCTGGAGCTCGACCAGATCGGTGACGAGCACGATCTCGTGCCCCTCTTCGTCGAGCTCGCGTCGCACCCGCAGCCACCGGCGATCGGTGCCGGCAACGATCGCTACCTGCTCGTCGCCGGCAGCCGCCAGCGCCGCCGTGATCTCATCCGCGAACTCGCGACGTTGGGCTTTGAGGGTCTCTTCCCCGCTGGCGTCCCGCAGCACCGCCGCGACCAGTTGGTCGTCGGCTTGCAGGAGACTGATCAGAACCTCTTGGGCGGCCGGCGAGTCGACGTCACCCATCAGGGCGCCACCGATCACGCGATCCCCGGTAGCCTCGAGGGATTCGACTCGAGCCTTGATGCCGGCGCCTGCGGTCGACGCCGCAAGGATCTGCATCCGCTGGACCTGGTCGAGCAGCGCGTCGCGATGGCTGCGCAGCTGCAGCGCGCCGATCACGACCGGCGACAGAGCCGCGGCCAGCAGCGCCAAGGCCATCCAGAACAGCAGCGAAGGGCGGCGCCAAGTCATGGCCGGCGCGCGCTCGTCCACCGGCCGCGCCACAGCTCGAAAACCGCTGTCGAGCGGTTGCCGAGCCGGTCTTCGGCCTCGACGTGAAGCCAGCGGCGGCGGCGCGGATCGGCCTCGTCGTGCTCGACGCGACACTTCAACTCCGTCGTGCCCGACAGGGCATCGGATGCTTCGATGACCGCTCCCCCGCGCTTTCGGAGCCGGAGATAAAAGCCGGCCTCGGCGTAGAGCCGCTGCTTGCGCTTGCTGGTCCCGAGGGTTACCGCCGGGGTACCCGGGCTCCGAACCGTCCATTCGAGGTCGCCGGCGAGCTTCCAGTTGGCGTCGCCCGAGTGCCACAGCAGTTCTCGCAGCTTCCAGCCGCGCTTGTGCGACGACGGCCCGTCGTCGAAACGCGGTGTCTCGCCGCTGAAGGTGCGGTACACGACGCCGCGTGCAGGCCCCCAGGCGAGGACCGGCGGATCGGGATCGTAGACGAACGTGAATCGGTCGCTGCGGCTCTCGTTGCCGGCGCGGTCCTCGGCGACGATCTCGATTTCGTGAGGGCCCGGACTCCACGGGCCACGCGCATCGTCGAGCGAGCGTTCTTCACCGTCGACGATCGCCAACACCCTTTCGAGTCCGCTGTCGTCGTCCTCGACCGACACTTCCAAGCGCGACCCGGCTCCGAGATAGAGCTTACCCTCGTGCTCGCGACGGCTCCCGATCAACTCGGCGGCGATTCGGGGTGCTTGCCGATCGCGGGATTCTTCGACGCTGAAGGCGTGACCGGGGCTCGGGTAGCCATCGAGTCCGGAAGGCGCCACTGCGGTGACTCTCCAGAAGTACGAGCCGGCCTCCAACGGGTCGAACCGGGTCTCGACATCGGTGATCCCCGCGCGGCGAGCCGCGAGCCGCGAGCACTCTCGGTCGCGGCAGACCTCGACGACGTATTGGGCCGCGCCGGCGAGCGGCTCCCAGGAGAAGGTCGGGTCGGGAATCGGCCAGGAGCTCCCTTCCTCGGGACTGATCACCGCCGTTGCCTGCAGCAGTCGCTCTGGTGGAGCGGGCGGTTGGCCTTCCTCGACCTTGGTTCCCGTCCCGCGAGGCATCTGTTGAGTGGCGCCGCCGGATTGCACGACGCCGGCCCCTTCGTAGACCATCAGCTCGGCGCCCCCACCCTCCGGTCGGCGAGCGCGAGCTTGGCTGACTCCCGCCGCTCCCGCCTGGGGCCGCAGCAGGCTCTCGCCCACCCGCAGCTCGGGCGCTTCGCCCCCTTCGCTCGCTTCGAGATCCGCCTGGCCGACGACGATCTCGATCTCCTCCCGCTTCACCGTCCGCTCGACGTCTCCGCCGCTGCCCAGGAAAACCAGGGAATCCTCACTGACGACCAGCTTGGAGGCGTCCGAGAAGACGAGCTCCGCTGACGAAGCTCGGAAGGTTCGCACACCGTCCCGGGTGTTGAGGAAGTTCTCCTCACTCGCCGGTGACCAGGCGAGCGGCCGAAGCTGCTCCTCGACCCGTCGACTCACCTTGGTGAGCTGCGCGGTGTCGGGAGCCGCCGCGTTCAGCACCCGCACCCGAATCCGCTGCCCCGAGTAGATGAGGTTGGGGTCCGAGACGCTCGGATTCAGCGCCGCGAGTGATGGCCAATCGGCGCTGTCTCCCAAGTACCGCTGCGCGACGGCGTGGAGGGTCTCACCGGGCCTGACTACGTGCCAGCCGGCGCGCATACCGCTCGGCTCCGCCGCGGCGCCGATCGTTACCCCTAGCGTGAACAAGACACCCGCCACCCAGAGCGGGGCGAATCTGTGCAATCTCATACTGTCCTCTCTCGGTACCGATAGTGTCAGACTCGAGCCTGGCCAATCGAACGATGGTGCCAGACTCAGACCGGGTATACCTCTAATGACCGCCGACACGAACGCGAGTCACATTCGGACGAGCTCCTCCCTTCTCTCACCCGACGGTGCGCCGCGATGCTCCAGCTGACCGACGCTCGCACCCTCGCCCACGGAGACCGTCTCGAAGCGGATTACTGCATCGTAGGGGCCGGTGTCGCCGGCCTCACCCTCGCCGCCGGCCTTGCGAGCTCGGGCCGCCGCGTCCTCCTGCTCGAAAGCGGCGCACGCGAGAGCAGCGCCTCGGCGCAGGCGCTCAATCGCGGCCGCGCTCACCTGAGCTCGCTCTATCGCGCCGGAGAGCCCTACCTCGAGAAGAGCCGGGTCCGCGGCTTCGGCGGAACCGCCACCGAATGGCGACACGAATGCGGCGCGATCGACGGCATCGAGCTCGAGGCGCGCCCGTGGATCGATCACAGCGGGTGGCCGATCGACCGCTCCGAGCTGGCCGGCTACGTCGAGCGCGCGCAGAATCTGCTCGGGGTCGCGGGAGACGAGCCGGCGGCAACGGAGCTCCCGGACTGGGACGAGGCGTTCGAGATCACCTGGCTGCGCAATCCGCAGGAAGAAAGCGTGACCGCACTGCTCGAGCCAGCCCTCGCAGGAGCCTCCGACATCGAGGTCCTCACTCACGCCAACGCGACCGAGATCGTAGTCGATCCGGCCGCCGGCAGGGTCATCCGAATCCGCGCCCGCTGTCTCGAGGGACCCGAGCTGACGGTCAGCGCCGGCAGCTACGTCCTCGCCGCCGGGGCTCTCGAAAGCGCGCGTCTCATGCTCGCTTCGAACCGAGTGCGGCCGCTCGGAATCGGCAACGAGCACGACCGCGTCGGGCGCTATTTCATGGACCAGATCGAATGTCAGATTGGAACTCTGCTACTTCCCGGTCTGGCCGCCCGGATGAGGCCGTTTCATTCGGTTCCGACCGCCCGGGGCTTCGAAGCCCGAGCCCATTGGCGGCCGTCCGCAAAACTCCAGCGTCGGCACGAGCTACTCGCGAGCACGCTCCGTCTAGGACGGCTGGATGAGGCCACCGAGCCGCCGCTCACCGCGGAGGTCGAGTCCCTCGCCAGGGAGACGGCAACGGCGGGCGAGCGCGTCGGTAGCTACCACGCCACGGTCACGCTGGTCGTCGAGCCTCGGCCCGATCCGCGGAACCGGGTCACGCTCGGCGAGGACCGCGACCCCCTCGGCATGCCACGGATCGACCTGGAGTGGACCGACCATGAGTACGAGGCCTGGACGCTGCGAGCGACCTCTCACCTCCTCGCCGAAGCAGTCGGCCGGTCACTCGCCGGCCGTCTCTACTTGCCACGAATCCGCCGCCTGCCCCGTTACGCCCGGCCGCGCGGCTGCCACGCCTGTACTACTCGAATGAGCCGCGATCCCGAGCACGGGGTCGTCGACCTCGACTGCCGGGTTCACTCCGTGCCGAATCTCTTCGTCGCCGGGAGTGGCGTGTTTCCCACCCTCGGGAGCCGCCCGCCGATGCTCACCGCGATGGCGATGGCGCTGCGGCTCGCCGACCACCTCGTGCGAGAGTCCTGACATACTCCTCCTGTCCACTAGCCGTCGCCACCATGACCCTCAGCCGCCGCCAGCTCCTCACCCACTTCGCAACGGGAATAGGCGTTCTCGCCGTCTCCGGCTGCCGGGGCCGTGATCTCACTCCGTTGATCGACGCCCTGGTCGATCTGGCGATCACCCGCGACAGCTTGTCGGCGATCGGCGAGGCGTATCTCTCCGATCGCGAAGGACTTCCCGAGCAGGGGGCGAGCTCGATCGAGGCGCTGGCCGAGCGCTTGGCGATCGACCTCGATTGGAGCGTCGACCAGACCCGGCACGAGCTTTCCGACCGGCTCGTCAGGCGGATTCGCAGCGACTTTCGCGACTCGAAGACGGTACGGGTGCGCGGCTGGCTGCTCTCCGAGACCGAGGCGCGCTGGGCGGCGCTCGTCGCCCTCGCACCCGCCGGTCGCGAAGGCTGATCGCCGACCCCCGCCGGACCCGGCCCCGGCGGTACAATGACCCGCCATGGCCCCACAACGCTACGTGGTGATGGGTGCGGGGGAAGTGGGCTTCCATCTAGCGCGCTCGCTGTCCGCCGAGGGACACGAGGTCACGGTCATCGAGGTGGACCCCGCTCAACAGGAGCGGATCGAAGAAGAGCTCGACGTTCGGGTCATCCGCGGCAACGGCGCACATCCGCCCGTTCTGACCGCGGCCGGTGCCGACACCTGCAACCTGTTCATGGCGGTGTCGTCGTCGGACGAGGCAAACTTGGCTGGGGCTCGGATCGCCAAGCACCTCGGCGCGGAACGGACCGTCGTGAGGGTCGGCGAGGCCGACGAGGTGATCAGCGAGCGGCGACTCCTCGAGGAGGTGTTCGGAGTCGACCTCCTGCTCTCGACCCAGCTGCTGACCACTACCAGGATCCTCAATCTCATCCGCGGCCACAACACGATGGCGGTCGAGTACCTCGCCGGCGGCAAGGTGCAGCTGCGCAAGATTCGGCTCGACGGCGACTCGCCCCTTACACAGAAGCCGCTGCGGGAGGTAGAGCTGCCGAAGGACAGTCTCGTGGTCGCCTATTTCCGGGGCAAGCAGTTGACGATCCCGGCCGGCGACGATCGAGCCGAGCCCGGCGACGACGCACTGCTGCTCGGCACCACGGCGGTGATTCGTGAAGCGGAGCGGATGGTGTCGAGCAGCCAGGAGGTTTTCGGCACGGTGGTGATCGCCGGCGGCGGACGCACGGGGAGGACCGTCGCCCGCGCCCTTCAATCCTTCGACGCCGACGTCAAGATCATCGAGCGCGATCGTACCGACGCCGAGGAGCTCGCAGCGATGTTCCCGGAGTACCAGGTGCTGCACGGAGACGCAACCGATCTCTCTCTGCTGCAAGCGGAACGAATCGACCTTGCCAATCTCTTCGTCGCCCTTACCGGCAACGACGAGTCGAACCTGATGGCCTCCCTCTTGGCTCGCGACCTCGGAGTTCCGCGCGAGCTGGCGCTCGTTCACCGAGCGGAGACTTCACACCTGTGGCGCCGGCTCGGGCTCCATCACGTCTTCAGTCCACGGGCGCTCGCCTACGCCCGCATCCGTGAGTACATCGACAGCGGGTACAGCGCCAACATCGTGTCGCTCCAGCGTGGCGCGGCCGTCGTGATCGAGCGCCGGCTGGCGCCCGCCAGCCCGGTAGCCGGCGTCACGCTGGCCGAGATCAAGCCCCCCCGCGGCCTGATCGTCGGCGCGGTGGCGCGGGATTCGAAGGTCTTCGTACCCAACGGCAACGATCGTCTCGAGGCCGGCGACCTCGTCATCCTGTTCGTCCAGGAAGAGGAGCTCGCCACCGTGCGGCTCTTGTTCCCCGGTCCCTCGGCGTGAATTACCGCGCCGCTCTGCGCTTTCTCGGGCGCCTGATGCTCCTGCTCGCGGGCACCGAGCTGGCGCCCGCCGTCTGCTCGGCCTTCTACCGCGACTGGGGAGACACGAGCGCCTTCGTAATCGGCGCCGTCCTGACGGCCGGCTGCGGCGCCGGGCTCAGCCTGCTCGGCCGGTCCGCCGGCCAGGTCTTCCGGCGCGAGGGCATCCTGATCGTCGTCGGGGGCTGGGTGCTCGCTTCGGTCTTCGGCGCCCTGCCGTATCTCTTGACCGGCACCTTCTCGAGCCCGATCGACGCTCTCTTCGAATCCGTCTCCGGCTTCACCACGACCGGAGCCTCGGTCATGACGGACATCGAGAGCATGTCCCGGGGCATCCTCTTCTGGCGCAGCATGACCCAGTGGCTGGGCGGCATGGGGATCATCGTGCTGTTCGTGGCGCTGCTCCCGGAGCTCGGTCCGGGCGCGCGCTTTCTCTACAAGCTGGAAGTGCCGGGCCCGACGGCGAAATCGCTGCAGCCCCGAATTCAGGACACGGCCGCGATCCTCTGGAAGCTCTACCTGCTCCTGACCCTCGCCGAGACGATGCTGCTCAAGCTCGCCGGCCTCGGCCTCTACGACGCCATCACTCACACCTTCTCGACGCTATCGACCGGGGGCTTCTCACCCCGCAATTCCTCGATCGCCGCATTCGACTCCGTGTGGGTGGACCTCATCATCATCGTCTTCATGATCCTGGCGGGCGCGAACTTCTCGCTCTTCTACGGTCTGCGGCTGCGCCGCAACTGGAAGATCTGGAACGACAGCGAGTTTCGCTTGTACCTGCAGATCGTCGGCGGCGCTACCCTGGTCGTCGCGGTCGATCTGCTGGCGACCAGCGCCTATTCGCAGCCGCTTCGCGCCCTGCTCGACTCCGCCTTCCAGGTCGCTTCGGTGCTCACGACTACCGGTTTCGCGACCGCCGATTTCGACAGCTGGCCGACGCTGAGTCGCCTGTTCCTCGTGACGCTCATGTTCGTTGGCGGATGCGCCGGTTCGACCGCGGGATCGATGAAGGTGATGCGAATGGTGATCGGGCTGCGCTACGCCGTCCGCGAAGCGAAGCAGATCTTCAGCCCCAACCAGGTGCTGCGTGTCTTCGTCGGCGGCAAGCCGGTGCCCGAGAACGTGGTGCGAAGCGTCGCGGGGTTCTTCATTCTGTACCTGTCGACCTGGGCGTTGGGCGCGCTCCTGCTCAGTCTCGGGGGACCCGACCTGGTGAGCACCGCGACCGCTTCGGCCGCCACCCTGGGCAACATCGGCCCCGGCCTGGGTGCCGTCGGCCCGACCCAGAACTTCGCCTTCTTTCAGGATCCTCACAAGGTGTTGATGGTGATCCTAATGCTCCTCGGTCGACTCGAGGTGTACGCCATCGCCGCCCTCTTCACCCGGGCCTTCTGGAGGGCGTGAACCGATGTCCGAGGCGAGTGCGCGGCGTGGCTCACGCGGGCTCTTACTCTCCGGCCCCCAGCCGCCGCTCAGCCATTTTGGCGCGACGTTGCTGCGCCACGTCGTGGTCACCAGCCTGCGCTACTCCTTCTACCACCTCGGGCTACCGCTGCCGGTCAAGGCGCCGACCCGGATCGAGAGGCTCCGCCTGGAGCTCGACAGCGGATTCCTCGCTCATCTGCTCGATTCGAGCCCCGGCGGAGCGACGATCGCGCGCGCTCTCGCTGATCCGGGAGGCACCGACGAGGGACTTGCGCGCCCGGCCGGCGCGATGTTCTTCCATCGCATGCGCTTGCGCTTTTCACCAAGTCGAGCGCTGCCGGTCTCTCCGGACACCGTCCCCGACTCGGTGGCGGCCCTCGAATCGGCCTTCAGGGAACAGCTGAGCGCGTGCATGCCGCAGCTCAACGACGCGATGCTCAGCGAGATCCTCGGTGCCGCGGCACGGCGGCGGCGGCGCGCACAGGGCCAGCAGGTCGATGCGTGCCGGAGCCCGGAGGCCGCCGCCTTCCTGGTCGACGGGAACGCTCGCTGCGAGCGGCTCGGCGCTCTCGATCCCTTCACCCCTTCCTGGGCGGAGGAGCCTCCGGACATCGACGTGAACCTCGTGCCACCGGGCGGACCGCCTCGTGATCGTCGGGGACGCTTTCGCGAGATCTACCGGGAGATCCTCGATCGGCTACGACCCACCCTTCTCGCGCTCGGAGCGCGCGCGTGTCGAGTGGGGATCGCCAGTCACCGCGACGATCTCTTCTTTCTCCCGATGGAGCTGATCGGCGATCTGACGCTGCCGGCGAGGCCCCCTTGGCTGGACGCCGCGGTGCTGCGTAATCGGGGCGAGTACTTCGAGATCGAGCGAGACGCGGATGCCGAGATCGCCGCACGATGGCGCGCCGCACCTCTCCATCCCTTGCCCTAGCAGCCCCGTGCCCATTCTCGAACGCGAGCTCATGGACGACGCGGCGCTTCCGTATGCCGAGATGGAGCGGGCGCTCGACGATATCGAGCGAGTCCATCGCTGGGTCGGTCACGGCGCGTTGTGGCGGGCGCTCGCCCCCCTCCTCGAAGACGCACCGAGCCGAATCATGCTGCTCGATATCGGCACCGGTAGCGGCGCCGTGGCCGCCACCGTCGCACAGCGTGCGCGACCGATGGGCACCGAGATCCTCGCCGTCGGGCTCGACCGCAAGTTGTGCCACCTCGTCGTCGGGCGCCGCCGCTGGCCGAGCCAACTGCGGGTAGTCGGCGATGCCCGACGACTCCCCTTCGACGACGGCGCGATGGAGATCGCGATCTCTACCCTCTTCCAACATCATTTCGACGATCGCGACGGAAGCGCGGTGCTCGCGGAGATGCGGCGGGTCAGTTCGATTGCCGGAGTCGTCAGCGATCTTCGAGGGTCACGGCTCGGCACCTTGCTCGGCGGTCTCGTGCTCCGTCTCCTCCGCCTCGGCCCGATCGCGAGCTACGACGGCAAGCTCTCCCTGCGCCAGGCGTGGAGCCTCCACAGGGTGCGCAGTGCTGCGGGATTGAACGCGATCGTCGACCTCCGCCGGCGCTGGCCCTTCCGCTGGTCGTTGGTTCTGCGTCCGGGAGCCGGCACGGCCGTATACTGATTCCAATGACTCTTTCTGAACTGGGTCTGGCGGAGGCGCCCTGGATCGTCGGTCACCGGGGAGCCGGCGGCGAGGCCCCCGAGAACACCCTCGACAGTCTCCTGCTCGCCGTTGAACAAGGCGCCGACATGATCGAGTGCGATGTCCAGATGACCGCCGACGAATGGCTGGTGCTCAGCCACGACTGGGATCTCGTTCGGATGGGCGGGGATCCGCGGGTGGTCGAGGGCTCGGCGCTCGCCGAGCTCGAGCAGATCGAGGTTAGTGGCCCGTTTCGCTCGTCCGCGCGACGTCGGCCGCTCGCCAGTCTGGCCGGAGCGCTCGCGCTGCTGCCGCCCGAGATCCCCCTCAATCTCGAGCTCAAGCGACGGCGGGCGGATCGGGCCACCGTCGCGGGCAGCCTGGCCGGCGCCATCGCCGATCGCGAGCGGGTGCTGGTTTCGAGCTTCGACTGGCCGCTCCTGGCGGCGGTCCGCGCGCTCCTGCCGTCGGTCCGGCTGGCGCCGCTCGGCGGGCGCTCCGTCGATCCGGCAGCGCTGCTCGACGCCGCCGAAGAAGTCGGTGCCTGGAGCATTCACTGCCGCGACTCGGTCGCCGACGAGGCGTTGATCGCGGCGGCGCGACAGGCAGCGAGGCCGCTGCTCGTCTACACTGTCAACGATGCGTCAAGGGCGCGTGGGTTGTTCCGACGGGGAGTCAGCGGCGTCTTCTCCGATTTTCCAGGCCGGCTGCGAAGCGACCTGGAGGCTGCCGCATGAGTGAGCAGCTCTCCTATGCCGTCGTCGACCAGGGATCGACGGCGACGAAGGCCGCACTGTGCGATCTCTCCGGCCGGGTCTACCGCCGGTCCGAGGAAGCGACACCGACTCAGGTTCGCGAAGGCCGGATCGAAGTCGACGCCGAGGCGATCGCGGAATCAGTCGACCGGTTGCTGACGCCGCTCCTGCACGAGGAGCCGGTCGGCGGCATCGGCATGACCTGCCAGCGTTCGACCTGCCTGATCTGGGATCGTCAGAGCGGCCATGCGATGACGCCGGCGTTATCCTGGCAGGACACCAGTCAGATCGAACGCGTCGATCGACTCGCGGCGCACGCCAAAGACGTCGCGCGCATCTCCGGCCTTCGGCTCTCGCCCCACTACGCCGCCGTGAAGCTCGCCGCGCTCTTGGAAGAGATTCCGGACGGGGCACGAAGGGCGGCCGCCGGAGAGCTGGCGGCCGGCACCCTCGACGCCTTTCTCATGGCACGGCTGACCGGCGAGCCCGCGACCGAGCCAGGTCACGCCGGGCGAACGCTGCTCTACAACCTCGATCGTGGAATCTGGGACCCTCATCTGTGCGATCTCTTCGGAGTGCCGGTCCAGGCGCTGCCACTGCTGCGGCCGAGCGCTGGTGACTGGGGCAGCTACCAGGGAATTCCGGTATGCGCGGGCGCTGGCGATCAACAGGCCGCCCTGCTCGGCCATGGGGGCTGGCGGGAAGGCGTGGTCGCCGTCCATTTCGGTACAGGCGCTTTCGTCCTGGCGGCCACCGGCGTCCGAGTGCGACGGCACGAGCGGCTGCTCTCGGCCGCCGTCGCGTCGACCAGCACGGGTCGGCGTTTCCAGCTCGAGGGCTCGATCAACAGCGCCGGTAGCGCCGTCGATTGGGCGCGCAAGCTCACCGGCGAGGATCTGGACAGGTGGACGACCCGCGAGCTCACTCCTGAGGAGTTGCCGTGGGTCGTGCCGGCCTTCGCGGGGCTCGGAGCGCCCTGGTGGCAGCCGCGCACCCGCGCCTCCATCCACAATCTCACGACCGCAACCGGCCGCAGCGACCTCGTCGGCGGAGTGCTCGTCGGTATCGCCATGCGGGTCGTCGACAACCTCGAAGCGATCGCCGACGCCGGGGAGCTTCCGTCGATCGTGAGGGTGAGCGGCAAGCTGATGCGGCTACGCGGATTGGTCGGTCTCATCGCGAATCTCTCCGGACTGCCCGTCGAGGTAGCGCGCAACGAAGAGGTCGGCCTCGTGGGGATCTGCCGGCTGGCGGCGACCGGATTGAGCGGTGAAGAGCAGAGACTCGACCGATCGCCGCCCTCGGGCTGGCGATGCGATCCCAAGTGGTCTGACGAACGGCGCATCGAGCTGCGCGGGCGCTGGCGCGACCTGATGCGACAGATCACCAACGCGCGCAGCTGACCATCCGCGCAACGCCCTACCAGGCGAGCCAGTCGTTACGACGCCAGCTGTTGCGCTGGCCCGGAGTCGGTGCCAGCCCGTGCTCCTCGAGCGCCCCGCCCAGGGCGTCGAGAAACTCGTTGCGACCTTCGATCACTCCCAGGTTCAGGAAGAACTCCCGCTCGGTGTCCCTCTTGTCGAGGTGGACGAGTCGGAGCGCCTGAGTCCCCGGGCGAGGGGCCATCGACAACACCCGATCGAGACGGATGCGCTTCGGCCGGAACGTGTGCAGCGGCTGATAGGCGAGAGCGTCCTTGTCGATTGTCACCGCCGACTTGCCGGCGGTCCACCACACCTTGGCGAGAGTCACCCAGAACAGCGAGCCGTAGAGCATCAACACTCCGAAAGCGCGCGCCGCCGGCACGCTGCCGGGCTGCCGCAAGACCCAAGTGATCCCGCCCAGCAGAGCGACGACGCCGAGCCCCCAGAGCAGCGCCTTGCGGCAGGTGCTCCGTACCCAAGGGCGGAACGGGTACGCCTGAGCGATCTGTATTGCTCGGTTGGCCTGAACTGCTGGGTTCATTCGAACTGCTCGGTTCGTCCGAGTGGTCTGGCGGTCGTGTTCGAAGGTGTCCGAGGTCGGTCGTTGAAACCGGTTCGTCGAGCGGTAACGTACCGGAGTCATGATGACACGGCTCGGCATCGTTCTCGCCCTCGTCGCTTCCGCCGCGACGCTCGGCACGGAGAGGTCCGCCGCCGAGCCCCGACGCACTGTGCTCGTCGAGCTCTTCACCTCGCAAGGGTGCTCGAGCTGTCCGGCGGCCGATCGGCTGCTCAGCGAGATCGGGGCCGAGGGACTCGCCGGCGTAGACGTCATTCCGCTCTCCTTCCACGTCGACTACTGGAACTACATCGGCTGGACCGATCCATTCTCGGCCGCCGAGTGGTCATCGCGTCAGCGCAGGTACGCCGCGCGATTCGAGAACGATCGGGTCTACACGCCGCAGCTGGTGATCGACGGCGTCCGGGAATGCGTCGGCGCCTACCGCCGCGATGTTCGAAAGCACGTCCAAGCGGCCGCCGAGCGCGCAGGGTTGGCCCAGATCGAGCTCGCTTTCGGACCTGGCGGCGCCAAGCCCAGTCTCGCGGTCTCCGTCGGTCTCGAGGCCGCTGCCGATGAACCGAGTGAGGTTTTGGTGGCACTGCTGGAAACCGGACTCGAGACCGAGGTGGGGCGTGGGGAGAACGCCCGGCGGACCCTCCATAACGACCACGTCGTGCGTCGACTCCTCACTCTCGGTTCGATCTCGCCCGGCGAGCAGATGGCCCAACAGGTCACGATCGAGATCGACCCCGAGTGGCGGCGCGACCAGCTCGGAGTGGTGGTCTTCGTCCAGTCGATCGAGAGCCTCGAGATCCACGGCGCCGCAATTCGACCGCTCCCTCGCGAGTAGCTGGGGACCGGTGCCGGCGGGGCTGTGCCGGCGCTACGGGATCTGGCGGCCTTCCATTCCTCCGGCGACCGTGATCACCTGCCCGGTGACGTGGCCGGCGAGCTCGTCGGATGCCAAGAAGAGCACCGCCGCCGCGATGTCTTCGGGCGTTGCCACCTTCTTGAGCGCCATCGTCGAGAGAGCCCGGTCCACTCGCGGCTGGTCCTCGAGCGCGCCCTTCGACATCGGCGTCGCCACCCAGCCGGGAGCGACGGCGTTCACCCGCACCCCGTCGCCGATCCGCGCCGCCTCGTTCTTCGCCGACAGCAGCAGCCCGGTCAGGATCGCCCCCTTCGCCGCCGCGTAGTCGGCGTGCCCCGCCTCCCCGAACTGCCCCGCCGTCGAGCCGATGAGGACGAGCGAGCCCTTCTTGGTCTTCGCCGCGTGGCGCAGGAACGCCCTGGCGGTGAGGAACGTAGCGGTGAGATTCGACTCGATCGTCGCCTCCCAGCGCTCGAGCGGCATCTCCCAGATCGGCTGGTCGGCCTCCGGCCAGACGCCGGCGTTGGCGACGCAGACGTCCAGGCGGCCCAACCCCTCGATCGTCGCTTCGATGAGGCGGTCCGTCTGTCGCTCGTCCCGAAGATCGGCGCCGAGAGCGAAGCCTCCGACCTCGGCCGCCAAGGTGGTGGCCGCTTCGCCGGAGGACCGATAGTGCACCGCCACCTGGCCGCCCGCCTTCGAGAAGGCTCGCACTACGGCTGAGCCGATTCCGCCGGCACCGCCGGTGACTAGAGCAGCTCGATCAGCCAGGGTCGCGGTCACTCTTCCGGCAGGCTACCACTCGACAGCGTGACGGAGACTCTCCCACGGCGCGACGCGCCCACGAGGCGGGTTACACTCCCGGCGTGAGCGCCCTCGATCGCCTGGCCGACTGTGGTCGCCGCCCGAACTGCGTGTCGTCGACCGCCACCGACCCCAGACGTCGCGTCGGTCCCTGGCCGCTCATCGTCGACCCCGAAGCTGCCTGGAAGGCGATCCGGGCGGCGGTCGAGAGCCTGCCGCGGACGAAGATCATCGACTCCGACGGCGACTACCTGCGGGCGGAGGCGCGAAGCCGGATCTTCCGTTTCGTCGACGACCTCGAAGTGGTGCTCGCGCCCGATCCCGACCGCGTCGCCGTGCGCTCAGCTTCGCGGCTGGGCTACTCCGACCGCGGCGTCAACCGCCGGAGGGCGGAAGCCTTACGCCGCCGGCTCGTGGCCGACGGTCTGATCGCGCCGTGAGTCGCGGCAGCTCGGCCTATGAGCGGATCTACGCGGTCGTGAAACGCATCCCCCGAGGCCGCGTCGCCACCTACGGACAGGTCGCCGCGCTCGCCGGTCTTCCCGGGCACGCTCGCCAAGTGGGCTACGCCCTGCACGCGACACCTGACGACCAGCGCCTCCCCTGGCAGCGGGTGATCAACGCTCGCGGCGAAGTGAGCCCCCGTCGCGAGCCGATGTTCGAGGGAATCCAACGCCGACTGCTGGAGGATGAAGGGGTGACCTTCGGAGCGAGAGGACGGGTCGACCTGAAGCGCTATCAGTGGCGGCCGCGATGAGCGGCAGCGAACGTTCGATCGCGGTCGGTGACACCGTCGTCTCGGCTCTCTGGCGGCGTCCGCGTGTCGCGCGGGCGGTCCTCGTTCTAGCTCACGGTGCGGGCGCCGGTATGCGCCACGCCTTCATGGCGGCGCTGGTCGAAGCGCTGGCAGCCGAGAAGATCGCGACCCTTCGTTACCAGTTCCCCTACATGGAGGCCGGGCGGCGTTCTCCCGACCGAGCGCCGCGGCTGTTGGCGGCGGTCCGCGCCGCGGTCGCGGCGGGCCGCCAGCTCGCACGCGGCCTGCCCCTGTTCGCGGGCGGCAAATCGATGGGCGGCCGCATGACCTCGCGAGCGGCGGCGGCGGAACCGCTCTCGAGCGTCGCCGGTCTCGTGTTCTTCTCCTTCCCGCTTCACCCGCCCAAGAAGCCAGGCATCGAGCGCGCCGCGCATCTCTCCGAGGTCGAGCACTCGATGCTCTTTCTCCAGGGGACTCGCGATCCGCTGGCCGGTCTCGACTTGATGGAGCCGGTCTGCCGGCGGCTCGGACGAAGAGCGGTGCTTCACAGGGTCGAAGGGGCCGACCACGGCTTCGCGGTGCTCAAACGGTCGGGACGGACAGCAGGGGAGGTGATAGCGGAGCTGGCGTCGACGACGCGTGGCTGGATGGACCAGATCGCTCGTTAGCTGGCTCCACCAGCGCCTGGTGAGGTGACTGAGCGTAAGATCACCGGCATGGAGATTCGCACCGGCACCAGCGGCTTCAGCTACAAGGCGTGGAAGGGGTCTTTCTACCCCGAGGACCTGCCGGACAAGAAGATGCTCGACTTCTACGGCGGCGAGCTGCCAGCGGTCGAGATCAACAACACGTTCTATCGCCTGCCCAAGGCCTCCGTTCTCGAAGGGTGGGCCGCCAAGGTGCCCGAAGGGTTTCGTTTCTCGATCAAGGCGTCACGCCGCATCACCCACTTCAAGCGGCTCAAGCAGCCGGTCGACGAGACGGCGTACCTCGTCGAAACTGTCGGCACCCTCGGCGCCAGGCTCGGGGCGTTGCTCTTTCAGCTTCCCCCCAACTTCAAACAGGACACTCCGCGCCTCGACGACTTCCTGGCGCTGCTCCCCGAAGGGACGCCTGCCGCCTTCGAGTTTCGCCACCCGAGCTGGTTCGACGACGCCACCTACGAAGCGCTCGCCCAACGCAATTGCGCCCTATGTCTGGCGGACACGGGGAGCGACGACGACTCGCCGCGGGTGGCGACCGCCGACTGGGGCTACCTGCGGCTTCGCCGCGAGGAGTACCCGGCGAAGGAACTCGCCGACTGGCATCGCTGGACCTCCCGGCAGAGCTGGTCGCAGGCGTTGGTCTTCTTCAAGCACGAGGACGCCGGAGCCGGACCGAAGCTCGCCCGCGCGTTCCTCGCGCTCGGAGCGTGACGCCCACCCGTGTCCAAAGTCCTGAAAGCCGTCCTCGCTCTCGCTCTTCTCCCCGGCGGACTGCTCGCCGAGATCGATTCGATTCTCTACTTCGAGTTGTGGCAGCCCCAAGCCGCCGACGATGAAGTCCGAGAGCTCGAACGCTCCCAGATCCGCCTAGCGGTCGGCGACGCCTCGGCGGAGCTGCCGATCGCCGGTTGGTGCGTGCGCCAACGCGAGACTTTGCCGGCGGCGACCCTTCCGCTCGCTCTTCTGCGAGACGCGCCCTACGACGCGTTCGAAACCTCGACGGTGCCGCTCAAGCTCGAGCTCCTGATCGACGACGTCGAGCTGCGTTACGCCCTCGGCACCGAGCGGCCGCTGGGCGCGGACGGAGTCAGCTTCCCGTACTTCGAGCTCTGCGCTCTGGGCTTCGGCCGGCGGGCGGACCCCGCGTGGGCGCTCGAAGTCGTCCACCTGAGCAACGCTCGCGGCCAGGAGATCGTGGTCGGGCTCTACAAGGGTGTGCTGCCGGCCTCCGAGCGTGAGTTCCTGGCCGCGACCGTCGGCTACGACCTCGACCAGCCCGACCCCGCCGGCATCCTGGTGCTCGGCCAAGGTGAAGAGATGCCGGCCATGCTGCTGGTCGACTCGCCAGACGGGAGCGCGTTCGGGGAGCTGCGTTCTCGAATCGTGCGCTGACGGTCCACCTGGTCGCTGGCTCGCCACGCGACCTGCGCGACTCTTGCTAGGGTGGCCGGATGGCCACCGCTGGTTATTCCGGGACACCCCTCGCCAAGAAGCTGGGGCTCGAGTCGGGAATGCGGGCGAGCGCGGTCGGGGCACCGGATCACTACCATTCGCTGTTGGCTCCGGAGCCCGACACGATCCGCTGGCTCGGTCCGCGCGCCCGGAGGCTGAACTTCGTCCACCTCTTCGTCCGTCGCGAGGCCGATCTCGTTCGACGTCTGCCCGCTCAACTGCGGCGTATCGTCGCCGACGGCATGATCTGGGTGTCGTGGCCCAAGAAGGCCTCCAAGGTGCCGACCGACGTCACCGAAGACGTCGCCCGCCGCCACGCTCTACCGCTCGGGATCGTCGATGTGAAGGTCTGCGCCGTCGACGACGTGTGGTCAGGCCTGAAGCTCGTGATCCGCAAGAAGAACCGGTAGCAGAATCTGCCACCGGCCGCTAGGAGGCCGCGAGGAGCCCGTAGATCTCGTCGACCTGCTGCCAACCGACTCGCATGAGGAAGGTGCTGTTGCGGCCATAGGACTTCGCACCGAGGATGAAGAAGTTCGGCTCGGGGTTGGTGAGGGTGTCCGCCCCAAGGCTCTTCTGCTCGAGGCAGTCGCCGCCCCCTTCACTCAGGAGCGACGCAGCCAGCTTCATCGGGCCGCTCGTGGCGTAGCACTCGTGGACCTGCAGCTGCCGGTAGAGCGTGTGGTCGCCGACCGCGCCGGTGAGGCCGAGCACCCGGTCCACGGTGACGATCTCCCGTGAATCGTCGGTTCGCCGCAAGGTGACGTCGACCTCGGCACCGCGCGGCTCGAAGCGATCGATCACCACCCCTCGGCGAATGTCGAACCTCGGATCGGTACCGGCGACGAGCTCGCGGGCGGCAGCCGCGAGTCGAGAACGCTCAGGGAGTGGGTCCTGGGGGTCTACCGGCCATTCGGGCACCTCTCCGCGCAGCGCCCAGATCACCCGCGTCGGGGTTTCGGTGCCTCCCGAGCGCGCCAAATCCGCCAGACCCTCCGCCGCGGTCTGGGCGGAGTGTCCCGCCCCGACCAACAGCACCCGGCGACCCCGCCACTCCGCGGCCTCGGCGTCGAGATCCGGAATCCGGCGCACGATCCAGGGAGCCGCCGACTCCTCTCCCGGCGCCGGGATGCCACCATCGCCGAGCCAGTTGGGGGATGAGTAGCTGCCGGTGCAGTCGAGCACGGCGTCGGCGTGTTCCGTCGATTCCCGCCCCGCGCCGTCGCGCAGCAGCAGTCGGAAACGGCTCGCCTCGCGCTTCTCGCCTCCGATCGCCTCGTGTTTCAGCAGCCGTTCCCGGCTGATCGCCACTACCTCGACGCCGAGCCGCAGTGAGGGCTCGATCACCGGTGAGTGGGCAAGCGGCACGAGCACCTCGGTGCGCAGCTCCTCTCCGGTCGGGCAACTGTCATCATCGGGAACGCGGCGCCCGAGCTCGCCGAGCGCTTTCCGCATCCGTGGCGAGACGTCGAGACTCCAGGGCGAGAAGAGTCGCACGTGGCCCCAGTCCCGCATGTGATCGGCGACCTCCGCACCCGCCTCATAGAGGATGAACGACCAGCCCCGCTCGGCCGCTGCGAGGGCCGCTTCGATGCCGGTCGGACCGGCGCCCAAGATCGCGAGGTGGCGCGCGTCCATTCTCAGAACCTCGACGCGGCCCGCTCGCGCGCCGGCAGAATCTCGAGGCAGGTGGTCCACCAGCCGGTGAGCACGGTCTCCACGAACTCGTCGGGCAGCGCCTCGGCCCGCATCTCGTCCGCCAGCGCCAAGCGGTCGTAGCCGAGAGGCAGCTGATCGACCTGCAGATCGTCGCCCGACGTCTCCAGCATCGTGTACCAGACGTTGGTGCGCCCGTCGTTGGCGGGCCGTCCGATGACGCCGACGTTGACGACGTCGCGCCCCGATGGCAGCTTGCGGTGCCAGTGGAGCCCGGTGTGGGTGCAGAGCAGTCCGTCGCACCGCTCGCGGTCGAGCATCACCTCGAGAAACCCCACCGACGACGTCGATTGGAACAGGAACTCGTTGATCCGGCGCGGCGAGCCGTGGACCAGCAAGAGCTCGCGTTCGCCGACTCGCACTCGCCGGCGCTCAGGCAGCGCGCCCATCCACGCCGTGAACTCGCTCGAGCACCGTTGCGCCGTGTAGCCGTAGGAGAGCTCCGCGAAGTGGTTGTCTCGCGGGTCGGTGTAGCCGCAGTTGCAGTCTCCGTGACCGGTGGCCAGCGACTGTTCGTAGTTGCCCTGGATGACCTTGACCGCGCCGTCGAGGAGCAGCTGCCAGACCTTCTCGGGATTGGGGCCGAAGCCACCGAGGTCACCGAGACAGTAGATCGCCTCCGCACCGCGCTCGCGGGCATCGGCAAGCAACGCGGAGAGCGCGTAGTGGTTGTTGTAGACGCCGCCGAAGACCGCGACCCGGTGGTACGGCCCTTCGACCGGGGTCGGGTCGGGCGGCAGCTCGAGATAGCGGCCGGCCTGGGTTCGTCGCTCGTCGGTGCTCAGCTCCCGCCCGGCCCGGCTCGTCGCCGCGCGGAAGGCACCGAGCGGCACCAACCGCTCGCCCCAGGTCGCCATGTCGCGGTGGGCCGTCAGCTTGGCGCGACGCTCCTCGTCGCGCAGCTCCTTGGGACTACGGGGGTCGTTGGGCGTGCGGGAAGACATGATCGAGAGGAGGGAGCGTACCACCGAAGATCCTTACGGCGGCGGCACCGGTTTAGATTCGCCTGCCCAGTTTTCCCCTCCTCGGCCGTCCGTGGCAGTCCCCCGGTCGCTGCTAAGATGCCGCCACCCGTCGACCCCTCAACGGTTCGTCTTCCCAGGAGGTGCTTGCGTGGAACGGCTGATCAGCCTGCTTGGACTCTTCACCATGGTAGGTCTCGCCTGGCTGATGAGCTCGCACAAGCGGAAGGTCTCCTGGCGCCTGGTCGGAGGCGGGATGCTCCTGCAATTCGTCTTCGCGCTGCTGATCCTGAAGACCGGCCCCGGGCAGGCTGTCTTCGTTTGGATGGGTGACTTCTTCCGGCAGCTCCTCTCCTTCGTCGATGAGGGGTCGGCGTTCATGTTCGACATCTACCCGAAGCCGGGCGACGAGCCGCTTCCGCCGACCTACACGCTCTGGCGTTCGTTCGCCTTCGGGGTGTTGCCGACCGTCGTCTTCTTCTCCTCGCTGATGGCGGTCCTCTACCACGTCGGCGTGATGCAGAAGATCGTTCAGTTCTTCGCCTGGGTCATGCAGCGCACTCTCGGTACCTCGGGCGCCGAGAGCCTCTCCGCCGCGGCGAACATCTTCGTCGGACAGACCGAAGCGCCGCTCGTCATCCGGCCCTACGTCAACGACATGACTCTTTCCGAGCTCAACGCGGTCATGGTGGGGGGCTTCGCCACCATCGCCGGCGGCGTTCTGGCAGCCTTCGTCGCCATGGGCATCGACGCGGGTCACCTGATCACCGCCTCGGTGATCTCGGCGCCGGCGGCGCTGCTGATCGCCAAAGTGATGCAGCCCGAGACCGAGACGCCGAAGACCCTCGGCACGGTGGAGCTCGCGGTCGAGAAGAAGAGCGTCAACGCGGTCGAGGCGGCGGCCACCGGTGCCAGCGACGGCGTCAAGCTCGCCCTCAACATCGCGGCGATGTTGATCGCTTTCGTCGCCCTGGTGGCGATGGGCAACGCGATCGTCGGCTGGTTCGGGGGCTTCTTCGGCTTCTCCGGAGACTCGGCGTGGAGCCTCGAAAAGGCCTTCGGACTGGTCTTTGCTCCGCTCGCCTTTCTGATGGGCATCCCCTGGAGCGAGTGCCGGATGGCCGGTGAGATCATCGGTACCAAGACCGTGGTCAACGAGTTCGTCGCCTTCGCCAGCCTGAGCACCCGGCTCGACAACTTCAGCGACCGCACGGTCACGATCCTCACCTACGCGCTTGCGGGCTTCGCCAACTTCAGCTCGATCGGGATCCAACTCGGCGGCATCGGTGCGATGGCGCCCGAGCGCCGAAGCGATCTCGCCCGTTTGGGCATTCGAGCGATGATCGGCGGGACTCTCGCCGCGTTCATGACCGCTTGTGTAGCAGGTCTCCTGATTTGACCCGACTCCTCGTCTATAATCGATCGTCCGGCCAGACGGGAAGTCAATGGCGGTAGGGGTTTAGCCGGACCAAACGAAAAGGGGAACGACTTCTTGGATCGACGAGCCTTCCTGAGGATTCTGCCTCGAGTCGCAGGCGCGGTCGCCGTCGGCGGCCTGATGCGGGGGGGTTCACCGGGCGCTCCGAAGCCTCGCTCGATCGATGAGGCGATGGCCGCCGACCGAACGGCGGAGCCGACCCGCGACGAGGGGACGATCGCGGCGCCAGAGATCGACGTCGCCAGTCCTTCCCAGCTCCGCGCCGTCATCAAGGCGCGTGACTTCGACCGAGCCTACGACGACGATCTCTTGGTTTCCGAGCAACAGTGGGACCTGCTCGTCAGGACCGCCGCCCGCCTCGAACGAGCCCAGGTCGTCGTCGGACACGGGAACTTCAACCGGATGGGATTCGACGAGATCATCGAGTTCAGCCACAGCTATTCGGACATCGGTACCTTCGAAGTCGATGAGCTGGCCCTGATGGACGAGCTCTTCCATGCCGACGCTTCGCGCTACGGGTTCCTCGGCGAGAAGGTGATCGAGAATCTCAGCGACCGGTTGGAGAGAAAGGACCTGAAGCGGATTCCAGGCACCGGTCACTACCTCCTGCGAGGTCCCTCGCTCGAAAAGTACGAGAGGATCACCGCGGATCTCGGTGACTCGGTGCTCCTGACGTCAGGGGTGCGCGGCCTGGCCAAGCAGTACCAGCTGTTTCTGCGCAAGGCGGTCGAGACCCAAGGCAATCTCTCGCAGGCGGCGCGGTCGCTCGCCCCACCCGGCTATTCGTTCCACGCCGTCGGAGATTTCGACATCGGCAAGCGTGGCCTCGGCGCCGCCAACTTCACCGAATCGTTCGCCGAAACCGATGAGTTCAAGAAGCTGATCGACCTCGGCTATATCGACATCCGTTACCCGGAAGCGAACGAGTACGGGGTCCGCCACGAGCCGTGGCACATCAAGATCACGACCTAGCTTCGAGCTAGCCCGCCGCGGCGCGGACCGCGGCCAGCAGGGTGTCTCCGTCGAGCCGCACCCGGTGGTCGGGGTTTACGTATTGAAAGGTCATCACCCCTTCGCGATAGACGAACACCGACGGCACCGGCAGCTGAAGGTGACTCTCGCCCGACGCCGCCTCGAGGTCGATGCCGTAGCCCTTATAAGCCGTCACCGTCGCTTCGTCGACCCGGTAGGCGATTCCGTAGGCCCGCGCCGCATTCATCTTGCTGTCCGAGTAGAGCGTGTAGCCGAGCTCATGGCGATCGATGGTCGGCTGCATCTTGCTCGGCTGGTCGGCGCCTAAGGCGATCAGTCGGAAGCCGAGGTCCCGGATCTCCTGCTCGATGCTTTGCAGCTGACCCAGCTGTCCGTTGCAGTACGGTCACCAACCGCCGCGGTAGAAGATGACGACCGTTCTATCGTCGCCGACGACCTCCCTGAGATCGACCTCGGTGCCGTCGAGCTGGCGAACCGTGGCCGAGGGCACTTCGCTCCCGATGAGAAGCGGCGTCACCTCACCGGGGCTCGAAGCGACCTGGGCATCGACGACGCCGGCGATCGCCAGCAGGCCGACGAGGCCTAAGACCGTAACGGTTCTCGTCATCCAGCTGAGGCTACCATGGCCAAATGGGCAGCCCCACTCAACCCGGCTACCTCGAGCTCGTCCGCGGCAACGCGAACTATCGGCGTCTGTGGCTGGGCGACGTGGCGTCGCATCTCGGCGACTGGTTCAACGCGATCGCGATCTACACCCTGGTCGAGCGCTTGACCGGCTCGCCACTGGCGCTCGGTCTCGTCTTCATCACCAAGTCGCTGCCGTTTGCCATCGCCTCGCCGATCGCCGGTCTGATGGCCGACCGTTTCGACCGGCGACGGCTGATGATTCTCTCCGATCTCATCCGGGCCGTGATCGTGCTCGGCTTCCTGACCGTTCGCGAGCCCCAGGACGTCGTCTGGATCTACGTCTTGGGCGCCCTGCAGATGGTCATCAGCTCGGTCTTCATCCCGGCGCGTTCGGCGTCCATTCCCAACATCACGTCCGCGCGGGAGCTGCTGACCGCCAACGCCCTCTCGGCCGCCACCTGGTCGGCGTTGCTGGCGATCGGTGCCGCTCTCGGCGGACTCGCCACCGAATGGCTGGGAGAGCGAGCGGTCTTTGTGATCGACAGTGGCACCTATCTGATCTCCGCGGTCTTCATCTGGCGGACGGTGATCCCGCAGGAGACCGATCCTCCGGCCGAGGGCGCGCTCGTCCGCGCCGCCCTGCGCCAGGTCACGGACGGCTGGCGCCACATTCGCGAGCATCCTCGAATCGGCCGCATCGTGCTCACCAAGCCAGCGTGGGCGCTCGGTGGCGGCGGGATCGTCTACATGCTCGCTCTGCTCGGCCAGCAGCTGATGCCGGCGGCTCCGGCCATCGGCATCGGATGGCTCTATGCCGCACGCGGGCTCGGCACCGGTTTGGGGCCGGTCGTGATGCGCAACACGGTGCCCGATCGACGCCGTTGGCCGTTCATGATCGGTCTCGGGATCATCGCCAGCGGGACCGTCTACTGGTTCATCGCCCACGCGTCGGCGCTCTGGCTCCTGGTCCTGTTGGTGACCTTCGCCCATTCTACGAGCGGCGCCAACTGGGTCGCCTCCACCGTGCTGCTGCAGGAGCGGACTGAAGACCGGTTCCGCGGCCGGGTGTTCGCCACCGAGTGGCTCTTTCTGACTCTCGTCGACTCGATAGCGATCGTGTCGGCGAGCCTGTTGCTCGAGCGACGCCTCCTCACCCTCTCGCAGGGCTTCATCGCATTCGGTGGCGTCCAGGTCGCGACCGGTCTTCTCTGGCTCGTCACGGTCGCTCGACGGGAAGCCCGCGACGGCCGCGGACCTGACTCCACGGTCTCGAACTCGGTATCCTGAGAGCTACGTCGGTCTGCCACGAGGAGACGTTGCATGGGGGTTCATCAAATCGACCACCCGTTGGTCCAGCACAAGCTCGGCTTTCTGCGCGACAAGCGCACCGAGACACCGCTCTTTCGCCGACTGGTCTCCGAGATCGCCTCGCTCATGGCGTTCGAGGCGTTCAGCGATCTCGAGGTGCAGAGCACTACGGTACCGACCTGGGCCGGCCACGCCACGGTCCATCGACTGCGGGAGGAGAATGTCGTGCTATGCCCGATCCTGCGAGCGGGTCTCGGGATGCTCGAAGGCGTCCATGCGGTGCTTCCTTCCGCGAGCGTCTCCGCGATCGGCCTCGAGCGCGACGAGGACACCCTCGAGCCGCGTACCTACTACGAGAAGCACCCGCCGAGCATCCAAGGCGCCTCCACCGTGATCCTCGATCCGATGCTGGCGACCGGCGGCAGCGCCGTCGCCGCCGCTCGCCTGTTGCGCGATGCCGGCGCCACCGAGCTGCGCGGACTCTTTCTGCTCGCCGCTCCCGAGGGGATCGCACGACTGCAGGACGCCGACCCCGAGCTCGAGATCTACACCGCGGCCGTCGACGAGAGGCTCGACGCCAACGGCTACATCCTGCCCGGCCTGGGAGACGCCGGCGATCGCATCTTCGGGACCTGAGGAGCTGACCCGCGAGCTCCCTCGCGGCTCACAGCCCGAACACCCGCCGCGCGTTGGCCGTCGTCGCTTCCGCCAGCCGTTCGAGACTGATCTCCTTGACCTCGGCGAGCCGCGCCGCCGTGGTCGCGACGAACGCCGGCTCGTTGGGCCCCTTACCGTGACCGCGCGGAGTGAGCCACGGGGCGTCGGTCTCGATCAGACACTGATCGAGCGGAGTGCGGCGGGCCGCTTCCCGGACGTTGTTCGCCTGGGGGAAGGTCAAGATACCCGAGAACGAGATCGGCCAACCCCAGGCGATGAAGGGATCCGCTTCGTGGCCCTCGCCCGCGAAACAGTGGATGACACCCCGGAGCCCGCTCTCGGCATGCGGCGCCAGCATCTCCGCGGCCAGCGGATATTGGTCGCGGATGTGGAGGATGAGCGGTTTGTCGAGCTCGAGCGCGAGCTCGACGTGCTCTTCCAGAAACCCTCGTTGGCGGTCGAGCGGAGCGCGGTCCCAGTAGGAATCGAGGCCGCTCTCACCGATGGCGACGACGTTGGGGTCGCTTGCCAGCTCGGCGATCCGCGCCATGTCGTTGGACCCGGCTAGTCCGACTTCGTTGGGGTGGATGCCGACCGCCGCAAAGAGGTCGGGGTAGCCGGCCACGAACTCGAGCACCCGGGGCGAGGTGGCGGCGTCGATCCCGATGACGATCGCCGCCTCCACCCCCGCCTCGCGCGCCCGCTGCCACGCTCCGTCGGGATCCGCGGCCAGGGCGTCGTAGGTGAGGTGACAGTGGGAGTCGATCAGGCTCATGCCGCGCCGGACGATAGCAGCCCGCGGACAGATAGACTCGCTCCGCGATGCGAGCCCTCACCGACATCGACTGGCACAACTGGCGGCCGGTCGACCACGCCACCCTCCTGTTCGTGATCCGGGACGGCCACGTCCTCCTCATTCGCAAGAAACGCGGCCTGGGTGCCGGCAAGGTCAACGGCCCTGGCGGGCGTCGGGAGGATGGCGAGTCGCTCGCCGACTGCGCCGTGCGAGAGGTCGAGGAGGAGCTGCTCACCACCCCCACCACGCCGATTGCCGCGGGGCAGCTGCTGTTCCAGTTCGTCGATGGCTACTCGATTCACGTCCACGTGTTCCGTGCCGACAGCTGCGATCGCGAACCGCGCGAGACCGACGAGGCGATCCCCCTCTGGACTCCGCTCCACGCGATCCCGTTCGACGAAATGTGGGAAGACGATCGGATCTGGATCCCCAAGTTGCTCGCCGGCGAGCCGTTCTACGGCCGCTTCGTGTTCGACGAGGATGCGATGCTCGATCATGAGATGCTCAGCGAGGTCCCCGTGGCCTTCCACCTTCAATGAGCGGAGTCATTATGAACTCGACCACCAACACCCGATTCACCCGTTTTCTCACCCTCGGCCTGACCGTGGTTCTCGGCCTCGCAGCCGGTTACCTGGCGGCCGGACCCGACTCCGGTGACGCGCGAGCGGACGCCCAGCGCTTCATGAGGTACTACGAAGAGATCGTGCTCACCGCCGAGCAGGAAGCGATCAAGAGAGAGGCGCTCGAAGCGCTCCCCGCCGCCTGCTGCTCGGACAACACGGCCTACACCTGCTGCTGCCCGTGCAACCTGTCGCGCACGGTCTGGGGGCTGTCGCACTACTTGATCGCCGAGCAGGGAGCGGATGCCGAGACGGTGCGGACCGAGGTCGAGAGCTGGTACGCCAAGGTCAACCCCGACGGGTTCCCCGGCAACTCCTGCTACACCGGGATGTGTGGCAAGCCGTTCGCCGCCGGCGGCTGTGGCGGGATGAACCCGGCACGGCTCACCTGGGGCGAGTAGAGGCGCAGTCGCAGTCAACCGGGAGGCTGTTGCCTCGTGGCGCGCTCGAGCTCCACACGCAGCACGAGCCACGGCCGGGGCGCATCGGCCACCGCTGCGGCTCGCCTCGCGCACGTCAGCGCCTCGGCGAGCAGCGCCGGGCGATCCTCTCGTCGGGCCAGCTCGCGCAGGGCGACCGCCCGCAAGTAGTCGAGCACCGGCGAGTCGCAGCCCTCGGCGGCGGCGAGCGCCTGCTGCGGGCCGCCCTCGGCCAAGAGCCGCGCGGCGAGTCCCTCGCGCGCGAGACACCGGCTCGTCGCCAGGATCGCGAACAGCTCCTCCGCTTCCGCCACCAGCGCTTGGTGACGAGCCGCACCGGGGCCGGCCAGCGCCCGGGCCAGCCAGCTTTCTGCCAGCGCGTAGAGCTCCAGGGCGGCGGCTGGATCGCCGGCCTGCAGGACATAGTTGCCGAGCCGTGAATGGGCCAAGCCGAGGTGAACTCCGGCCGGCGTGAAGTCGGAATCGATGGCGACGGCGCGCTCGAGCTCGGCCGTCGCCGCTCGGGCGGTATCGATCGCCTCCAGAAGCAGCTCGCGATCGCCGCTCTCGCCGGCACTCGCAGCGCGAGCCTCGGCCACCCGCAGACCCGCCGTGCCGAGGTTGACCCGTGGCGCGACCGACAATCGTGCCCGTTGATCGCGAGGCAGCACCGGCCAATACGCGAGGCAGAGCAGCCCCATCAGCCCGGCGGTCAAGAGCGCCCACGCGTGCCGGCGCGGTGCGAGCAGCCGGTCCCACAGCTCGACGGCGCCGAACCCGGCAGCGGGCAGCAGAAAGGCAACGACCGGCAGCCGATAGCGCCCGAAGACGTAAAAGAGCACGACCGACAGCCAGCTCGCGGCGGTCAGACAGACGAGCAGGGAGCCCTCTGAATCGGTGCGCCGCCACCACAGACCCAGCAGGCCGAGAACCGCCACGGCTCCGAACCCGACTGGGCTCCAGCGCAGAGCGCGTGACTTCTCGCGATAGACGCTGAGGTCCTCGGCGTCGGGAATCTCGTAGTCGTTCCAGTAGAACAGAGCCTTCTTGGCCATCAAGACGAGCCAGCTTCCCGGAGCATCTCGGATCTGGCGCCCCGCCTCCCGCCAGAACGCGCGAGACATCTCGGAGCCGCTGACGCTTTCGGGGACCGCGCCTGTCTCGCGCGCGATCAACTCGGCGGCAAAGCGCTCGGCGTCGACGCGCTCGTGTTCCGGGCCCTGACGGCCGGGGAAGAGCGGCACGTAGTAGCCAGGCGCCCCCCGGTGATTACCGATGTAGAAGTTCGACCCGGACTGGGACGAGGTGAGAACCCACTGGCCCGAGACGCTGTGGTTGACGACCGTGACCGGCAGGATCGCAGCCGCCAACCCACCCACCAACATGAGTGCGGGCCGCGGCCAGCCCGGCCCTTCCCGCTGGACGATCCAGACCAGTGCTGCCGGCACCAGGAGGAGCAGATTGCCTCGCAGCAGAACGCAGAGGCCGAGCAGGCAGCCGGCCAGCACCCACCTCCAGGAGGGCGCTCGCCGGCGAGCGGCCGCCAGCATCATGAACAGAAAGAGCGTCTCCAGCGCGATCAAGAGAGTCGGCTTCAACAGCAGCGGCACGTAGAGGAGCATCGGCGCCAGCGCTCCGGCGAGCGTCGCGGTAACCAGCGCCGCGCGCCGCCCCCCCAGGCGAGCCGCGGTCGCGGCGAGCAGCACGACCGTCAGCAGGCTCATCGCCCACTGAACGGCTCGCACGGCTTCGAAGGAGCGTCCGGCGAGCTTGTAGACCGACGCCAGGAAATACGGGTAAGCCGGAGCTTGATAGAAGACGGCCGGCGGGACCCCCCCGGTGGCGATGAGGGCTTGGGCGTCGGCATCGTACTGGCGCGCGTCCTCGACCAGAACCTCGGCGGTGGGCAGCGCCGCAATATCGGCCCACACCGAAACCCGAAGCCCCGCCGCAAGCACCAGGACAGCGATCCACAACCCTCGGTAGCGAATCCAGCTGGCCTTCAATCCCTCGAACACCGAAGGAGATTCTGTCATCCTGCGCCCCGCCGACCAACGGCGAGCGGGCGGTCCCTCAGCGAGGTGGATCGAGCTTGAACTGTTCGGGGAGCAGCTCGGCCAGTCGGCGACGCCGGTGCACCTTGCCCGCGCCGTCGACGATCACGACTTCCGGGTCCCCGAATTCGGCCATGACCTGCCGGCAGGCGCCGCACGGCCCGGCCTTGCCTTCGGAGGCGATCACGACCCGAGTCAGCTCCCGCCGGCCGGCGGTAACCGCGGCCGCCACGGCGACTCGCTCTGCGCAGTTGGTGAGCCCGTAGGAAGCGTTCTCGACGTTGCAGCCGGCGAAGATCTCCCCGTCCGGTGTCTCGGCGGCGGCGCCGACCCGAAAGCCGGAGTAGGGCGCGTGAGCGTTGGCGCGGGCAGCCAACGCCGCCTCGATGAGTGGTGACAGGTTCTCGTCGCTCATGCCCGGATCCTACTAAGCCGCGTCGTCGTCGCGACCGCGAATCAACGGTGGCGGGTCGACCCGATCCGCTTCGATCACGATCGTCGACTCCAGCCTCCCGGAGGCCAGGTGCTGGGGATCTCCGTAGAGGGTGAAGAGGGGGTGACCGACCTCGACGCGATCCCCGATTCGCACCTGTGTTTCGAGCCCGACTCCAGGGTCGATCGCGTCCCTTTGCCGCTTGCGACCGGCACCGAGCTCGAGAACCGCGAAGCCGATCGCCTCCCCGTCGAAGCCGGCCACATAGCCGGAGCGCGACGCTGTGATCGTCGATCGCTCGCTCAGCGGTCGCGGCTCGGCGAGGTCGCCCCCCTGGGCGGCGACCATCCTCGCCAGCCGCTCGCGGCCCGCGCCGTCGGCGATCCGATCGGCGAGCTCGTCGCGCGCGGCCGCGTCGTCCGCCGCCACTCCCGCCGCCGTCAGAAGCTTCGCCCCGAGCGCCAGGGTCACCTCGACCAGATCTTCGGGACCCTCGCCTTCGAGTGCCGCCACCGCTTCGTCGATCTCGAGGGCGTTGCCGACCGCACGGCCGAGCGGCTGGCTCATATCGGTGATCAGAGCGCTCGTCTCCACGCCGTATGCACGGCCGGCGCAAACCAGGGAATCGGCGAGCTCGCGTGCCTGATCGAAGGTCTTCATGAAGGCGCCGCTCCCCACCTTCACGTCGAACACCAAGGCGTCGAGATCCTCGGCTACTTTCTTCGAGAGAATGCTGCCGGTGATCAGCGGCACCGATGCGACGGTCGAGGTGACGTCCCGCAGCGCGTAGAGCCGGCGGTCGGCTGGTGCGATGTCGGCGGTCGTGCCCGTGATCACGCACCCCACGTCGGCGATCAGCCGGTCGATCTCGGCGAGCTCGAGGTCGGTGCGAAAGCCAGGGATCGATTCCAACTTGTCGAGGGTACCCCCGCTCGGACCCAGGCTACGCCCTGAGATCATCGGCACATCGACGCCACAGCATGCCAGGAGCGGCGCGAGCACGATCGACACCTTGTCGCCGATGCCGCCGGTCGAGTGCTTGTCGACGCGCGAGCGCTTCCCTTTCCCGCGCGACAGCCGAGTGCCGCTCGCGACCATGGCGCCGGTCAGGGCTGCGGTCTCGACAGCCGTCATGCCGTTCAGGTAGACCGCCATCGCCCAGGCGGCCATCTGCTCGTCACCGACACGGCCGGCGGTGTAGCCCTCGATCCACTCCTCGATCTGCCCGGCGGAATGCTCGCCGCCGTCGCGCTTGATCGCGATCATCCGCTCCGGATTCACGCCGCTGCCGCCGCTGGAAGCACCGCCTCGACGATCCCGGTCATTCGGCGACTCGTACCCTCGGCTGCCGCGAGCACCTCTTGATGGCCGGTCTCGTCCAGACAGTCGGGGCGGCAGAGATTGGTGATGACGGAGAGGCCGAGCACCCGCATCCCGGCGTGGCACGCGACGATGACCTCCGGCACCGTAGACATGCCTACGGCGTCGGCACCCAGCCGTCGGAGCATGCGGTACTCCGCCCGGGTCTCGAAGCTCGGGCCGGTAAACCCGGCGTAGACCCCGGAGTGCGCTACGCAGTCGAGACGGCGAGCGGCGGCGAGCGCCGCATCGCGTAGTGCCCGGTCGTAGGGCGCGCTCATGTCGGGAAACCGGGGTCCGAGCTCGTCGTCGTTGATGCCGAAGAGTGGGTTGTCGAACATCATGTTGATGTGATCTTCGATCACCATGACGTCGCCGACGCCGAGGCGCGGGTTGAGGCCGCCGCTGGCGTTCGACACCACCAGAAGCTCACAGCCGAGCGCACGCATCACTCGCACCGGGTAGGTGACCTCGGCCATCGACCACCCCTCGTAGCGGTGAAAACGACCGCGCATGATGAGTACTTGGCACCCCGCCAAAGTACCTGCGAGAAGCTCGCCGGCGTGTCCCTCGACGGTCGAGCGCGGGAAGTGCGGCAGCGTCTCGTAGCCGAAGACGGCCGCCGCCTCCACCCGATCCGCCAGCGGGCCGAGACCGGTACCGAGCACGATGCCGGCGACTGGCTCCCCTCCCCAGCGCGCGCGAATCGCGGCGACCGTGTCGGCGACCTGCCCCCGGATCTCCCGCACGGTCAGTCTCGCGCGGCTTCGTGGGCGAGCACCGCCCCGACCAGGGTTCGCAGGTTGGGAGCCGCCGCTTTCGCCACCGTCACGATGGCGGCGGCATCCGCGACTTCCAGTGCGTCCGGGAGGCACATGTCGGTCACCACCGACATGCCGAAGACCCTCATCCCGGCGTGGACCGCGGTGATCGTCTCGGGGATCGTCGACATTCCGACGACGTCGGCCCCGATCGCCCGCAAGAAGCGGTACTCGGCGCGAGTCTCGAGACAGGGGCCGGTCACCGCCACCGTCACCCCCCGGTGAGCCACGAAGTCACCGCGCCGCGCCGCCGCCAACGCCACGTCGATGAGCTCGGGGTCGTAGGGCGCACTCATGTCCGGGAAGCGCGGTCCCAGGCGGTCGTCATTGACGCCGATCAAGGGGTTGTCCCCGAGGAGGTTGATCTGATCGTCGATCACCATCACGTCCCCGGTGTGGTATTGCGGGTTGACGCCGCCGGCCGCCTGGCTGACGATCAGAAGTCGTGCGCCGAGGGCGTTCATCACCCGGACCGGCAGCGTCACCTGGGTCAGCGGATAGCCCTCGTACTTGTGAAAACGGCCCTGCATGGCGACCACCGTGACGCCTTCGAGCTCGCCGAGCACCAGGCGCCCGGCGTGCGACAGCGCCGTCGAATGGGGGAAGTGGGGAAGATCGGCGTAGTCGATGGCGACCGCGGACTCGATCTCGTCCGCGACCTCGCCCAGTCCGCTACCGAGGATCAACCCGGCCTGGGGGTGACCGTTCCACCGTTCTCGGACGGCCCTGACGACCTCTTCGATCTGGCTGTACAGCTCGAGCATGTCAGGCCCGTTGTAGCCAGCGCTCGAACTCGCGGTCGACGGTGGCGGTGATCTTGCGCCTGAACGGCCGAAACAGCCACGGCACCTTGACGTCGATCGCGTAGCGGTTCTCGCACACCCTGATCTGGCCGCCGATCCGAGTGCCGGTCACCCTGAACCCCACTTCCGCGGTCTCCTCGTCGACCCACGCGGTGTGGACCTCGTACTCCCGGTAGTTCTCGCGGTAGGCGTCGAGAGCTTCGTCGAGGAGCTCCCTGGCCCTCGATCGTTCGAGGGTATGCTGGACTGAGTGCTTCATGGTCGTTGTCCCTGCTAGAAGCGCGGATGATACCGCGCTCCGCCGTTTCTTTGCCGTGAGGGTGCGCCGGGAGCAGGCGCTCCGAAGCGCAGAGCAACGGCGGGCACGGGTCCCGCCGCTACTCCGCGGAGACGTCGTCGACGATTCCCACTACGACCGAACGCACCGGTGCCGCGGCGTCGTCGAGGACCTGGCGCGCTCCGTTGCCCTCGTCGAGAACGAGCACGGTCTCTCCGGCCCCCGCTCCGATCGCGTCGAATGCGATGACGTAGCCGCCGGCCGCTCGCCCCTCGGCATCGAGCCTCTCCACGATCAGCAGCTTGCGACCGCCGACGATCGGATGATGGATGGTCGAGACGACGCTGCCGACGATGCGGCCCAGGATCATCGGCCCGACTCCCGGTCCGAGTCGCCCTCGAGCTTCACGTCGTCGACGAGGCCGACCACCGCATGGTCGACCGGCACGAAGCTCGGCTCGAGGGTGAGCGCGGCTTCGCGGCTCTCCACCCAGTAGACGAGCTGTCCGGGACCGGCCATCCGAGTGCCGTCCGCACAGATGATCGGGTCTCCCACCGGGTCGCTCGAACGGTCGAGCGGTTGAACCCACAAGAGCGGCGTGCCGCCGAGACCGTCGACGATCGTCGCCGGCACGACGGTTCCCGTCACCCTTCCCAGGAGCACACGACCTCCTCCGGGTGTTCCGCTCCGTCAGGCACGATCCCCTCGCCCGCCGCGAAGCGGGTGCCGGCGCCGAGCAGGCGACGCAGGTTGTCGTCGAGCCGCGGCAGGAGGGCGGAGGCGACGAGCGACTCGCCGGCGAGCTCGGTGCAGATCTCGACCGCAGCGGCGGCATCGGTCAGCTTGGCGCTGAGAAGGGCGACGGCGCGACCGCCGAGGTCGTCGGCGAGGCGCACCTCGCCGATCGTCACCGGGGTGCCCTTGACCGCCGCGTCGAGCGCTCGCAGTAGCGCCGGCGACGACGCCGTCTCGATCACCGCCAGCGCTTCGCCGGTCAGCCCCGCGCGACGACCCAAGACGGCATCGTGGAGCTCGGGATGGATGTCGCCGAGGAACACGCTATCGACGAGCGCCGGCGACGCGAGACCTTCGGCCCGTCCCCTCTCGAACGCCTCTTCGGTGCTTGCGACACTCCCCCCCACGAGCACCAGGAAGCGACCCGGATGGACGGTGCCGGCGCGCAGCAGCGCGATCGGCGCCGCCTTCACCATGCGATCACCGGCCGCTACTCCGGATGCCACGCTCCCGAACTCGAGCAGGGCGAAAGCGGCGTGGCGCCGAGGGCTCGCCATCGTCAGACGATGCGGAAGTGATCGATCAGCACGCAGCGGCGCAGCCGGCTGAAGCTGATGGGATCGGTGAGACCTTCGCCGGTCGGGCTGGCGATGGTGAAACTGCAGTGCCCTTCGCCCCCCTCACCGAGCCCGGCATAGAACGGACCGTTCTTGGTGAAGATGCTGGTGTCGATCGTCCGAGCCATCTTGCTCAACGCGCCGATGTCCCGTGAGTACATGCCTGCCGAATGGCCGAAACCGTGCTCGGCCTCCTTGGCGAGCTCGATGCCACGATCGACGTCGGGGACAGTCGTCACCGGCAGCACCGGCATCATCTGCTCGGTCCAGATCAACGGGTGCTCGTTGGGGACTCTGGCGACGGCGAGTCGTGGGTCCCCAGGCACCCGGATTCCGGCTGCCTCGAGAATGTGAGCGGCGTTCTTGCCGATCAGCTCCTTGTCGACGACCGACCGGCGGCCGGGGCCGCGGTTCTCGGTGAAGATCGTCCGTTCGACCTTCTCGAGCTCGGCCGGTTCGAGGACGTAGGCGCCGTGACGCTCCATCTGCGACACCAGTTCGTCGACGATCGAGTAGACGGCGATGACCTCCTTCTCGTCGGTGCAGACGATGTTGTTGTCGAAGGACGCGCCGGCGACGATCGATTTGCCGGCGTGGGCGAGATCGGCGGTCGCGTCCACCACCACCGGAGGGTTGCCGGGACCGGCGCAGATCGCCCGCTTCCCGCTCTTCATCGCCGCCCGGACGACGCCGGTGCCGCCGGTGACGACGAGCAGCCGGATGCCGCGGTGGGTCATCAGCTGCTGGGCGGATTCGATCGTCGGCTGCGCCACGCCGCAGACCACGTTCGGCGGGCCCCCGGCGCCCTCGATCGCCCGGTGCAGCAGGCGGATGTTGGCCTTCGAGCACTCGCTGGCGTTGGGGTGGACGTTGAAGACGATCGAGTTGCCCGCCGAGATCATTGCGATCGTGTTGCAGATGATCGTCGAGGTGGGATTGGTGGTCGGGGTGATCGCGCCGATCACTCCGTAGGGCGCGTACTCGGTGAGCGTCAGTCCGTCGTCTCCGGTCACCGCCCGAGCGGTGAGCACTTCGACGCCCGAGGTCTTGGTCGTCACCAACCGGTTCTTGACGATCTTGTCCTCCGGCCTTCCGAGACCGGTCTCCTCGTGGGCGAGCCGCGCCAGCTCCGTCGCGTGCTCGAGCATCGACGCTCGGATTGCGCCGATGATCGCCACCCGCCGGTCGAGCGAAAGAGCGTCGAGCTGCCGGAAGGCCTCGCGTGCCGCCGCGACCGCGTCGTCGACGGTCGCGAAGATGCCCTCGCCCAGGCCGGCCGTGGCGGTGGACGGTGCGCTCACCGGGCCGCTCGACGCCGCACTCCCGCGGAGCCGCGCGGCGAGCTGCTCGGCGATCCGGTCGACCTGGCGTTCGGTCAGGGCGCTCACCCGTCAGGATCCCCCTTCCGGTAGCGTTCCTCGCCATCGACCTCCCAGCTATCCACGATCGCCATGACGACGGCGTCGACCGGTTTGTTGTCGGTCGCCGGCGTCTGGCGAGCCGACGACCCGCTCGCGAAGAGCACCATCTCCCCGACCCCGGCTCCGACCGAGTCCACCGCTACCACCGAGCCCTCGGTCGGTCGATTGTCCGGGCCGTAGAGCCCGAGCATCAAGAAGCGAAAGCCCTGCAGCTTGGCGTCCTTCTGGGTGGCGACGACGGTGCCGAGCACCTTGGCGAGCTTCACGTCCTACTTCTTGCTCTTGGCGGCTTCGGCGTCGCGCCCCAGTGGGATCACCAGATCCACGTTGACGTGCGGACGGGCGATGATGTGGACCGCCACCACGTCGCCGACCCGCGCGGCGGCCGTCTGTCCGGCGTCGCAGGCGGCTTTGACCGCGGCCACGTCGCCGCGGATCACCGCCGTCGTGTAGCCCCCGCCGGTCTTCTCGTAGCTCACGAGCTCGACCCGAGCGGCCTTGACCATCGCGTCGGCCGCCTCGACCATCGCCGGAAAGCACCGGCATTCGACCATTCCCAAAGCTTCTGACATTCCTACCTCCTAGGACAGCGGGCCCTAAGGGCCCGGGTTCGCCTCGCGATGTCGAGGAGTCCGATCATTTCGTCCTCCCGGTGAGGCCTTCGATCGCCTGTGTGGCCGCGGCTTGCGCAACCTCGACGTCCTCCTCCTCGCCTCCGATGTAGACACGGCCGAAGCTGCCGACCGCGCGCACCTCCAGAATGTTGATGTCGGCGGCCTTTTCCGCCTCGTTGGCGGCGAGCGCCGCATAGGCGGCGGGCTCGCACTCGAGGACGAACAGGGTCTGGCCGGAGAGGATCATGTTTCCGTGCCGCATCCGGTTGACCAGCATCGTCTGGGTGTCGGCCAGATGGCGGACCACCTGGTTCGAGACCACCCGGGGCTTCATTCGATCACCCTCGTCGAGGTCCAGGGCATCGAGGATGGCCGCACCCGCCTGCCGGACTTGAGCTTGACTGTCCGAGTGGACCTCGAGCATCCCGAAGTGGCGCTCGACGATCTGCATACCGGGAGTGACGTCCGTCGACTTGAGCGCCACGTCGGTGATCCGGTTGACCTCCATCCCCGGCGCGATCTCGACGAAGAGACTCGCCTGCCCCACCCTCGGCAGATAACCCTTCGAGATCGTCGCCTGGAACGACGCGAACTGCGGTTGGAGCGAATCGAGGATGACGAACGCTCTGAGGTCGATGTCGCTCATCGGCTCATGCCCACGGTTGCGGCGACCGCCTCCTGGACGATGGCGATCGAGGCGCTGGCGCCCAGCCGGGTCGCACCGGCTTCGATCATCGCCTTGGCGTCGTCGTAGGACTTGATGCCTCCCGAAGCCTTGACCTCCATCCCCGCGCCGCGCACGACCTCGGCGAGGAGCGCGACGTCGGAGACCGTCGCGCCGCCGCTCGAGAAGCCGGTCGAGGTCTTCACGAAGTGCGCGCGGGCGATTCTCGCGAGCTCCGCTGCACGGCGTTTCTCGGCGTCGGTCAAGAGCGCGGTCTCAAGGATCACCTTGCAGACGGCGCTGCCGTCGCGGCACGCCTCGACGACGGCGCGAATATCCTTGAGCACGAGATCCTCCTGCCCGCTCTTGAGGGCGCCGATATTGAGCACCATGTCGACTTCGCGAGCCCCGGCTCGAATCGCACGCCGCGCCTCCAGAGCCTTGATCGCCGGCTCGCTGGCACCGAGCGGGAACCCGACCACCGTGCAGGTGAGAACGTCGCTTCCCGCGAGCAGCTTCGCCGCGAGCGGCACCCAGGTGGCGTTGACGCACACCGAGCGGAAGTTGTACTCGAGCGCCTCGGCGCAGAGCTCGCGCACCTGATCCTCGGTGGCGTCCGGCTTGAGGAGGGTGTGATCGATGAAACGGGCCAGGTCCTCGGGGATCCGGCCCGGAGGATCGACCTCGGCGACGCTGGTGAGACCGGTGGCTCCCAGACGGATGAAGCCGCGGGCGGTATCCGGGCTGCTGCCCACGCACGGGCCGTTGCCGGCGGCGCCGGGGAGCCGCCCGATCAACTGCTGGAGTCTCGCGACGACCCGCTCGAAGTCATCCTCGGACAGCACCGCGCCACCGATCGTCGAAGCATCGATCGGCGCAGCCGCTGCGCCGTCGCCGATCATCGCCACTCGCTTGCGGTGCCGCGGCTCGGTGCACTCCGTCTCGAGCCAGACATCGACGATCTGCTCGGCGAGCCCCGGACCGATGAGCGAGGCTCCCAGGGTCAGCACGTTGGCGTCGTTGTGCTCGCGGCTGTTGCGCGCGCTCGACAGGTCATAGGCGAGCGCCGCTCGTACTCCCGGCACTTTGTTGGCCGCCATGCTCGAGCCGATGCCCGCGCCGTCGATCATGATCCCGACGTCGGCACGACCCGCGGCGACCGCCTCGGCCACGGCTCGGGCGAAGACCGGATAGTCGACCGCCGCGCCGGTCGAAGTGCCCAAGTCTTCGACGGTGTGGCCCGACCTTGTCAGATGTCGACTCAGCCGCGCCTTGAGGTCGACCCCCCCATGGTCGGCGCCGATCGCGATCCGCCTCGGCCGGCTCATCGAGCACTCCTCACGACCACACCTCCGAGTCGTCCTCCCGCTCCGCCGCGAGCACCGGCCGGATGACGCCGCTCTCGCTCTCGAGCACCGCCTGCAGAGTTCGGACGTGAATCCGCAGCCGCTCGAGCCCGAGCTCGGTGAGCCGGAACTCGGTGACCGACCGCTTGCCGCGCATTGCCTTGCGCACCGCGATGTAGCCGGCGTCGGCGAGCTTGCCGGTCTGGACGTGCAGGTTGCCGTCGGCGAGACCGGTCTCGCGCTTGAGCTCGGTGAAACGGACGGAGGCACCCGGCGCCAAGGTGGCGAGAATGGCTAGGCGGGCCGGAGAGCTGATCATTTCGTCGAAGTGGATGGCCAAGGCGCGGTCAGACACACGGCAGTTGAACTTCGTATTGCGAAGTATGTGCCCCGTTGGGCTCCCTGTCAAGGAACTTGGTTAGGTTGCAAAACTCTTCACTTCATATTTTGAAGTTTATTATCACCGCTTGCTCTTGGTGAAGTCGTGGCTTTTCGCAACCGACCACTTCGAAGAGGCCCTCTCTCGAGCGTACCCGGGGAACCCGCGCCCCCCGGTTTCTCTGAGTCGTCGCTCCCTGATGCCCGGCCCTGGCGGCGAGAGAGCCGCTGACCCCCAGGGGGACGCTCGCGCGCATTCAATTGTTGGACCGGCGACGCGCGGCTCTCTCGCCTGGGGCCTACCGGTGGAGCGAGTAGTGGGCCTTCGCTTAAGGCCCGGTTGGTCGGCTTCGCAAATGGGTCCATGGGCGTTTTTCGAACGACAAACCATGAACGCTTGTTCTTTGCTGCCGCCATCCGGCGACCGATCTCATGCCCTCGACCGTAGGCCCCGGCGAGAGAGGGATGAGAAGTGCCGTGCCCCTGGGGCTCATCCCTGTCTCAACGAGGGCCGGTGATCAGGCAGCGACGACTCAGAGAAACCGGGGGGCACGGGTCCCCTGGCTACGGGAGTGCGGCTCGGATGGAGCCAGGATCGCGTCAGGTCTTGCAGCTCACGCCGTAGACGTGGCAGGTCCAGCACGCCGGGTGGGCGAGGGGGAAGGCGTTGAGGGTGTCCTTCAACCTCTCGCCCATCTTGCCGCTCGGCTCGTTGACGAGGATCGGGCAGACCCACACCCCTTGGTCGGTGACCATCCGGCAGCTCGAGCACTGCAGATGGCCCCAGTCGCCATCGGGCGCATCGACGTCGCGCAGCACCTGCCAGCTTTCGTAGGCGGCCGACCGCTCGGCTTCGGCGCCGATCTTGAAGACCGGCAGGATCTTCAGGCGCGGACGCTCGACGCCGAGCTCGCGAAGCAGCTCGAAGAACCTCTCCTTGCCACGCACCGTGCCGTTGTCGTCATGGACCTCGGTGACCGTGATTACCGGGTTGATTCCCGCCACGACCAGATTCGAGATCCCTTCGAGGATCCGTTCGAACGTCCCTTCACCGCGGATCGGGTCGTTCGACTCGGCGTCGTAGCCATCCATCGAGACTCGGAAATCCAGGGAGTACTCGACCCCGGCGGCGAGCGCCGCCAGTCGGCCGCAACGCGCGGGGTCGAGCATCAGGCCGTTGGTGAGTACGCTGGCGGGACCGTACTCGAGGGTCTTGGCGAGGATCGCCTCCATCTCAGGATTGAGGAACGGCTCGCCACCGGTGAAGTAGAACTCCTTGACGCCGAGCTCGGCGGCCTCGTCGAGATAGGGGACGATCTGCGCCAGAGTCATCGCCTCGTGGGTGTGGTTGGTCGGTGACGACGAGACGAAGCAGTGGGTGCACGCCAGGTTGCACACGGTGCCCGCGACCTGGAACCAGAGGGTATCGAACGACTGCAGCTCGACGAACGGGACTTCGCCCGGGCGAGCAGCCGGCGAAGGGGCCACCGACAGCGGAGGGGACTTTCCGGGCTCGGTCACTGGTCGGTTCCTCTCGAATCGAGGTAGTCCATCGTCTCCGGGCATCGAGGGTTGTCGAAGAGCTCGGTGCAGCATCCGGTCTCGATCACCTGGCCGACGTTGTCGCGCCGGCAGACGCACGCCACCTGATCGGCCAATCTTCGGGCCTGATCAAGATCATGAGTCACGAGCACGATGGTGTGAACGTCGGCGAGCCGCCGAATCAACGTCTCGATCGCCGCCGTCGCGCGCGGATCGAGAGCACTGGTCGGCTCGTCCATGAGGACCACTTCCGGCCGCAGCGCGAGCGTCCTGGCGAGGCAGAGCCGTTGCTGCTGGCCTACCGAGAGCTCGACCGCCGGCCGGTCGAGGCGATCCGCGACCTCGTCCCACAGCGCCGCTCCCTCGAGAGCCTCCACCAGCCGCTCCTCGAGGCCGGCGCGAGAGAGACGCTCGACGTGGCGGACACCGAAGAGCACGTTGCGTCGGATCGACGCCGGGAAGACTACCGGTTGCTGGAAGAGCATTCCGACGCGGCTGCGCAAGGCGTCGGCATCGACCCCGGCGCCGTACACCGGCCGGCCGCGGAAGCGGACGTCGCCGGCGAGCTCGAGGGGAGGGGTCTCGAGCTCGAGCAGGCGGTTGAACACCTTCAGCAGCGTGCTCTTGCCGGCGCCGGACGGCCCGATGATGCCGAACACTCCGGCTTCCGGAATGTCGAGGTCGACGTCGTGCAACAGCGCTCGTTCGGCGCTCGCGACCGACACTGCGCGGGCGCTCAAGATCGGGCGCGGTGCGCTCGGCATTCGCAGAATGTCAGCCATGCTGCGCCTCCTCGGCGGCGCGCAGCCGCAGGGGCAGCGCCAACAGGCTCAGCGCCAGGACCAGCGCGAGCAGCACGAAGGCCGAGCCCCAGAGGTGGGCTCCAGCCTCTGGATCGAAGGAGTCCTGGGCCAGCACGAAGATGTGGTACGGCAGGGCGAGGACCGGGCTTTCGACGACCCCGTGGGGTACGGTAACCCCCGAGAAGACCGCCGCCGTAAACAGAATCGGTGCGGTCTCGCCCGCCGCTCTGGCGAGGCCGATCAGGGCGCCCGAGGCGCCGCCCGACCAGCACTGAGGCAAGATCACCGAGGTGACGATCCGGCCTTTCGAGAGCCCGAGCCCGGCGGCTGCGCGGACGTACTTGGCCGGGAGCGCCTCGATCCTCTCGACCAGAGCGACGGCGATGGTCGGGACGATCATCAGCCCCAGCAGGATTCCCCCGGCAAGCCACGACTTGCCCCAATCGAGGTATTTCACGAAGACGATCAGCCCGAAGATGCCGAAGAGAATCGACGGCACGGCATTGACCGCATAGAGGGTTCGTCGAAGCAGCCGCCGCCCTCGCTGCGACCGTACCCACACGGCCTGCACGAGAGCCCAACCGAGCGCCAGCGGGGCTCCTACCGCGAGCGCCGTCGCCACCAGCAGCACGGTACCGAAGAGTTGATAGCGGATCCCGCCGCTGCCCAAGAGCTCGCCGTCGGCGGCGCTGAGGAACTCGCCACTCAAGACCGGCAGACCGCGCGCCAGGATCGTCGCGACGATGCCGAGCAGCAGGGCACAGCAGGCGACCGCGCAGATCGCGCAAGCGATCGGCAGACCGCGATCGATCCACTTACGCACGCCGGTTCCTCGCGAGCCCGGTCTCGGGCAACCAGCGCCCCGCCGCGAGAGTCAGCGAGAGCACGAGCGCCAGCAGGACGAGCCCCAAGCCGACGATGGCCGACCAGTGCAGCGGATCGCCGTAGGCGAGGAACGTCTCGGACGAGCCCAGCTTGCTGGTCAGGGTCTGGCCCGCCTCCAGCCATGACCGCAAGCCATAGTCCGCCTGGCTGTCCTGGCGACCGACGACCAAGAAGACGGCGATCGTCTCCCCCATCGCCCGTCCGAGGCCGAGCAGAAGCGCCGCCACCAGACCCGGCGCCGCTTGCGGCAGACTCACTCGAAGCACTCCCTCCGCCTGCGTGAAACCGAGCGCTCGCGCCGCCCGCCGTTGACTCGACGCCACTCCCCGGAGCGCGTCGTCCGCCAGGGTCATCACCGTCGGTAGGATCATCACCGCCAAGAGCACGCCGGCGGTCAGCAGGGTGTCGCCCGACAGCGGCTCGAAACGCTCGAACAGCTCGTAGATCCAGTTACGCAGCAGGAGCACGCCGAGGAGTCCGTAGACGACCGAGGGTATGCCTGCGAGCAGCTCGATCGGAACCTTGAACCACCAACGGTTGCGACCGTTCAGATACTCCGCGCTCCAGATCGCGGCCCCGACGGCCAGCGGCGCGGCGAGTGCCAGCGCGACGATCGAAACCACCACCGATCCGTAGATCATCGGGAGCACGCCGAACTGTTCGCTGCGGAAGTGCCAGACACTCCCGGTCACGTAGGCGAGACCCTCGTGCCGCCACACCGGCAGACTCTGCGCCACGAACGAAACGAGGAGGGCGGTGCCGAAGACGAGAGTCAGCCCGGTCGCCCCGTAGCTCGCCCAGCGGGCCAAGCTCGATCTCAAGGGTGACCGCCCTCACCGTTCGCCTGCGACAGCGGTAGATAGCCGTGGCGGGTGACCAAAGCCTGTCCGCGGCCGCCGAGCACGAAGTCGATCAGCCGCCGCGCGACCCCGACCGGCGGCCCGTCGGTCACCACAGTGAGGGGACGGCTCAGCGGGTAGTCGCCGGCCGCGACCGCGGCGCGGGTCGGGTGGGCGACGGGAAGGCCAGTCTCACACAGACCGAGCGCGAACGTCCGCACGCCGTCGGCCCAGGCCGCCGACAGCTGGGTGATGGCGCCGCGGGTGGAGGCCACCTTGCTGCGTGCCTCTTCGTTCGAGCCGACTTCGGGATGGCTCACCATCGGCGTCGCCTCGACGCCCCCGTAGAGCCAGTCCGCGAACACCTCCCAGGTGCCGCGCCCCGGCTCCTTGTTGAAGAAGACGACCTGACGGTCGGGGCCACCGACTTCACTCCAACGGGCGATCCGGCGCTCGTAGAGGCCTCGCACCTGCTCGCGCGACAGACAGCGCACGCCGGCCGACCAGACATCGGCCGACACCACCAGCGCCAGCGCGTCGGCACCGATCGTCGTCGAGCGGAAGTCCACGCCCGGGAAACGCTGCCGATCGGCGACCTTGATCGGCCGCGAGACCATCGCCATCTCGGCTCGTCCGTCGGCGAGCGCAGCGATCCCTCCGGAGCTGCCGCCCGCAGTGTCCACCTGGATCTCCAAACCGGCTTCCGCTCGCAGGATGGCGGCGGCTTCGCTCACCACCGGGTTGACGGTCGTCGAACCGATGACCCGAAGGGCGGCGGCGGCCGGCACGCCGGCCAGGACTCCCGCGACGAGCAGTGCGAATGTGCGCCTCATCAGCAGCAACCGTCGGGACCGCACTCTCCAGCCGCGGTGACGTCGTAATCCTCGCCTTTGGTCTCCCGTGGATGACGCAGCACCGTGCGAGAGCAATCGAACGGCTCGGCGGCTGCAAGCTCGACCTCCTCCAGCGGATCGATGAAGTCGAAGCTGTCTACGTAAGGCTCCTGGCCGTAGAGCTGGTAGGTCTTGTCGCAGACCGCGTAGCGGTAGCCGCGCACTATCCGATGGCCGTCGTCATCGAGCACCTCCTTGAACGGGCCGCGGTAGACGACCGCCTGCCTGCGCTCCCAACACGGTCCCTCCTTGCCTTTGAAGGCCTCGACGGTCAACGAGCGGAACTCGATGCCGTGGACAGTCTGCCAGGGCTCGACCTCCCGTTCGAGAACGCGGATCCCGTGGAAGCCGACGCGCTCGAACGCCTCGAGGACGCCGCTCTCGGTGAACGCTCCCGAGATACAGCCGCTCCACAGCTCAGGATCGTGCTGCAGGGCGACAGGTACCTCCTCGTCGCTCACGATGTCCGAGATTACGGCCCGCCCGCCGCGGCGCAGTACCCGGTAGATCTCGGCGAAGAGCCGCTCCTTCTGATCGTTCTCGACGAGGTTCAGAACGCAGTTCGAGACGACGACGTCGATCTCGCCGTCGGCGATCATCGGCTCCTCGTGCCGGAGCTCGTCGGCCCGCTCTTCGACCTCGATCAGGCGCGCGACGCTGTCGACCGGTCGATCGACGATCTCCTCCTCCAACCGGTCGAGGTCGAGCGCCAGGTCCTGGATCCGTCCGCGCCGGAACTCGACATTCGCGAAGCCGGTTCGCCGGGCCACCACCGGTGCGTTGCGGCGCGCGACCTCCAGCATGTCGGGCGTCATGTCGACGCCGATCACCCGCCCTTGGGGACCGACGACCTGTGAGGCGATGAAGCAGATCTTGCCGGTGCCGCTGCCGAGATCGAGCACCGTCTCGCCGGAGCGGAGGTGCCTCGACGGGTCGCCGCAACCGTAGTCGCGGTCGATCACCTCCTGCGGGATGATCTTCAAGTACTGCGGGTCGTAGTCGACCGGGCAGCACAGCTTGGCGACCCGAGTCTGGGCGCCCTCGCTGTAGCGCTCCCGCACGTTTTTCTCAACCTTGGCGACGGTCATCGGTCCTCTCCTTCGATACGGCTCTCACGGCCAGATCCCAAAACGGACTTGGCGCACACCCCGGCGGGCATGCGCGAAAACGGTTGTCGTGATGAAGGCTCAGCGCGGCGGGGCGCGGCCGGCGGCGACCGTCACTGACAGCGGCCCGAGGGCCCGAGCGATCGGCGGGGGCGCTTCGACCAGCCGGGCCAAAGCCTCCCGCACGAGAGCGACGACCCGGCGCCAGCCGGAGCGGAGGGCGCCCAGGGCGGTCCAGCGCTCGAGATCCCGGCGGGTGTCGAGGTCCCTTAGGACCGGCAACAGCCGCATCGCGCGTCCGCTCTCGCGGAGCGCGGCTCGCAGCGACTCGAGCGTTTGCGACGATCGCCACTTCACCCGCCCGAGCTCTTCGATAATCGAGCGGGCCGCCGCCAGCAGGTAGATGCCGCCGTCGGCGGCGGGACCGATCACTACCGTGTCCGGATCCGAGTCGACTGCCTCGAGCACTTCGGCGACGAGCTCCGGACCGACGCCGGGAGTGTCGGTTCCGACGACGACGAGGGGACCGGATGCGCGGCGCTCGGCGTCGGCGACGGCATTGAGCAAGCGCCGGCCGAAGGTCGCTCCTCGCTGTCCGGCGACTTCGACATCGACTCCCGACGGAGGTGCGGTAGGTGAGGCGAGACGCAAGACACAGTCTGCCGCCCGACCGGCCTCGAGCACGGACTCGAGACACTGTTCGTGCACCCTGCGCTCGGCGGCCGCCCCCCTGCGACCGAGCCAGCGTCGACGGGCCTGCTCCCGGCCGGGGCCGAGAGTGAAGACGAGCAGCGTGGGCGAGCCGAGTCTGTGCATGATCTCCGAGGACACTACGTGGCCGAACTGGAACCGGTTTGATCGCGGAGTGTACCTGCTTTGGCGCGAGATCGGCTGAGCTATCATCGGCTTCCCTTGTTTCGATACCTCGTTTTCGTGATCCCGCTGACCGTGTTGCTGATCGGAGGGGCGACGCTCGGCTTCGACGCCCTCGACTCCGGCGACTTCGGCCCCCGGCTTGGCGGTGCGACGACCCTTGGCGGTTGGCTGCTCGAGGCCACCGCTCTCGTCGCACTCTTCCTGCTCGTCCAGGGGCGCGGTGGCGCCTGGTGGCTCGACGGCCTGCTCGCCGGCTGGGTGGCGTGGATCTTCCG
>CALZKB010000001.1:0-5156 GCA_945787575.1 Thermoanaerobaculia bacterium | reverse complement strand
GTCTGCTGATGGCCCTCGTGGCCCGACGGCTGGAAGTCCGCAGATGACGGGCGTTCGGTAAGAGTCGAACGATGAGGATCGTCGGCGCCGGCCACGCCTTCCCGCCGCACTTCTACGACCAAGAGCAGCTCCTCGCCGCCGCCGAGGCGCACTGGGGCGACCAGCTCCACAACGTCGACCGGATCCGCCAGCTGTTCGCCAACGTCGCGGTCGGCGGCCGGCACCTCGCGCTGCCTCTCGAAGAGTATCCAAAGCTCGAGAGCTTCGGTTCCGCCAACGACGCGTGGATTCGGGTCGGCCGTGAGATCGGCGCGGCGGCGGTCGAGGCGGCCCTCAGCGATGCCGGGCTCGAGCCGGCGGACGTCGACGCACTGTTCACGGTCTCGGTCACCGGCCTCGCCACCCCCGCTCTCGACGCGCGATTGATGAACCGTATCGCCCTGCCCGAGCGCCTCAAGCGGATTCCGATCTTCGGTCTCGGTTGCGTGGCGGGTGCCGCCGGAATCGCCCGCGCCGCGGACTACGTGAAGGCCTATCCCGAGGGCGTTGCCGTCCTGCTCTCGGTCGAGCTCTGCTCGCTGACCCTCCAGCGAGAGGATCTCTCGATCGCCAATCTCATCGCCTCGGGACTCTTCGGAGACGGCGCCGCGGCGGTCGTCGTGAGCGGGACCGACCGCGGCGGCGGAGGCCCCCGCGTGGTCTCCACCCGCTCGATCTTCTACCCGGACAGCGAAAGGGTCATGGGATGGGACATCTCCGAGCGCGGATTCCAGCTCGTGCTCTCGGCCGAGGTCCCCGACATGGTGCTCCAGAACCTGCGGCGCGACGTCGACGCCTTTCTCCAGGACCACGGGCTCACTCGCGACGCCATCGGCGTCTGGACCGCCCACACCGGCGGTCCCAAAGTGCTCGAGGCGATGGACGAGGCGCTCGAGCTTCCCGCCGACGCCCTCGAGCTCAGCTGGCGGAGCCTGCGGGAGGTCGGCAACCTCTCCTCCACCTCGGTGCTGCTGGTTCTGGAGGAAACGCTCCATCACCATCGACCGGCGCCCGGTACGCCCGGTCTTCTTTTCGCCATGGGGCCGGGTTTCTGCTCCGAGCTCGTACTGCTCGAATGGTGAACGAATGAACCCTGGCCGTCAGCTGGAAATTCGCTTCGTGCGAGGCTCGTCCCGAACGGCGGCAGCCTTCGGTGCGGGCGTTCGCATCGCTTGCTCGACGCCCTCGTCGGATTCTTCGGTCTCGACGCCTGGCACCCTTCACCGTTCGCGCGTCCGCAGCCACCAGACCGCGGTCCCCAGTGCCAGCACGATCTCGAAGACGCCGCAGAGCGCGAACGCGAAGCCGAAGCCCAGCGTCCCGTAGGCCCAGGCGCCTACCAGCGGCCCGACGGCAAATCCGAGCGAGCCGGCGAGGTTGAAGCCGCCCATGGCGCTCGCCCGAGTGTTCGCGGTGGCGAGTCGCGCGGTCAGCAACATCGCGGGTGGAAACATCACCGCGGCTAAGAGTCCGAGGGCGATCATCACCGGTCCGAGCAGAAAGAGGCTCGCGACGCCTACCGTCGTCAACACCACGCCGTAGGCCAGGCTGCCGAAGATCAGCGGCCGGTACGGTCCGATCCGCTCGCTCCAGCGGCCGGTGAAGATCTGGAGGAAGGCGAATGGCAGGAGGAAGGCGGACAGGTAGCGCCCTCGAACCGCGGCGTCTCCCGCACCGAGGGTGTCGAGGTAAAGCGGGAAGATCACCACGAACAAGCCGACCGCCAGCCGGTCGACGAAGTGGAAGGCCATCGGCAACAGGAGCCGCGGCGTAGCGCCGAGCGCCCTCAAGATCCGACGGATGCGCAGGCCTCGTCGGAGATCGGTCGACTCGAGCAGCCAGAACGCCCCGATCGCCAGGACTCCGAACAGGACAGCGGCCGCTCCGAGCGGCGCCCGGGCACCGAACCAGCGGGTGAGGTAACCGCCGACCGGAGCACCGATCCCGACTCCAAAGATGAGCGCCGCGCCCATCCAGCCCATGTATCGGCCGGTCCGGTTCCGGTCGGGACGGTCGAGTACGAGCGCCATTACCAGAGACCAGCCCATGACCGCGCACGCTCCTTGGACGAAGCGCAAGCCGAGCAGGAGCGGAATCGAGTCGATGCCCTGGTAGGCGGCATAGATCAACGCCGAGCTCGCGAAGCCGGCGACGATGAACGGGCGGCGGCGGCCCGAGCGGTCGCTCACCAGGCCCCAGAGCGGAGCGAAGAGGATGTACGCGAAGGTCTCGACCGAGAAGAAGAGGGTCGCGTCGCGCACCGTGCCGCCGAGATCGTCGATGACGAACTCCCTGAGCCCCGCCACCACCAGGGTGAGGTTGAACATCGCTCCCAAGAGAAGAGCGCACGGCAGGAGCACACCGCGGCCGACGCGAGAGGATGCGGTGTCGCCAGTCACGAATACTACGAAGTCAGGATTTGGGGAGATACGGCTCTCGGAGACGAGCTCGCGCCGGATCCGCACGCGCAAGGCAGTGCCATAATGCTGTCACGATTCGAGCTTCCCCGGTGTCTACCCGCGCAGAAATCCTCCGACAGATCGAGGCTCTCGCTGCAGCAAAGCTCGATTGGCGCGGGGAGCTTTCCGAGAGCTCGCGACTCGCCGAGGATCTGGCCCTGGACTCGCTACGAGCGATGAGCCTGATCATCGAGATCGAGAACCACTTCCGGATCTCGCTCGAGCCGACCGACGAAGAGGGGGTGGAGACCGTCGGCGACCTGGTCTCGATCGTGGCACAGCTCAAAAGCGGGGAAGGGTGATCTCGCCGGTAGCCTCGACGCTCGGAGAGCTGCTGGCGTCTGGTGCCCAAGTCGGAACCGGGGGTCTGCGCTTCGTCGATCGGCGGGAGCGGGCGCGTTTCGTTTCGTGGTCGCAGGTCGAGCGGCGAGCGGCAGCGGCAGCCGGCGCCTTGCGCTCTCAGGGGGTCGAGCCGGGCGAGTGCGTCGCGATCGTGCTGCGCACCTCACCACGCTTCTTCGACGCCTTCTTCGGCACCCTGCTGGCCGGCGCCGTACCGGTCCCCCTCTACCCACCGGTGCGCCTGGGGCGGCTCGCCGAGTACCACCAAGTTACGGCGGCGATGCTCGCGGCTGTCCGTGCTCGCCGGCTGGTCAGCGAACCCACTGTCGCGAGGTTGCTCGGCGATACCGTCGACGCCTGTGATCCCCACGTCGACCTGATCGTTCTCGAAGACCCACCGAGGGTCCTTTCCAAGCCGACGATCCGATCCCCTCGAAGCGACGATCTCGCCCTCGTGCAGTTCTCGTCCGGCACCACCGTCGAGCCCAAACCGGTGGCGCTCAGCCACCGCGCGATCCTCGCCCAGGTGCGGACGCTGAACGACCACTGGCGAGATCTCGCCGGCGCCAGCGGCGTCTCCTGGCTACCGCTCTACCACGACATGGGGCTGATCGGCTGCGTCTTTCCGGCCCTCGAGCTCGCCGCGGAGCTGACCCTCATCGCGCCCGAGACCTTCATCCACCGGCCGGCGATCTGGTTGCGCACCCTCTCGCGGTATCGTGGCACGGTGTCGCCGGCGCCCAACTTCGCCTACGGCCTCTGCCTCGAAAAGATCCGCGACGACGAGCTCGAGGGCGTCGACCTCTCGCCGTGGCGGATCGCCCTCAACGGCGCCGAACCGGTGTCGGCCGAGGTCATGCGCCGCTTCAACCGACGGTTCGCTGGCTGGGGACTCGCGCCCGAGGTCCTGGCACCGGTCTACGGACTGTCCGAAGCCAGTCTGGCGGTCACCTTCTCGGACCTCGAGACGCCATTCACCAGCGCCAGATTCGATCGGCGTGAGCTCGCCATGAGCGGTCGAGCCGTAGCCGACTCGGACGGTCGCGAGCTCGTCTCGGTCGGCAAGGCGTTGCCGGGCTTCGAGATCGAGATTCGCGGCGGCCATGGTGGTGCGCTGACCGACCGTTGCGTCGGCCGGGTCTGGGTCCGCGGACCGTCCTTGATGGACGGCTATCTCAATCGCCCGAGAGCCACGGCGGAGGCGCTCGTCGACGGTTGGCTCGACACCGGCGATCGCGCCTTCCTCGACCGCGGCGAGCTCTACCTCGTCGGCCGCGACAAGGACATCCTGATCGTGCGCGGCCGCAACCACGCCCCCGAGGAGATCGAACGGGCGATCGACGGGGTGGAGGGGATTCGCACCGGCTGCGCCGCCGCCGTCAGCTACCGCCCCGAGGGCGCGGCGGCAGAAGCGCTGCTGCTGTTCGTCGAGCGGCGCCCCGGGCGGCGATCGAGAAGCGAGCTCGCGGCCACCTGCCATGGCGAGGTCCTCGCGCGCACCGGCCTGGCTCTCGACCACGTCGAGGTGCTCTCTCCCGGTACCCTGCCCCGAACCTCCTCCGGCAAGATCCGGCGACGGGAAGCTCTCGCACGCTATCGGGCGGGCGAGCTCGAGCCGCCGCGGCGCTTCCACTTGGGTCACTATCTGCTTTCGATGATCCCCTCCCGTCGGCAGCGCCACCGGCGGCGCACCGCGTCATGAAGCCACCTCCGCAAGACAGCGCCCTCGTGATCGGCGGCGGACCGGCCGGACTCGCGACCGCGATCGCTCTTCGCGCCCGAGGACTCGAGGTGCTGGTGGTCGATCGCTCGAGCCCGCCGATCGACAAGGCCTGCGGCGAAGGGATGATGCCGGGCGGCGTCGCGGCTCTTCGCGAGCTCGGCGTCGCTTTGGGCGCCGACCGCGGACGCCCGTTCCGCGGCATTCGCTACCGCGGCGACGAGGACTCGGTGCGCGCCGACTTCCCCGGCGAGCCTGGACTGGCGCTGCGCCGACCCGTGCTCCATGCCGCTCTCGTGGAGCGCGCCGAGGAAGTGGGGGTCGACTTCGCCTGGAGCACCCCCGTACGCGAGCTCGTCGAGCACGGGGTGCGAACCGACCACGGCCGGCTTCGAGCGCGCTGGGTGATCGGCGCCGACGGGCTGCATTCGCGAGTGCGCCGGTGGGGCGGCTTCGCCAAGCCCTCGCGGCAGCGACCGCGCTTCGGGATCCGCCGCCACTACGCCGTCGAGCCGTGGAGCGACGACGTCGAGGTGTACTGGGGGAATCGCTGCGAGGCCTACGTTTGGGGGCTGCCCGGCAACGAGGTGGGGGTC